>JAHDYM010000060.1 GCA_023383705.1 Gammaproteobacteria bacterium | reverse complement strand
GCCACCAGCGGCTGCAGCGAGGGATCCTTGTTCGAGTTGCCGTGACTGCAGTCGATGACGATGCGATCGGGCAGGCCGGCCTTCTGCAGCGCCTGCTCGCACAGCGCGACGCTGACTGAATCGTAGTTGGTGCGCCCGGCGCCACCGCGCAACACCACATGGCCGTAGTTGTTGCCGCGCGTCTGCATGACGGCCGAGCGGCCATCCTCGTTGATGCCGAGGAAATGATGCGGCTGGCGCGCCGACTTGAGCGCGTTGATCGCAACCACCAGCGAACCATCGGTACCATTCTTGAAGCCCACCGGCGTGGACAGGCCGCTGGCCATCTCCCGGTGCGTCTGCGACTCGGTGGTGCGTGCGCCGATCGCATTCCAGGTGATCAGGTCGCCGAGGTACTGCGGCATGATCGGATCCAGCGCCTCGGTGGCGGTCGGCAGGCCGAGTTCGGCCAGATCGAGCAGCAGCTTGCGCGCGATGCCGATGCCCTTCTCGATGTGGAAGGAATCGTCCATGTCCGGGTCGTTGATCAGGCCCTTCCAGCCCACCGTGGTGCGCGGTTTCTCGAAATAGACGCGCATGACCAGCACCAGCGTGTCACTTAGCGCATCGGCCAGCGGCTTGAGCCGCCGCGCATAGTCCATGGCGGCCGGAACATCGTGGACCGAACAGGGCCCGACCACGACGAACAGCCGCGGGTCGCGCGCGTCGATGATGTTCTGCAGGACCCGCCGGCTGCGCAGCACGAAGCCCTCCAGCGCCGGCGTCAGGGGATACTGTGCCTTGACCTCTGCCGGGGTGGGCAGGATGGTGCGGGCGACGACATTGACGTTGTAAATCTGGCTTTCCATGCGCGAAGCATAGTGTGCTGGCCACGTAACGGGCAACCCGGCGGCCCCCGGCACGCGGGCTGATGGTGACAGAATCCAGCCTGTAGAATGCAGGCCTGTCTACAGGTCCGGAGAACAAGCCATGGCTAACGTGTCCACCATCAAGCCCTTCGCAAAGGGCGATATCCTCGTCGGCGCCACCCTGCTCAACCGCGCCGATGACGACCATGCCGGCGATGGCCGGATCATCCAGTACGACAGCAACCTCAACGAAAAGGGCGTGCTGTGGACCAGCGGCACCACCCACCTCATCGCCGGCCTGCGCTTTGGCCCGGACAAGACCCTGTGGGCCTTCGACTGCAATGCCCACGCCGTGCTGCGCTACGGCCCGGATGGCCAGGAGCTGCCGCGGATCAGCTTCGGCGCTCGCTCCTTCTCCAACATCAATTTCACCGCCGACGGCAGTGTGCTGCTCGGTGAACACCTGGTCGGCAACACCATCAAGCTGCCGCCGGAACGCCCGCTCGGCACCACGCTGGCCAAGATGCCCGGCAGCGACCGGTTTGGCGACGGGCACGTCTTCAGGTTCACGCCGGATGGCAAGCTGCTGAAGGAGTACGCAACGGAAACCCACGGCGGCATGGCCGGCTTCCTCGGCGTGACCACGGCGAGCCTGGCACCGGACGACCGCACCCTGGTGTACTGCTCGGAAACCGGGACGCGCGTCTTCCAGTACGACATCGTCGCCGACAGGCAGCTGCCGGACCTGATCACGCTGCAGCCGGGCGCTGGCGAGATGGCCCTGCTGGCCCAGCATCTGCCGGACGGCACGCTCCTGTACATGAAGGCGAACTTCAAGACCGGCTTCAAGCTCGATCACCTGCAGCCGAATGCCGAACTGATCAAGAGCTGGGACCTGCCGGGACCGGGCTGGGCCACCGTGATACCGCTGCAGGAGCCGGGCGTGCTGCTGCTGGGCAATTTCTTCACCGGCACGGTCGCCAAGCTGGACATGCAGAGCGGTGCCATCACCGCCAGGGCTGAAACCGGCGTCAAGCGCTCACTGGCCGGCCTCGCGCAATATCCCGGCTAGCCGGGCAGGCAGCGGCAGTAGGAGCGGCTTCAGCCGCGATCCCATCCCGGTTCGGGAGAATGATCGCGGCGGAAGCCGCTCCTACGGCCGCTCCAACCAGGGCAGGACGCTGCCGTCGAAGGTCCAGAAGGTTCCGCTGTTTTCCACACTGAGCTGGTCGGTGATGCGGATCAGGTCGCTGCCGGCCGTGGTCACCGGACGCAGCATCCTCTTGGGCAACATGCTCATCATGTCGGTGTCGACCGGACCCGGATCGATCAGCGCCACCGAAACGCCCTTGCTCTTCAGCTGGATCGCCAGATTGCGCATCTCCATGTTCAGCGCCGCCTTGCTCGGCCGGTAGAAATACAGCATGCCGTTCTTCGTGCTGCCGATCGAACCCTGGCTGCTCGACACGTTGCTGATCTTCTTCTGCTGGCTGGCGAGTATGTGCGGCAGGAAAGCCTCGGCCATCTTCAGCGGCCCGATCACATTGGTGCGCAGCACCTGCTCGTACACCGGCCAGTCCATCTTTTTCGCGAAGATCTGGCTATTCCCGCTACCGGTGATGCCGGCATTGTTGAACAGCACGTCGACCGGCTGGCCCTGGTACTTCGCAGCCAGTACATCGATCGCGGCAAGGTCCGTGACATCCAGCGCCTCGACAACGAGCCGGCCATCGCTGCCGGCGGCGAGCGCCCTGAGCTCGGCGGCCTCGGCCGGCTTGCGTGCGGTTGCAATCACCTTCCAGCCCCGCGCCGTATATTGCCGCGCCAGCTCGAGGCCGATACCGCGATTGGCACCGGTGATCAGCACCGTCGGCACGTAGTCTTCGGCACGGGCCAGGCTGGCCGTGGCGACAGTCATCCACAATGCAAGCAGCAGCGCGAGGCAGCGACCGAGTCTCCCGATCATCGTCACTCTCCTGAAAAAAATCCGGCGGCTACCAGGGGATTATCTGGCCTTTCGTGTCCAGGAACTGCCCGCTCATGGACAGGTCGAAACGGTCTATCTCGCGCGCCATGTCGGCCACCGCATCGGCAACCGGGCGCAGCATCTTCTTCGGCAGGCCCTTCATGAAATCCGTATCGGTGGCGCCGGGCGTAACCAGCCCGACGATGATGCCGCGGTTCTTGAGCTGCAGGGCCAGGTTGGCCATCAGCATGTTCACGGCCGACTTGCTCGACCGGTACCAGTAAAGGCGCGGCGCATCCACGCTGCCGATCGAGCCCTGGCTGCTCGATACCGTCATCATCTTGCGCAGGCGGCTCGCTTCCACGTGCTTGACGAAGGCCTCGCAGACCTTCATCGGACCGATGGCGTTGACCGCCATCACCTCGTTGAAGGTCGCATAGTTCAGGCGGCCAAACAGCTGGTTTTCCATGCCGCCGCCGATGCCGGCATTGTTGAGCAGGATATCGACCGGCTGGCTGGCAAGGCGTGCGGCGAGCGCATCGATGCCGGCGTGGTCGAGCACGTCCAGCGCCTCGATGACCACGTTTGCATGCCTGGCAGCCAGCGCCTGCAGGGCTGCCGCCGCCTGCGGATCGCGGCAGGTGGCGATCACCCGCCAGTTGCGCTCCGCATAACGACGGGCGAACTCGAGGCCGATGCCTCGGCTGGCGCCGGTGATCAGCACCGTGGTCTGCTGATCGGCCGGTTTCGGCAGCGGCTCGCCTTCAGCCGCTGCCGCAATCCGGCCGACAAGGGTTCCCATCACCGCGAGAGCGGCGCTGCCACGGACAAGCTCACGCCGGTCGATTCCGCCCCGGTCCCCTTCACGGTCCATTCAGTGCCCCCGCAGCGGGAATCAGACGACCGCCTTGATCTCGTCACGCTTCTCCGCGTACTTCGCCGGATCGGCCAGCGGTACCGCGTCGAGCACCCAGCCCTTGTGCTGGCGACGAGCCGGACTCGGGATTGCGTAGGCGACACGCTCACCGGTGGCGGCAACCGCCTGCATGTCGATCTTCCAGCCCCTCGCCGCCCACTCCTTCTGCCTGGCCCGGTAGTCGAGGATGCACTGGTCGGAGGGCACCATGTACTCCTTGGTGTTCTTGTCCGGTGTCACCATCGGGTGCAGTTCCTGGATGATCTTCACATCCTGGTTGGCGACATACTGGTTGCGCTCGATGACGTAGGCATCGGTCTTTTCCTCGAGCGAGAAATTCCGCGCGCAGACCAGGTAGAGGTGCGTGCTCTTCTCGTCGATCGGCCGCTCATACAGGTACTGATGGATGAAGAAATTCGGACCAGGATGGATATAGGTCCAGACCTGGTTGGTGCCGTGGTAGCCGGTACCTGCCTCCAGCGAGCCCTCGCCGGCGCGATACTTCTTCAGGTCGCCCTGCAGTGGCGGCGCCTGGAAGGTGTGCCAGAAGCCACGCCCCCAGGGCGCATTGTCCTCGACGCGCATGTCGCCGATCTTGTATTCCTCTTCGCGCTCGCCGCTGAAGCCATGGGTATCGTGCACGTATTCGTTGTGCGCCGGATCGATGCCGTTCTCGATCGAACGCTCGTAGTAGCCATTCAGATGGTAGTCCTGCAAGGTCGTCCGCCAGCCTTCCTGCCCCCACTCCCTGATTTCAAGGATCGGCGGGCGCTCGGCTTCCGGCAGGTCGCCGAGGAAGGCGAACACCAGCCCGTAGCGCTCATCGACCGGATAGGCATCGATGCGGGTCCGTCCGGGGATGCTGGCCTTCGAGCCGAGCGAGGGGATCTTCTGGCACTCGCCCTCGCCATTGAACTGCCAGCCGTGGTACGGGCACTGGATGCAGTCGCCCTTGATCTTGCCGCCAGCCAGCGAACCGCCGCGGTGCGTACAGGTATTGGCCAGGCAGCGGGCCTTGCCCTGTGAATCCCGGAACACCACGAAGTCCTGGCCAAGCGCGCGCACCTTGCGCGGCTGGTCGGTGAGTTCGGCAGTGGTGGCCATGGGGTACCAGAAATTGATGTACATGCAGACTTCCTCGAACTGAATGGTTAAGGCCCGCCGGGGGTGGCGCGAGAGACCAGGCCGCCTCTTCCCCGGAATATATGCACTTCGCCGGTCCGGGCCAAGCGGATTAGCCCTTTTCGTGCGTCTTTTTGGTCCGCGCGACGATGCCCAGCAATATGCCAATGCAAGGCAGCAAGATGAGCGCCGCCACATAGAGCGGGACATTCACGCCCATGGCGTCGAACAGCAGGCCGGTCAGCGGCGGACCCAGCGCCCGCCCGGCCCAGCTGCCGGAGTTGTAGGTACCGAGTACCAGGCCGCGCTCGGACTCCCCCGCCTGCTGGGACACCAGGCTGGTAATCGTGGTCATGTACAGTGCGCTGCCGGCCGTCGTGAAGGTAATGCCGAAGATCATCACTGGCCAGGTCGGTGCCTGGCTCATGACCAGCAGGCCGAAGATGTAACAGACCAGCCCGGCGATCAGCAGCCGGCCCTCACCGAAGACCGGCACCAGCCGGCCAACCAGCAGGCCCTGGATGACGGCCACGACAGCCCCGAGATAGGTAAAGCTCATGCCGATCTGGCGCGGCCCCCAGTCAAAACGCGCGCCGGCCCAGAAGGGGAAGATGGACTCGAACAGCGCCATGGCCAGATAGACCATGAACCCGACCAGCACGATCTGCGCCAGCAGTGGCCGGGCGAGCACGAGCCGCAGGGCTGCAAAGCCACCCGGCCCCCGGGTGCCACCGGCCTTGGCACGCTTTTCCGGCGGCAGGCTCTCCTGCAGGAAGAACGTTGCGCCAACCAGCATGACGGCGCTGATGAATACGGCGGCAAGCCCGGGCCACAGCAGGGTCGCACTGGCCGCATCCCTGCCACCGAGCAGGCCACCGAGCATCGGTCCGACGATGAAGCCCATGCTCAGCGAACCACCCACATAGCCCATCGACTTCGCGCGCTGCTCGGGCGGGGTCAGGTCGGACACATAGGCCATGGCCAGCGCAAGGCTGCCGCCCATCAGGCCTGTCAGCAGGCGGCCAAGGCCCAGCAGCCACAGGTTGCTTGCGAAAGCGAGGATGAGGTAACTGACCAGGCCACCGGCGATACTGATCAGCAGCAGCGGCTTGCGGCCATGGCGGTCCGACATGCGTCCCCAGAAAGGGGTAGCAAGCACCTGGCCAACCGCATACAGACCAAGGATCGTGGTGGCGACAGCCGACGAGGCACCGAGCCTGGTCGCCACAAAGGGGAAACCGGGCAGGATCAACCCGAATCCCATCCCGGACAGGAGAATGGTCAGAAACAGTATCGGCATGCAGATTCCTGACGCCCGGGCGGGTGTACGACCACCCTCAATGCGCGACGGCCCCGGGCAACATCACCGCTGGCGATGCTGCCCGGGGCCCTCTGTGCGGGTTGGCTGGATCCGGGCCAGGCGCAGGCCTGGCCCGACACCAGACGCTTACTTGCGACGCTTCTTGCCGACGTGGCCGCCGACCGGCCGGTCGTGCAGCAGCCGTACCTGCGTATCGTTGTGGTAGTCGGGGTTCTCGAAGTCGGGCGGACCATGCGGATGGTTGTGGCCATCCGAATTGACCCAGTTGTAGAGCATCGGCCGCTTGCGGTAGAGGTTGGCCGCCGCGCGCAGCTTGTTCTCGTCCGGGTTCGTCCACGGGTTGAAGTGGAAATAGTTGAAGAGCACCGAATCGGTACGACCGAAGGCGATGGTGCCGTACTTGCAGCGGAAGGAACCGTGGTTGATGTACGGCGGCCGCCAGAAGTAGCCACCGGTCGGCAGTTCGCCGAACTGCATCATCCAGGAGGTACCCCAGATGTGATACGACTCTTCGGCACTGTCGTGATAGCTGATGTTGTCCTGGGCAAACTGCGGCGTCATGCAGTACAGGAAGCTCAGCGCCTCGGTGATGACATCGTAATGCAGGACCTTGATCATGCAGCCCGAAGCCACCGAGGGACTGACCAGGTTGCCTGGCCCCCAGGGACGGTCTTCATAGCTGTTCACCGAGGAGAAGGCATCGGTGAGCGCCAGTCGATGATGCTGGTCGCTCTCGACGAAGCTCGGTTCGCTGTCGTTGAACATCAGCAGCACTTCGGCGCCCTGCGGCACCTCGATGGCACCGACGGCCATGCCGGCCGGAATGAAGGCGTAGTGGCCCTCCGTCCAGACCTGCTTGCCGACCTTGATCTGTCCGTTGAGGACGAAGATCTCGGCATCCGAGTAGCTGAGGCCGGGCTTGCGCCTGAAGCCGCCATCGAAGCGGACCTTCAGCGTGCAGGCGCCGGTGTCGTTGTCGAGGGATAGCACCTTGTAGTGACTTCCCTTGAAGCCGGTCAGGTCGAACTTCTTGAATGGGTGGTCGAGTTCGACGTACGGCTCGATATGCGGTCGTGCCACGGGTACTTCTCCTTAAAAAACAACCTGGTGCTTGCCTTTCGGCTTCTTGGCGATCTCGCTCGGCTTGATGATCCGCTTCATGTCGCCGCTGACGTTGAAGCCCCGGGTCTGGATGATCTGCAGGAATTCCTGGACCCACTTCTCGCGCTGGGGTGCCAGCTCATCCTGCTCCTTGACGATCGCGGCATAGCGCTTCTTCTGCTCCGCGATGTTCTCCTTGATCCACTGCAGCGCTTCCTTCTTGCGCGCGGGCTTGGTGTCCTGTACGCGTTTAGCCATCTTCTACTCCCGTTGGAGCGCCTTCAGGCGCGAGCTCCGTGGAGCACCTTCAGGCGCGAATTCAATTCCGTATCGCGGCTGAAGCCGCTCCTGCTACTGCTTTTTCCGATACCAGTCGTTGACCTCGTCGCCGGTCGTCAGCCACACATCCTTGTGGCTGGCGATATGCGCAAAGGCCCGCTTGAGGTGCTTGAACTTGTTCGGCTGCCCCACCCAGAAGGTATGCAGGCAGATCGGCATGCAGCGGGCGTTGTCGGCACCTTCACTGTATAGCACATCAAACTGGTCGACAATCATATCGCCAAATGCCTCGGAACTGACACCGACATTGGCAAAAGCGGGGATGTCGTTGAGCTCCACGGTGTAAGGCACGGATATCAGGCTGCCCTTCTTCACGTTGAACGGGAAGGGATGGTCGTCAGCCGTGTAATCGCACAGGTACTCGACCCCCATGTCGGCCAGGATGTTCGGCGTATTGTTGGTATGCGTCAGGAACGGCGAGAGCCAGCCCTTGGTCTTGCGGCCGATGGCCTTCTCCATCGCCTTCAGCACGCCGCCGATGATCTCGCGCTCCTTCTTCTCGTCGATACCCGACAGGAAATTGGCCGGCGCATTGTTGATGCCATGGCCGATGAAAGCCCACTTGCGCCGGTTGGTCTCCTCGATGATGCGCGGGTACTCGCGGATGATCTCGGAATTGAGGCAGACCGTGCCACGCATGCCGATCTGGTCCATCAGCTCGATCATCCTCCACAGCCCCACCCGGTTGCCGTAGTCGCGCCAGCCGTAGTTCAGCGGATCGGGATTGAACTGCTGGGTACCGGGAATGATGGCCGTTCCCGGGATGTTGTGCGGAAAATGCTCGATGTTGATGTAGGGAATGACGGCAACGCGGGCGCCCTTCGGCAACCGGAACTTCGGCCGGTCGATGATCGGCACATAGTCATAGTGCGGGCTCTGCGTCAGCTTGCTGCGATCGACTTTGGTGGCCATGGCTTTTCCTCTTGCAGTTGTTGTCAACGCGCCTTCTTGCCGGGCTTCTTGAGGCCGCGGATATAAGCGAGCGCCTCGGCCTTGCTGATGACATCACCATACTTGGCGTTGATGTCGAAGAGATTGGCCTCATGCGGACCGTCGTGGCGGTCACCGACACATTCACGGATCACGATCGGACGGAAGCCGTGCTGTACGGCATCCACTGCCGAAGCGCGGATGCAGCCCGAGGTGGTGCAGCCGGTGATCATCAGCGTGTCGATGCCGGCCGCCGTGAGCGTGGCCGCCAGCGAGGTGCCGAAGAAGGCGCTCGCATAATTCTTGGTGATGACCAGCTCGCCCTTGCCCGGCTCCACGCCCTTGCAGAACTCGGCGTATTTGTTGCCCGGCACCAGGCTCTTCAGCACCGGCGCCTTCCGGATCCAGACCCCGCCGTCGATGAAGTCCGAGGGGTTGTAAAACACCCGGGTATGGATGACCGGCATCTTCTTCTGCCGGGCCAGCTTGAGCAGTTCCGGCATCTCCCTGACCGCCTTGACCACGCCCGGCGCGAACAGCGGCGCACCCTTCAGCGTGTAGCCCTGCAGCAGGTCGATCACGATCAGCGCGGTCTTGCGACCGAAACCCAGCCGGTTGTCCCAGACGCCTGCGTAATTGCTGGCTGCGGAAGTCTGCGCCATGGTTGTTTTCCTTGGTTATTGCGGGAAGCAGCGGATCAGTATATTCAGGTCCATAGTTCCACCGAACAGGCCGCCCCGCAAGCCGTCGTTCGCCCTGTGGCCACGCCTCAAACACGGGCGAACGAAGCGGCGCGACACGGACCAGAATGCAGACTTTGAGGAGGACCCGCCATGAGCACCACATCCGCAAGCAGCTCGCCCATCATCGCCGAAGTTCCCCCGCACGCACCGAAGGTCGCCGCAGGCCCCGCCAACCAGTACAAGACCCTCAGCGGCTTCGAGGGCCGCGAGGAAGAACTCGGGCGCTCGATGTCCATACTGCTGAAGATGCTCGGCAACCATGCCGGCTACGCGCACGAGATGAACGACCCGCTGGTCAAGGCACACCTGCTGGCAATCCAGTTTGCCAAGAACCAGGGCAAGCTCGCCGAGTACATCGAGCACGACATCAAGACCATGGCGCCGATCAACCTGCGCATGAAGCAGATCATCGAAAAGACCGGCCATCCGGAAATCGCCCTGGTGGCGCTCTTCGACCGCACCGCCTGCCACTATGCGCTGGCGCTGACCAGCACCGGCGACGGCAACAGCCGGACCTGGAAGGACCCCTTCGGCTGGGTGCTGGCCCAGTGCCGCAAGATCGGCCAGTTCGACCTGACCTCGCAGGAAATCCACGAAACCTGGACCATACCCCGCCTGCTCGGCTACGGCGCCGCCATGGGCGTGAAGCTCAAGGTCACGCCCTGGCAGGAAGACGGGATGATCACCTGCTCGCTTGCCTGAGCCGCAGGCGGCCGGATGATCGACTGGCCGGAGCGGATCGTTTATCTTCGCCGACGGGACTTGTTGCTTCGGGGGACTTCTCTCATGAGCCAGCGTTTGACAGCCGCCGTATCGGCGGCACTTGTGGTCATGACCGGCAGCCTGCCGGCGCATGCCGCAATCGATGAAATCACCGTCACCGCCCAGCGGCGCGAACAGAGCCTGCAGGCCGTGCCACTGGCGGTCAGCGCCTTCGACATCAGCCAGATCGAAACCCGGCAGATCGACACCGTAAAGGACATCGGCCAGAACATCCCGAACCTGCAGACCTACACCGTCACCGCCGGCGCGCAGGCCATCCAGGTCCATTCACGCGGCGCCAGCGTGCAGAACCCGGGATTCAACCTCTCCGAATCACCGGTGGGCATCTATCTCGACGACGTGTATTTCGGCCGCCTTGCCAGCGTCAACCTCGACATCTCCGACGTCGAGCGGATCGAGGTATTGCGCGGCCCACAGGGTACGCTCTATGGTCGCAACACCATTGCCGGTGCGGTCAAGATCATCACGCGCACCCCGGGTGACGAAAGCTGGGCCAACGGCTCGATCGGCATCGGCAACTACGAAACCACCAAGATCGCCGGTTCCTTCGGCGGGCCGATCGAGGCAGGCGCGCTGGCCGGCTCGATCTCGGCGATCTACGACAAGCGTGACGAGGGCTGGCAGAACAACCCGGTCACCGGTGGCGATCCCGGCGAGTACGAGAACAAGGCCGCCCGCGCGAAGCTGCACTGGTACGGCACCAAGGACTTCGATGCGGTGCTGACTGCCTGGGTGGCAGATGTCGAGAACGATGGCTACAACGGCGTGCCCTACGCGCCGTTTGCCAATGCCGGCCCCAACGCCGACTATGATCCCGCCCCCGCAGACAGTGCCCCGCTCGGCGGCTTCTATGACAACTTCGATCCGGAAGGGGCCAACTACGGCACATCCGACCAGGCTGGCGTGAACCTCGCGCTGAGCTTCCAGTTCGGCGGCCTGACCCTGAAGTCCATCACCAGCTACACCAATATCGATGACCAGTTCGGCTTCGACCTGGCGGGCGGCGGATCCTTTGCCGTCCCCGGTGCCACCGGCTTGCTGATCAGCTCCGACTCGGACCTCGACCAGTTCAGCCAGGAGTTCCAGCTGCTGGGCACGGTTGGTGAGCAGTTCGACTGGCAACTGGGCCTGTACTACCTGGATGAAGACGGCTCGCAGACCTTCGCCGGCGACGCCGGTGCGGTCGGCAACTTTGCCGAGCAGATCGAAAGCGATACCAGCAGCTATGCCGCCTTTGCCGAGGGTACCTGGCGATTCACGGATGCATGGTCAGTCACCGGCGGACTGCGCTGGACCCAGGACGACAAGGACTACCAGGGCGCCTGCCTGAGCACGCCGTCGTTCCTCAATCTGCTGGGCTGCGTGCCGGCCAGCGGCGCCACCGTCGACCTGGATGAAGACTGGGACGAACTGACCGGCAAGATCTCGCTCAACTACCAGATCGACGACAACCAGCTGACCTACCTGAGCTTCGCGCAGGGCTACCAGTCCGGCGGATTCCGCACGCTGTGCTTTGGCAACATGACCGCCACATGCGCGGCCACGCCCTTCGATCCGCAGACGGTCGACAGCATCGAGGCCGGCTGGAAGGCCGATCTCTTCGACGACCGGCTGCGCCTCAACGCTGCGGTTTTCTACGCCATGTATGACGACATCCAGCAGGTTGTCGCCAATGGCTTCGGTGGCTTCCCGATCGACAACATTGGTGACGTCGATGTCTACGGCCTGGAACTCGAGGTGGTCTGGGCACCGATCGATGGCCTGAACGTCTATGCCAACCTGGGTATCCAGGAAAGCGACTTCGGCTCGGTGGACCAGCTGTCGCCGCCAGGCGGCCTGGGTGACTCCTGCGTTGACGACCCGACGCCGCCCTGTGCCACACCGACCGATGAACTGCCCTCCAACCCGAAATGGCAGGGCAAGCTCGGCTTCGACTACTCGATACCGCTGGAGAACAGCCTGGCCTTCTTCTACGGGCTGGATATCTTCCACTCGGACGATTACTACAGCGAAGCGCGCAACCTGATAGAGATCGACAGCTATACCCGGCTGAACGGCTTCATCGGTTTCGGTGCCGACGACCAGCGCTGGCAGGTCGTGCTGACCGGCAAGAACATCACCGACGAGGAAGACAACGTGTCGGGCATCTTCGCCAACAACTTCACCAACATCCGCACGCCCTTGCCGCCGGCTGAATACATGCTGAGCTTCAAGGTGAACTACTGAGATCGCTGACGGGCAATGCCTGGCCGGAAAACTCCGGCAGGCCGGGAAAGGGGCGCTTCGGCGCCCCTTTCTTTTCAGCGCAGCCCCGGCAATACCCGTTCGGCAAACAGGCGGGTCTGCCTCACCAGCCCGGCCTGGCGCTCGCCGTGCGGCGCCGGAACCGGTGAACCACCCAGCACGTTGATGTGATCGAGCCCCAGGCCGACCAGGTGTTGCAGTCGCTCCAGGCACTTTGCCGGCGGACCGCAGATGGAGAACCAGTCAACGAAGGCGTCATCCACCATGCCGAGGTGGGTGCCATCGTGCTGCGCATGGCGGGCCATGTCGTAACCGGACTTCATCTGCACGGCCAGGGTCTTGAGCTGCGGCGGCAGGTGCTCGGTCGGCGAATTCCGCATGCCGGCAAAATGCGCAACCATGCCAGAAATCATCCGGCCCAGGTCGATCGCACGCCGCTCGTCGGGATCACAGACCAGGTTGATGTAGGCGCCCACGCGGAGCGTCGAGCGGTCGCGACCGGTCTCGGCCAGGCGCGCATGGAGGATCCCGAGCGCCCAGCTGATGCGCTCCGGTGCGCTGCCGACGGCAAAGCTCACGCGGTCGGCCACGTCTGCCGCCATGCGGATGGTGGCAGGCCCGGTGCAGGCGAGGTCGATCGGCACGGCCGGAAAATCACCCGGCTGTATCCAGCGCATGCGTGACGCGGTGTCACCGCGCATCACCTCCTCGCCGCGCAGGTAGCCGCGCACCTGCTCGACATAGCTGCGCAGTTCGGCCGTGGTGGCGTTGCGGCGGCCTATATGCGCCGCCGAGGAATCACCCCGGCCAATGCCACAGCGGGCACGGCCACCGGACTCGATCTGCAGGGTCGCGAGCGCGCCGGCGGTGACCGAGGAGTCGCGCGTGACCGGATTGGTGACGCCGGTGCCGAGGAACAGGCGCGTGGTACGCGCCGCCGCGAGGCTGAGCTGGCCCCAGGGGTCGGGACTCAGACACTGGGTATCGGGGCACAGCAGCGCATCGAAACCCATCGCCTCGATCTCGGCGGCGAGCCTGGCGGTATAGCCCGCCGAGGGCTCCATGACCATGCCGACTTCAAGCCGCCTCATGCCCGATGCTCCCGCAATGCAGCCTCGCTTACGGGGTGCCGCCGGGCCGTGGACCCGTGTTCCCGATCACGTTCTTGGCCAGGGCCACCATCGATGCGAGGTCGCTCAGGTTGGCCGGCACCACCAGGGTATTGCCCGCCTTGGCGAGATTGCCGAACTGCACCAGGTAGCTCTCCGCAACGCGCAACTGCATGGCCGCCGCACCGCCCGGTTCACGCAGGCTGACTGACACCTGGCGCAGGCCTTCGGCGGTGGCCGTGGCCACCGCCAGGATCGCCGCCGCCTCGCCTTCCGCCTCGTTGATCTGCTTCTGCTTGGCCGCCTCGGAAGCCTTGATGACGCGCTGCTTGTCGCCCTCGGCCTCGTTGATCTTGGCGTCGCGCTCACCTTCGGAGGTCAGCACCACGGCACGCTTCTCCCGCTCGGCGCGCATCTGCTTCTCCATCGCCGAGAGCACGTCGCGCGGCGGGTTGATGTTCTTGATCTCGTAGCGCATGACCTTGACCCCCCACGGCTCGGAGGCCTTGTCGAGTTCGGCAACCACATTGGCGTTGATTGCCGCCCGCACCTCGAAGGTTCGGTCCAGGTCGATCTTGCCGATCTCGCTGCGCAACGCCGTCTGCGCCAGCTGGATGATGGCGAAGATGTAGTCGGTGATGCCATAGGAGGTGAGCTGCGGATCGAGCACGCGCAGATACAGCACGCCGTCGATGCCCACCTGCACGTTGTCGCGCGTGATGCAGGTCTGCTCCGGAATGTCGATGGCCTGCTCCTTCAGCGAATGCTTGTAGGCCACCCTCTCGACGAAGGGCACCAGGATGTGAAATCCCGCGGACAGCGTGCGGCTGTACTTGCCCAGGTATTCGACGATGTAGGCGCTCTGCTGCGGCACCACGACCGCTGTCTTGAGCAAAACGACGATCGCCAGAATCGCGAGCGCCATGCCGACGCCAAATCCGAAGTTCATGTGATTACTCCCCTGCCTTGAAGCACTGTCCTGTGCCGGTGAACTGCCGTGGTCCTGCAAGCTGTCACTGTGCGGACTCGACCTGCAGACCGATACCTGCCACCGCCGTGATGCGCGCCTTGCCGCCAGCCGGAATCGCCACCGTACCGGTATTGCGCACCTGCCAGGTGGAACCGCGAATCTCGATGCGGCACACCTCGCCGGGCGCGAGCGCATCCGGTATCCGCAACTCGTCGCCGACGAAATCATCCTTGAGGCCCGGCACCTTCGCGCGCAGCGCGGTATAAACCCGCTTGCGGAACAGCACCATGGATGCCAGCGCGATGGCGGCAAACAGCAGCCACTGCGCCCACAGCGGAATCCAGGGCAATGCCAGCACCGTCCCGCCGAGAATCAGCGCGGAGACGCCGATGAAGACCAGAAAGAACTCGGCCTCGATCACCATCAGCTCGGCACCGAGCAGCAGCGCACCGATGACTATCCAGCCCCACCACGGCATAGGCGTTCTCCTGCGGGAAGCGAACCGGGCCCGATTATGGCACCGGATCGGGACAGCGGGGCCCGGTCCTGGCGATCTGCGCCGGCATGACCCTCAGGCAGCGGACACGGCACCGAAGACCGACCGTACCACCTCTTCAGCCGCTCCGCGCATGTCGAGCAGCGAGCGGGCAGCCGCCAGCTGGCTGGCGGCACGCAACTGGTTATGGGCGCTGCGACTCGGGTAACGGCTGGCGTCCCAGCCAAAGTAGCTTTCATTCAGTGCATCGGCACAGAAACGCGCAGCGAGTTCCACATAAATGGTCAGCGTGCCCGGCACGATGGCCCGGCACTCGGCTGGCGTGATCCAGCCGGCGGCACCTGCGGCATAGCCCGCGACCGCGCCACGAAACAACTCCAGCGAGAAAGCCGAGCGCTGATCGTCCTCCCCACGCGGATTGCACCAGGAGCGAAACGCATCACCGAGCTCCAGCGGCAGTGGCATGCGGCCCAGCGTGTCCAGGTCGATCAGGCACAGCGCCCTGTCAGTGGCCGGATCGAAGAGGATGTTGTTGATCTTCGGGTCACCATGCACGAGCCGCTCAGGCAGTGCCGGCAGCGGTTCCAGCGCATCGGCAAGGCCCAGGATCTCCCCGGCCAGCGGCTGCACGGCAGCGTATTGCGGATGGCTGCGGTGTTCAGCGAGTGCACGGCGCAAATTCGCCAGGTGGCGCGCCGTATCGTGCACGCCGGCGCGGGCGTGGTGAAACTCATGCCGGCAATCATCCAGCGCGCGATGGAAACGGGCCAGCAGTGCCCCCGCCTCCTGTGCCTGCGCGACCGTGCTCAAACGCTCGTGACTGGTGCCAGCCACCCAGGTCATCAGCCGCCACGTGCCGCCCTCATGCAGTTGCCAGTAGTTGCCGTCCGCTGCCGGCAGCAGCTCGGGGGTGACCAGGCCCTTGCTGCGCAGATGCGCGGTAACCACGCGGATATCATCGTTGACGGCAGGCGCGAACATCGGATTGACGTGCTGCATGACGAGGCGCCGGCCATCCGCCTCGACCAGCCAGGTGCCATTGATCAGCCCGCTGCCGAGCGGCGATAGCCGGGCACCGGCAAGACCCCAGGCATGCAGCATCTGCGGCGGCGGCAAGGCGTTGTCCGGCATATGCACTCCAGTTCCCGGCCACAGGCGAAGCGGCCTTATTGTCGCATCCTGCCGGCGCTGTCCGGCAACTGGCTGCAAGCCGTGTCCGGCTTGACAGCATCGAGAGCGGACGGTTAGCTTGCCGCCCATGGAAACCGAACCGAACGCTGGCGCACCGACCCTGGTTTTTTCCGATTCCGCCGCGACAAAAGTCGCCCAGCTGATCCGCGAGGAAGCCAATCCCAACCTGAAGCTGCGCGTATTCATTTCGGGCGGCGGCTGCTCGGGCTTCCAGTACGGTTTTACCTTCGATGAGAACCTCGAGGACGGTGACACCCAGGTGACGAACCAGGAGGTCACCCTGCTCATCGATCCGATGAGCATCCAGTACCTGGCCGGTGCCGAGATCGACTACAAGGAAGATCTGGAAGGTTCCCGCTTTGTCATCCGGAACC
>JAHDYM010000059.1 GCA_023383705.1 Gammaproteobacteria bacterium | reverse complement strand
TCGCGGCTTTCCGCCCCGGACTCACGCCCGGTTTGGCTTGGACCTTCTTGGTTACCGAATGTACAGGAATTGCAGAGTAAGGGAATACTCCTACATGACATAATCAAAAAAAATGTGGACGATCCGTAACCTGCCGGATTCAGGCCTTCACGAAGTCTGCCACGATCCCGCTCCAGTCCCCCGGCTGCTCATCGATGATGTCGATGGTGCCGCCCGGCAACTCGGCGTAGCTGAAATGCGGATACAGCTGCCGGGCCCGCTGCGAGTAGCCGTAGATCGCATCGCCGGTATTGGCAAGGATCAGACAGGGTTGCTGCAGGCGCTGCATGGCCTCTTCGTGCTTGTAGGTCATGACTGCATCGTGCGCGTACCACACCGTGCGGCCGGCCAGCAGGCCGTGGATGAAGTTGGCGTGAAAGGCTTCCAGATCGGTCCAGGCCGGCTGGGCGCCGAAGCGGAAATTCCACAGTTCGGTGAGGTGGCTGCCATCCCAGCGCAGGTTCCAGTCCTTTTCGCGGGCCAGCATCTGCCGCCACATCGCCCGCTCCTCGTCGCTCATGGGCAGCGGCCCGTTGAGGATCACCTTGTCGATGCGTGAAGCAAACTGCAGCGCGGCTTCGGTGGCGATCACCGCACCGGTGTGATGGCCGAGCAAGCTCGCGCTGCCGATACCGAGCTGGTCGAGCACGGCCGGGACGATATGCGCATAGTCGGCGACGGTGGGCGGGGCCGGCGGCGTGTCGGAGCCGCCGAAGCCGGGCAGGTCGATGGCGATGGCACGGATTCCGCGCGCCGCCAGCGGCTGCATGGCCCGGGCAAACTGCACGCTGTCGGTGGGCGACTGGTGCAGCAGCAGCAGCGGTGCCCCCTCCCCGCACGCCTGGTAATGGATCTGGCCCCAGCGGCCCTCGGCATAGCCCTTGCTGATACGCGACATCCGGTCACTCCGTGTGTTCTCGATGGCGACAGTCTCGCACAAGCCCGTGATTCCCCTGATCTTGCGGCGCAAAAATTTTTGCGTAGGATGGCTGCCTCACCTTAATACAGGCCGGGAGTGGCTGATGAACCTCAAGGACAAGACCATCGTGATCACGGGCGCCGCCCGCGGACTGGGCGCAGCCATGGCCAGGCGCCTGGCGCTACATCAGCCGGTGCTGGCGCTGGTGGACATGAAAGCCGAAGACCTGGCGGCAACCGCCGAAGCCTGCAAGCAGGCTGGCGCCCGCGTCGAGTGCTTTGCCGCCAACGTGGCCGTCGAAGCCGACGTGATCCGCCTCTTCGATGACATCGTCGCCCGCTGCGGCGCCGTGCATGCGCTGGTCAACAATGCCGGCATCACGCGCGATGCCCTGCTGATCAAGTTCAAGGAAGGCAAGGTCGAGTCGAAGATGAGCCTCGCGCAGTGGCAGGCCGTGATCGACGTGAACCTGACCGGCGTGTTCCTCTGCGGCCGCGAAGCCGCCGAGCGGATGATCGTCAAGGGCAACCCCGGCGTGATCATCAATATCTCGAGCATCTCCCGCGCCGGCAATGCCGGCCAGACCAACTACACCGCCGCCAAGGCCGGCGTGGCCGCGATGGCTGTCACCTGGGCCAAGGAACTGGCCCGCTACGGCATCCGCGCCGCCTCGGTCGCACCGGGATTCATCAATACCGAGATGGTCGCCGCGATGAAGCCCGAGGCCCGCGAGAAGCTCACTTCAGGCATTCCGCTCAAGCGCATGGGCGAGCCGGACGAGATCGCCCAGACCGTGGAATTCATCCTGCAGAATGACTATGTGTCGGGTCGCTGCTTCGAGATCGACGGAGCCCTGCGCCTGTAGGAGCGGCCGTAGGAGCGCCTTCAGGCGCGACCGGCGATTCAGCGCTATTGGGTATAGAAAAACCGAGGATCGCGCCTGAAGGCGCTCCCACGGAAAGGCGCTCCCACGGAAAGGCCTCCCACGGAGGGAGAGGATCGCGGCTGAAGCCGCTCCTACCAGCCGCCGCTGAACTTGCCGGTGTCGTAGGGATTGAAGGACTCGCCGTCCGCCTTGGGCCGGTCGACCAGGTGCGCGCGCTTCAGTTCGCGCTCGCCGCTCTCGATATCGGTGTGCAGTTCCCAGGTATAGGTGTCGTAGGGATTCGCGCCGTAGTCGGCAGGTGGCTGGCTGCGGCGTGCGGGCGAAACGGCCGGGCGGCGACTCCCGGCTGCCACCGGTTTCTTCCTGAAGATATCCAGAATACCCACGAACCGTCTCCGCGTTGCTACAGGCGGAAACCTATACCGGTCGCGTCACGGGCTATGTGATGAGGCTCGCAGTTCAGGCAGAGCGCGGCTTCAGCCGGCGACCGGCGGCGGCGATTGCGGGCCGGATGGCTTCGCCGCCGGGGTTCCGGGCGGCACATCGAGCACATGCAGATCGAGTTGCGGGAAGGGGATGCCGATGCCCGCCGCGCGCAGGGCCGAGAATATCCGCAGCCTTGCCTCGCTCTCGACCTCGAGGCGGTCATCGATGTCGGCCGTCCAGACCGACACGGAGAACTCCAGCGCACTGGCCGCAAAGTTCCTGAACAGGACCAGCGGTGCCGGCCGCGACAGCAGGCCCGGCTGGCCGACGACCGACTCGCGCAGCACCTCGATCACCCGGCGCGGATCGCTGTCGTAGTCCACACCGATGATGATCTCGATGCGTCGGGTGCGGTCGCTGAGCGTCCAGTTCGTGACATCGGTGGAAGTCAGCGTGGCATTGGGCACCATCACCTCGGCGCCATCGACGGTACGAATCCGGCTGGTGCGCAGGCCGATCTCCTGCAGCCGGCCAGTGATCTGTCCGGTGGCGATCAGGTCACCCTCGCGGAACGGATGCTCGAAGGCAATCACCAGCCCCGACACGAAATTCCTCACCACATCCTGCAGGCCGAAGCCGATGCCCACACCGAGCGCGCTGACCACCATCGTCAGCTGGCTCAGCTCCAGGCCGGCGGCGGCAAAGGCAAACAGCACGCCGGCAACCATGATGCCGTAGTACGCCAGCCGCGTGACTGCCGATGCGGTGGTGGCGGATACCGGCAAGCGCGATACCACGTCTTCCTGCAAAAGGAATCGCATCAGGCGTGCCGCATTGACCGCCAGCACCACACTGACGACAAAGGCGATCAGGTCACCGAAGGAAAGGCCGATGGAGCCGAGCGCCAGTGGCGCAGCGACCGCCCTGCCAATCACCGCCCAGAGCGGTGCGAGCATTGGCAGCGCGACCGGCAGAAAGGCCACGAAGCCGATCACCAGCAGCACCCGGAAAACCAGCAGGCTGTATCGGACCACCTGCTCCGGGTGGTTGCGCACCGCACGCAGCCAGTTCGCCACCGGACTGTGCACGGTCTGCACCAGGACGTCCTTTACCAGCATGTCGGCGGCGATACAGGCAACGAGCGCCGTGGTCAGGTACAACGCTCCACTGACCAGCTGGTTGCCGTACGACTCCGCGCCAAGGACTTCGGCAAGTATGCCGACCGCGAGGATTGGCGGTGCATAGCGTGTCACGCCGAGGGTGACGACACGCAGCAGCCTGGGTATGTCCGCACCCGCGTCCGCGGTGGCGGATTGCGCCGAAGGCAGCAGCAGCGCAGTGTGCAGGCGACGCAACAGCCAGATGCCGCCTGCCGCCAGCAGCATGCTGAGCAGGCGCCCGTACAGGGCGTCGTTGAGGAGGGCGCGCTCGGCCATCACCATGAACGTCACCGCCAGCAGGCCACGCAAGGGCGCCACTGCCTCGCGCGCGACGAACTCCGGCAACAGCGCGGCCAGAATACTCATGACCAGGCAGGCGCGCAGCAGGTCGAGCCCCGGATCGACTTCGGGCAAGAGCAGCCTCAGCCCCAGCAACAGCCACAGCATGGCCAGCACCAGGAACGGCCGCCGCAGAGCGATGCCCGGGACGCCGGCACTTGCCCCGGCGAGCCGCCCCATGCGCCGCAACTGCAGGGCGAGCGCAAAAAGCCCGCCGGCAATCAGGGCGAACAGCAGCAGCGCCTCGGCATGCTTCTCGAGATAGTCGCCGGTGGCGGCAAACAGCCCGGTGAAATTCCTGGCAAGGAGCGCCGGCAGCGACTCAGGCGCAGCCTGCAACTGCTGCCAGACCGGTGGCGCGGACAGTACCCCTGTACGCAGGCCCGGCATCGCGCTCAGTTCACCGGGTCGCTTTGTTCATCGATATGGATATTGGCCAGCACGTCGGGCGGCAGGCTGCTGCGTGCCCTGCCCAGCAACGTCCGGATACGAGCGGCCGGATAGCTCGCATAAACCGTGCGGCTCTGGTCGGCATAGTCCGTTACCACAAAATCCTTGCGGATCGTGAACTGGTGCGACCAGGTCACTTCGATGGCCTCCTCCGTCTGCTGCACATCGACGTCGAGCTGGCGCCCGGCTGCCGCGACCTGCAGCGCATCCATGCCGGAGGCTTCGAGCACCCAGGCATCGCCCTCGTCGGTGCTGAAAAACACGAACACGCCGCGCGTCCACATCACCGCGCTCTTGTCGTTGACCTTGTCGCGCAGTTTCGCGATCTCGGCGCTCAGCGTCGGCGTCTGTGCCTCGACAGCGCCCAGCTCGGCCGCGATCAGCGCCGGATCACGGGCGCAACAGTTCTTGTACTTCTTGCCGCTGCCGCAGGGGCAGGCTTCGTTTCTGCCGATGTTCGCCATGACTGCCTACTGCGCTTCCATGCCATCCGACCAGTTTTCCAGTTCGTCTGCGGTCGCCTGACGCACATCGACGACGTTGCCGCGAAAACACAGCTTCATGCCGGCCAGCGGATGATTGCCGTCTACCGTGATGGATTCGGCATCCATCGCGATGATCGTGAACTGGCGCTCGTCGGTATCGCTGCGGCCCTGCACCTGCATGCCCACTGTCAGCTCGATGTTGTCCGGGAAGGCAGAGCGCGGCACCTTCGAGATCAGCTCCTGCTGCGGGGTACCAAAGCCCTCTTCGGGTGCGATATGCACCTCGAAAGAATCACCGGCCGACTTGCCGCCAAGCCCTTCCTCGAGCGCCGGCAGGATGCCGGAAACGCCATGCAGATAGACCAGGGGCTCACCGTCGCGGGAGCGATCGAGCAGCTCCCCCCGGTCATTGGTGAGTTCGAAATGAATACTGACCACACAGTCGTTGGCTATCTGCACCTTTGGGGTCCCCGCTTGAATATGGGCTGATTCCAGCGGCAATCGTACCGCAATCTGCCACAACACGAGACGGGCTGCCGGTTCTGTGGCCGGGTCTGCTTATATACTGGTCCTATGCAGCCCAAAGGACCCGCGCCAAGGCCCGCCGATTATGAAAAACAAACCTGACACCAATAACCCCACCAATAACCCGGGGACGTGGCGCTTCGACCCACCCTCACCGACCGCGATGCCCGACGAAAGTCCCGAAGCCTTGCTCAGCCGGGCCGCAAGCCTGCACCAGAGCGGGCAATTCGAGCTGGCCGAACCGCTCTATCGGCAGCTGCTGGCGATCCAGCCCGACAACGGCGATGCGCTGCACCTGCTCGGTGTGCTGCGCTACCAGCAACGCGACCCGGCTGCGGCCGTGCCCCTGATCGAGGCGGCGCTGAAGATCATTCCCGCCAACATCCATGCACACACCGGCCTGGGTCTCGCCCTGCTGCGACTCGGCCGTTTTGACGAGGCACTGGCGAGCTTCGACCGCGCACTGGAAATCAAACCGGACAATGCCGAAGCCCTCGGCAAACGTGGCGAGGCACTGCAGGCACTCGGGCAACCGAAGGAAGCCCTGGCCGCCTACAACCGCTCGTTGCGCTACCGGCCAAACCATGCCGAAACACTCAATAACCGCGCAGCTGTCCTGATCGAAACCGGGCGACCGGGCGAGGCACTGACGAGCCTTGATCAGGCACTGGCACTTGCGCCGGGATACATAGAGGCACTGAACAATCGCGCCACAGCCCTGAATGCCCTGAAGCGCCATGCAGAGGCGCTCAGCGCCTGTGACGAAGCACTGGCAATCCGGTCGGACATCAGCCAGCTCCACAACACCCGTGGTGCCATCCTGCGTAACCTGGGTCGCCGGGAAGAGGCAGTAGCCGCATTCCGGACCGCCTTGATCGGGCAGCCGGAAGCTGCCGACATTCACGCAAATCTGGGCGTAACCCTCCAGGAAATGGGCGAAGCGGAACCGGCCGAAAAGCATCTGCGTCAGGCCCTGGCGACCAGGCCAGGCGCCGTGGTTTACCAAAGCCTGGCCATTGCCCTGTATCAGCTGAAAAGAAACACCGAAGCCATGGCGCTCTATCAGAAGTGGCTGGATCTCGAGCCCGACAACCCGATTCCGGTCCACATGCTTGCAGCCGGCAACAGCGAGGCAGTACCAGCGCGCGCATCAGACGCGTATGTCGCCAAACTGTTCGACGACTTTGCCGACAACTTCGAAAGCACCCTGATCGGTCTCGGCTACCAGATGCCACAGGTGCTGACGAGCCTGATCAGGGCCGAACTGGGTGACAAGGCCACACCGTTGCGCATTCTCGATGCCGGTTGCGGCACAGGCCTTGCAGCACCGCTGCTGAAGCCACTCGCCAGCCAGCTGGTCGGGGTGGATCTGTCCGCCGGGATGCTGGCCAAGGCGCGGGAGCGCGCGCTCTACGACGAACTGGTGGTCGGCGAACTCTGTGCCTTCATGGCCAGCCGGCCAGCGGCCTTCGACCTGATCATCCTCGCCGACACGCTGGTGTACTTCGGCGATCTGGAAGAAGCCTTCAGAACCGCGCACGGCGCACTCGCACCGGGCGGCATTTTTGCCATCGCACTGGAGGCGCGACCTGCCGACAGCACTGGACCGGACTACAGGCTGGAACCACACGGTCGCTACAGCCACCGGCCGGACTATGTCACGCGGCTGCTGGCCGCCAACGGCTTCACCTTGCGGAAGATGGACGATGTAGTGATACGCCGCGAACTGCATGCGGATGTCGCGGGTATTGCCGTGCTGGCATCAATTGACAACGGCATGAATGACGATGAATAGCAACGACATACGGGTAGCCCAGGCGGCGTCAGGACTGAAATTCGCGGCATTTACGGCATATCGCCCACCCGTGATGGTAATCAGTCATGAGCGATCAGGGACCCATTTCCTGATGAACTCCATCGCGAGCGCCTATGGTTACGTTTCGCAGCCCTGGGTCGACCTTGACGACCACCACATACAGATCAATTATTTTCATCAGCCATCCATAGTCGGAGCACTGAACCACCTTGCTGACCGGCAGATTGCAGCGATCGTCAAATCACACCATCCAAGTACGTTTTTTGAAAACATACTTGATGATGTCCTGGGTCGATATGTGATTTTTTATATCCATCGTGATCCGGCTGACGTCATGGCATCGTTCTTCAAGTTCATGTACGCGTGGCATTGGCACGTTGGACCGCAACGTGAAGATGCGCTTGCATTTGCAGCGGCCGCACCGGAAGGTCGTCTGATGCGCTACCAGACCCATCAACGCCGCAACATGCTCGATCGCTGGGCACAGCATGTCGAGGGCTGGTACAGGGCAGCGGAAGGACGCCCGCGCTTGCGCCTCGTACGCTACCAGGACCTGAGAGACGATTACGCGACGACGGTCAGCAGCTTTGCAGACATCCTGCGTCGTGAGCCCACCGATCTCACGCCGCCTGCACGTGACGTCAACGTGGTCAACGGCCGGGAACCCGAGCGCAAGCTGCCGACGCCGGACCGGCAGGCGCTGCGGGCCCTGGCTTTGCAGGAAGTCCCGGACACCATGAGACTGCTCGGCTATGGCTGAGCTGCCGAGGGGAAGCGACTGATGTCAGACCAGCCCGGATACCTGCCGGAAGTAAAACAGCAGTACGAACAGTACCCCTACCCGCCCCGCAATCCAGCCGACGAGGCCCGGCGCCTGCTGCATGCCGCTTCAGGCAACCTACTGGTGATCAATCACCATTGCTTTGCCGGCAAGAGGGATTTCCGGTCCGGCTTCCGGGCACTCGTGGCCGGTGGCGGTACCGGCGATACCGTCATCTACCTGGCCGAACAGCTCCGCAACTGCGACGCGGAAATCGTCTACCTCGACATGTCCAGCGCCTCGCGCGAGATCGCCGAGGCGCGCGCCAGGGTGCGGAAGCTCGACAATATCCGCTGGATTACCGGCTCGATCATGAAACTGCCGGAACTCGGCCTCGGCGAATTCGATTACATCGAGTGCTGTGGTGTGCTGCACCACCTGGAGTCCACCGAAGCCGGTCTGCAGGCACTGAACAGCGTGCTCCGGGAAGACGGCGCCATCTTTCTGATGCTGTACGCCAGATATGGCCGGCAGTCTGTCTACGACATGCAGGCCTTGCTGCAGACCTATATTCCCGCCGGCCTGAGCATGCCGGAACGGGTACGGATGGCGCGCCGCCTGATTGCAGCGCTGCCGCCTTCAAACAGCTTCATCCGCAATCTGGACACCTGGAAACACGAGATATCCCCAAACGGCAACGGTGACATCGGACTCTATGACCTGCTCCTGCACAGCAAGGACCGCTGCTTCGATGTGCCGGAACTCTACGCGCTGGCGCAGGGCTGCGGCCTGCAGTTGCTGGGTTTCCCGGTTCGCCAGCACGATTACGACCCGCTGAACCACATCAGCGACCCGGAACTCCGCGCGCAGCTGTCGCAGATGGATCCGCCACGGCGCCATGCGATCGCCGAGCAACTGCTTTGCAACATCGACAAGCATGAGTTTTTTCTCGCCCGGACGGCCAGGCGCGCTGCCAGCCTGGACGATGAGAGCCTGTCGCTGCGCTCTTTCCGCACCCTGCTCGACAATGCACCGAAACTCGCCGCCAGCATGGTGCCCGGCAAGACCCTGCGCTATGCCGATGGTGAGACGACCCTGCAGATCCCCTGCACGCCGGTGTCGAAGCTGATCTATGCCCACATGGATGGCCAGACCTCGCTGCGCGAACTGCGCCGGCGCATCCAGGCCGCCATACCCGGGGCGACCCCTGCAGCGATCGAAAAAGAACTGCAGCAGGTCTACGCACAGCTGCACCCGCGCGGCTACCTCTATCTGATCGAGGCCGGCAAGTACGGCATCAGCGTACCGGACTACAGCAAGCTGGACGCCAGGGGGGCAGAATGACGGTGATCTATGTCGGCGGCGTGAATCGATCCGGCAGCACGCTCCTGCAGAGCATCCTGTGCTCCGACCCTGCCACCAACCCCCTGGTGCAGGAAGCCAGCTACCTCAACTTCATCGTGCACGCCTGGGCATTCAGCCGTGCCCAGTTTGATTTCCATGGCCGGTATTACTTCGACTCCACGGACGAGATGAAGCAGTTCACGGCCGGCTGGCTCAAGGCTTTTCTGGACAGGTTTCGCCGTCGATACCCGGATGCACGGCATCTGGTATTGCGATACCTGCCCATGACCCCCCTGTTCCCCGACCTTCAGGAACTGATGGCGGCCGCCGGTGAGGATGTCCGCTTCGTGATCGTGGCCCGCGACCCGCGCGATGTCATCGCCTCGATGGTGCGCGTTGGTGAACGTGCCGCAAAGCTGAACCGGCCCGGCGAACAGGCCATACCGCGCAACATGGCCCAACTGGGCAAGATCTACATGGATGTCTACGGGCCGGCTCTGTCCTGCCAGCGCCCGGAGTATCGGCAACACCTGACCGTCATCCGCTACGAGGATCTGGTCACGCGCACCGATGAAGTGCTGGATGTACTGCGCCAGGCGAGCGGCCTGGAACTGAAGGACTTCGAAGCCGGCGCCAACTGGACACGCAACGAAATGGACCTGCAGGACCCCGCCTCCGGCGCCAACCCCTGGATGTCGGAACTCTGGGGCAAGGGCGTTTCACAGGCGCGCATCGGCAGCTACCGCAAGGTGCTGACCGCCAGCGAGATTGCGCAGATCGAAAAGCTATGTGATACGCCCCTGAAGCTGTTCGGCTATCGCTGAAATCACGCTGCTCCAGTCGCCCCGCCGTGGCTGGCGGAACAGGCGCGCCGAGGGATACCACGGGCTGTCGTCGCGGTCGAGCAGCCAGCGGAAATCCGGGGAGTGGCGCTGCAGAATCCACACCGGCTTGCCGAGCGCACCCGCCATGTGTGCAACGGCCGTATCGACCGAGATAACGAGGTCGAGGCTGGCGATCAGGGCCGCGGTATCGGCGAAATCGTTCAACTCATCCCCGCAGTGCAGAACCCCCGGATGTGCGGCGAGCCGTTCACGGTCGCCCGGCCGCAGTTCTTTCTGGAGACTGCAGAACTGCAGGCCGGGTCTGGCAAGCGGCAACAACAGTTCCAGGGGCACCGAGCGGTGACGATCCTGCAGCAGCGTCGGGTTACCCGCCCAGACCAGGCCGACGCGCTGCCGCACCGTGGGCCCGGCCTGCGCCGCAAGGCGCGACTGCCAGGCCGATACCCTGGCCGGATCGGCAGCCAGATAGCGCGGCGGCGCCGGAATCGAAGCGAGCTCCGTGCCGAAGGCGAACGGCAGGCTCAGCAGCGGACTGTGACAGTCGAAGGCCGGCGGCTCATCGCCGGGACCGAGCAGCGCATCGACACCGGCAAGCCCGGCCAGCAGCGCGTGCAAGGGTCGTTGCGCTTCGAGCAGCACCCGCGCACCGCGTTCGGCAAGCAGGCTCGCGTAACGGCAGAACTGGAGCGTGTCACCCAGCCCCTGCTCGGCATACACGAAGATCGTCTTTCCGGTCAGGGATTCGTCACCCTGCCAGCGCGGCTGCGCATAGGGTCGCGGCCCGTGGCCCAGCGATGGCACGCGCAAACGCCACTCGTACTCGGCCCAGCCGGAACGGAAATCACCCTGCATCAGCAGCGTCAGGCCGCGGTTCCAGTGCGCGTCGGGATCGCCAGGCTGCAGGGCCAGCGCCCGGTCGGCACTCTGCAGCGCTTCATCCAGCCGGTTGGTGTGTCGCAGGATCACGCCGCGATTGCTCCATGCCATGGCGAAATCCGGCCGCAGCACGAGCGCGCGATCGATGCTCGCCAGCGCCTCCTCCGGCCGGTCCAGGGCATCCAGCGTGTTGCCACGATTGTTGAGTGCATCGGCATTGTCGGGCCGAAGCGCAAGCGCCTGGTCAAAGCAGGCCAGCGCCTCGCCATGGCGGTTCATCGCCTGCAAGGCGGTGCCGCGATTATTGAGCGCTTCGACGTGGTGGGGCCGATGCAGGAGCGCCTGGTCAAAACTCGCCAGGGCTTCTTCGTGACGATGGAGTTTCTGCAGCGTCAGGCCGCGATTGACCAGGGCATCGGCATGGCCTGGCTTCAGGGCAAGCGCACGGTCGTAGCTGGCCAGCGCATCGGACCAGCGTTGCAGCGCGAACAGCGCGACGCCACGGTTATAGAGCGCCTCCACCGAGCCTGGCTGCAGCGCCAGCAGGCGCTCGAAACTCTGCAGGGCCGCTTCATACCGCTTCAGCTGGAACAGCGTGGCGCCACGACTGAGCAACGCGCCCGGATGCCGCGGCCGCAAGGCGAGCGCCGCATCCAGGCTGGCCAGCGCCTCGGGCATGCGGCCCAGGCGGTAGAGATCGTTGCCGCGCTGATAGAGCGCATCAGCGCGCGCCATGTGCGCTCCTGCTGCTACGGGACGGGACAGGACTCGCGCACGTCGGGCGGACAGACCACGCGATCCGCAGTGCTGCCCGGACGCAGGCTGAGCACATGGATCTCCTTGGCCTCGAACACCGGGATGTAGATCTGGGTGCGTGCCGTGGCACCACTGCCGTCGTAACGTACGCTGGGCGTACCGATGGTGGAGATGACCTCACCCGGCGAGATGCCGGACGGCCCCATGATGGTCTGTGTTGTACCCGCCCCATAGGTATCGTTGATATCGAAGATGACAGCCGAGAGATATTCCCAGTTGGTCTTGCTGGTCGCAAGCTTTGGCGTCAGCAGCCAGACCTTCGAGGCCTCGTCACCACCCACCACGATCCAGGGCTTGACCTTGCCCTGTTGACCGGCGATCGGCGTGAACGGCACCGCCAGTCCGGGTGCCAGTCGGCCCGGCGCAGTCGTGGGCGCAGGGAAGGTCGGATTGGGCAGGATATTGTCCTTGAGGATATGCAGGGGCCAGCCGGCAGGACCACCAAAGACATTGCCATTGGCTGGCTGCTCGAGCGCAATGACCCGCCCCGGCACAGCGCTCTGGGTGACATCAAAACAGTTGTCACGCTGATGGTTGGTCAACAGGATATCGACCTTGCCATCCAGATTGAGATCAAGGATCTCGAAACCGAAGGGCTGGCCCTGGCTGCCGTTGGCGACGATATTCGCCTGACGCACAAAGGGGCCATTGACCGGATCGACATCGCTCCAGTTCATACCCACCGGGGCGCCATAGATGCGGACCGCACCGTTGCGGTTGAAGAAATGGCTGGCAACCACCTCGGGTACGCCGTCGTTCTCGAAGTCATGCATGCGGATCGACAGGTCCGGTCCGGTCACGGTACGGGGGTAGCCAAACAGCATGTGCTCGACCCACTCGGTGTTCGGGTTGATTGCCGCGCCCGGATTCTCGAAATACACCAGATCACCGAAGAAGGCACAGAAAGCACCGGGTCCGATCGGTTTGAAGGACGAGCGCACGGTAACGATGTCGCGATCGCCATCGTTGTCCATGTCGACGTACTGCACTTCATGATAGAAACGCGGCCGGTTGGTGGTGCCGTCGTTGTCACACGGTTCATCGGCAATCGCCGTGCTCTGGTGGACGATGTACTCCTGCCGGTTGGGATCATCCAGGTTGATCAGGCTGAGTCGCCCGGGCGGCTCGGCAGCCAGAAAGCCCTGCGGCGAAACCACCGCCTCGAAGGGCACGACACCATCAGGCACACGCGAGATGTGATTGGGCCAGTTCTGCTGGTACGGAGGGCCACCGAGATCGGTCAGCACCTCGACATCGGTGTCCTTGTCGAAGCTGGCCAGATCGAGCGTATCGAGACCCGGAATCCGCGCCACCAGGTCGCGACTGAAGGACCCGGTGACGTTCGTTCCGGTCGGATCCTTGGTGACGTTGTAGAAGGTACTGACCAGCAGACCATCCTGCTGGCCACCGCCGGGCATGTTGAACTTGTCGATATGCGTGAAAGCCGGATTGAAGTTGAGGGGCAGCACGGCCTTCTTCCAGACCGCGGGACAGTAATTCGCAGCCTCGGCCGGCATTGCCGACAGCAGCACCAGCGTGGCTACCGAAGCGGTCAGTGACAGGGATTGCAGCCGGTTCCGTGAATCAAGCGTATCAGTCATGGTCGTCGCCCCCTCGCAGGTTCTGTGCAGCGTGCGTTATTCCGGAAACAAAACACCCCGCATGGTGCGGGGCGTTCTGCCGATCAAATGTCGTGAGACAGATACGTCCAGGCTATCGGGTCTTCCGCCTCGCCCAGCCCAGCAGACCGAGCGCCGAACCGAACAGCCAGACCGCACCCGGTACCGGAACGACAGCGATGTCGCCATCCATCAGGGCCCAGGCGCCATAAAACGTGCTCTTGTCCGAAACCCGCTGGCCACCGGAAGGCATGCCGAAATACCAGGCGTTGTCCGGGTTCGCCAGGTCAGGACCCGGCGGATTGCTGGCGGTCTGCAGGTCGTACCAGAAGATGATGTACTCGCTGGTATTGTTGCCGAGGCCACTGAACGGACCCGTGTACTGGATACCCAGTGTCGGCAACTGCGGCGAACCGTGCGGACCGGAGATCGGCGACGGACCCCAGAAAGCCAGGTTGCCGAGCGTGTCATAGAACATCGAGGCCATTTCCGATGCGTTCGGACCGACGCTGACCACGTTGTAACCGCAATCGGTATTCTGCCGGGCGAAGTTGTCCAGACAGCCATCGTTGTTGATATCGATCATGTGCGGCAAACGCCAGGTATTCACACCCAGGTAGTTCGCACTGTTCATGGCTGCGATCCAGGTCTGCGCCGTATCCCAGCTCATCTTGCCCTGCGCGTCGATACCGCCGACGCCAAAGGTGTTGGTCGCCGCCAGACCGGCATTCTGCAACCAGGTCACGTTCAGGGTGTCGTCGTAATAGGCCTGACCACCAAGCCGGCTGTAGAGCGCGGCATTCGCCGACATCGAAGCCAGGCCAAGTATCAGTACGGAAACCAGTGTTCTTGTACGCATCCCGTCATCCCCCACTGCGCCGGAGCGCAGGACTATCTTTACATCAAAGCCTGCGGCGCATCGGCAGCGTTGCCGCCAGCGCACCGAAAAGCAACCAAGCTGCAGCCGGCACAGGCACGACTGCCGGAGTTATGCTGAAGAACGTTCCGGCACCAAACTCCGACTCGGGATCAAAGCCGATCGACAGGTTGGTATCCGGTGCGATATCAAAGGCAAGGCTGAAACCGATATTGGCGAGCACACTCAGCGTGCCCGGAATCGCGGCACTGGTACTGCAGGCTGCGGTATCAAAGTCGGCAACCAGGCAGCCCGCTGCGGAAACCAGCGGCGCAGACGGATAGTCCACCAGACCGCTGACCGTGAACTCGACATCGCCACCGATGGGGCTGGCAAGCCCGGTACCGGCAGCAACCATTGGCGTCGCGAAGCTGCCCGTCATCGGCAACAGCACGGTAGCAAGTACCGAAAGCGTTTCCGTCGAAGAGGCGTTGTAGAAACTGAAAGAACCCGCCACATAGGCGCCCGGATCTGCCGACAGCTCGAAGTAGCTGACCAGAAGGTCGCCTTCGCTGCCCGAACCCACACAGGCAAATGTGGTGATCCCGTCGCAAACCGTCAAATCCTCGAAAGACGCCGCCGGATCGCCGTTTACCGATACCGAGAATACCGGGGCCGCAAGAGCAACCGCACCGTACAGGCCGAGGGCCGTACCGCAAGCTGCCGCCAGAAGTCTGCGCGTGGCTGGAAACATGTCGTTCTACCCCTGCCGCTGTTCCCGGGAAACAAGGAGTCCGCAACAGTCGCTGCTGCGGACTCCTTTTCCGGATCCTCTCGGGTCCTGGACGCTCAGGCCATCTTGCGACGGGCAAAGCCCATCAGGCCGAGTGCCGAACCGAACAGCCAGACGGCTGCCGGGACCGGCACAACCTGCGTGAAGCCCAGGGTGTAGCTCTGGTATGCGGCTGAAGTCGCGCTCTCCGACAATGCACGCTTGATGACGACCGACAGCGTGCTGCCAGACAGGCTGACGTCCACGCGGCAACGGTCGTTGGTGCAGGTGGTCAGATTGTCGTTGGAGATGCCGGTGTAGTGCACCGGTCCGCCCATGCCGGAACGCACATTCGTCAGGGTACAAACGCTGCCAACCGTCTGAACGCAGCTATCGTTGGTCTTGTTCAGCGTGGTGCCGGCCGCCAGGGTGGTGGTGCCGTCGAAGGCGATGTTGTAGGTATTGCCGCCGGCGTTGAAGTACCAGGAAACGTCATCCAGCACCACTGCCGAGTTGGCCACACCGCTGGTGACTGCCGTTCCCACACCGCAACCCGTGCAGGAGGCAACCGGGACGGAGCCGCCGAAGGAATTGAAATAGGTGACGCTGGTCAGGCTATAGGTTGCAGCCTGTGCACCGCCGGCCAGCAAGAGCATTGCAGCCGCGGAAACGAGATACTTCTTCATCTGGAAATTCCCCACAATCATGATTTTTAATTGATCAAGGCCAGCGAACAACCGTTCGTGCCCCCCGTCCTTCTGGTTTCTTGTCTCTCCGCGCCGGGAATTGCTTTCCTCGCGGTACGCATCAAGATTGCCTGCACGTAATAGTCTTGGCAAGCGGCAAGTGGACATAACACCGAAGCATCTGTCGTGAAAATTCCGATCCGGATCGCGCTCAGCCTGATACTGATCGCCAGCCTCGCTGCATGGTGGCGCTGGCAATCGCAGGACCCCGATGTACGGGATTCCGCGTCCGTACAGGCAGTTGGCACAGCACAAGGCGACCGGGCCGAAGAATCGCTGCGCCGCTCATCGGCAGCCCTGCCAGCCACCGGCCCAGGAAACGAAACAGGTGCACTACCGGCAAGGCGCGGCGAATCCGGCGCCATGGATCCGGCAGATGTACAGGCGCAGCTTGCGCTTGCCGACAGTTATCTGGCGGGCAGCGGGGTCGAGATCGATGCAGCAAAGGCAGCCTGGTGGTATCGACAGGCCGCTGAACAGGGCGATCCAGGCGCACAGCTGCGCCTCGGCGAACTCTACGAACACGGCATCGGTGTCGCACAGGACCTGGAGGAAGCCTTCACCTGGTACGGACTGGCCGCCGATCAGGGCGATGCCGCTGCCCAGGCCAATCTTGGCGACCTGTATGAGTCGGGGCCGGGCATCCGCAGCAACAAGGCGGCAGTCCATTATTACCGGCTCGCCGCCGCGCAAGGCTATCGCGACGCACAGGCCGATCTCGGACGGATGTACGAACTCGGCAAGGGCGTGGCACCGGATCCTGCCCAGGCCTGGCTGTGGTATGCACGCGCGGCGGCACAGGGCGATGCCACTGCCGCACAGGGCCGTGACCGGATGCGCCGCCAGCTCAGCCCGGCGCAGATTGAAGGACTGGAGAATTGAACGGCAGCGCTGGGCTTCGAAGGGGTGCCCCTTCAGGATGGTGGAGCCGGGGGCCACCCCAAAACAAGCTGCACGCCTTAAATAGCATGGCTTACAGAAACTCGGTTATCTTTGTTGCCCCCTGAGTTGCCCCCAGAAACCGGCGTGTCAACCGTAGACCATACTACAGACCGCAGCACTCAAAATGCCCAGCAGAATTTGGAAACTAATTTGCCTCTGCTCATAGCAGTCAAGGCACCCGAGGTTAGACTCTAATGCCTCGTGCTACTCAAAATTGAGGGTACGTCGAAGTCTGTTTTAATGAATCTCCTGATGTTGTCGCTAACAGCGTCATCTATTTAGAAAGGTTCAAACAGCACGAGATTATCGACGCGCTTCGAATGGGTAACGGCAATGGGTCGAAGCCCGCTAGCAGGCTGTTGAAATTCGCCGCTGATGAGGCACAGTTAGGCATCGCGGTGGA
>JAHDYM010000058.1 GCA_023383705.1 Gammaproteobacteria bacterium | reverse complement strand
CTGTCTGCGCATGCTCATGCTCCTGCCATCAGGTTGTTCTCGGAAAACTTCTTCGGGTCGGAAAGGATGTCCCAGATCGCCTCGCGCGAACTCACGATCTTTTTGGCGAGCGCCGGATCGCCATCCTGCAACAACGACAATACTTTCATCAGCAACCGGTCGTAGGCCGCACGCAACTCCGGCAACGGGGTTTTGCTGCGTCCGCGGTGCTGGCTGCGAAACCTGTCAAGCAGGTCATCGACCTGGTTCTTCAGCGCCAGCTTGGTCATCACGCCGATGGCTTTGGTGTCGCGCAGCCGTGACTCCAGACCGGCCAGGTCGAGCGGCGGCGCAGCCGGTGGCGCGACAGTAACCAGTGGCGGCACTTGCCGGGGTGTCACGGCAGGTGCCGGGGCACTGGCAACCGGACTGGGGGCCCTGGGTGTGACGGCAGCCGGCGGACTCGCCCTTGCAGGCGCGGGTGCCGGCGCAGCCGCCTGGATTTTCGGCGCAGGTGCCGACTGGACGGGCGGGGCTTCTATGGCCGCTTCTGGCTGAATCGCATCAGGCCGGGCCGGCGCGGGCCCGTTGCCGGCCGCAGTCGTGGCCGCATCGGCGTCCGCGGCCGGCGCCGGCGGATCGGTTGAGGGAATCTGCCCAGGCAACACGACTTCGGCTGCGGGCGGTGCCGGCGTCTGTTGCGCCGGCACGCAGCCGGCAACGAGCCAGGCCGCGATAACACCGACGAGCAGCGTGGTCTTGTCCATGGCCGATGGCACCTCATTCATCTGCAGGCGACAACTCTACTCCGAATTGACCCGGTTCCAGGCGACGGCGCGCGGCGATTTGCCCAGGCATGGATCAGTCTCCTCCGCAAGTGACATACTCCGGCGCAGTCATGAGCGCGTCCGCAAGTGCAACCACCTTTCTCGTCACCGGCGCCACCAACGGCATCGGCAAGGCCACGGCACTGGCGCTGGCCCGGCAGAAGGCCAGCGTCATCCTCCACGGCCGGGATCCCGCCCGGCTCGAGGCAACGCTGGCCGAACTGCGCACCGCCAGCGGCAATCCCGCGCTGTATCCGGTGCGGGCGGATTTCGCCTCGCTGGCCGAGGTAGCCGCGCTCGCCGCACAACTGCGCCGCGAGTTCCCCGGCACCAGCGTGCTGGTCAACAACGCCGGACTGCTCACCGATCACCGCCAACTGAGCGTGGACGGTTTTGAACTGACCTTCGCCGTGAATGTCCTCGCGCCCTTCCTGCTGACGCTGTCCCTGCTCGACATGCTCAAGGCCAATGCGCCGGCGCGCATCGTGAATGTTGCCTCGACGGCAATGGGTGGTGGCACGGTGGATTTTTCCAATCTGCAACTCGAGCGCGGGTTCGGCGGTTGGCAGGCCTACGCCAACAGCAAGCTGATGAATGTCCTGCTGAGCAACCAGCTCGCACGGGAACTGGCGGGCAGCGGCGTGGTCAGCAACGCGCTGTGCCCGGGACTCATCGACACGAACTTCTTTCACACCAGCACGCTGTTCGCCGGCGGCGTCTATGAGCGCCTGCGCCCCGGCATGCGTCCACCGGAGGAAGGCGCACTGGTGCCCCTGTACCTGGCCACCGATCCGGATGCTGGCAGGAGCAACGGCGCCTTCTACGTCCGCGACGGTCGCGATGGCCGCCATGCCGTGCCACTCGACTGGAATGTCACGGTGGCGGAACGGTTGTGGGCGTACTGCCGGGACTGCGTGCGGCCGTGGCTGTAGCCGGCGCTTGCAGGACCCGGTGGCCGGGGCACCGGCGAGTCTCCGCACAACTCCCGGCCACAGGCACAAAAAACCCCGCAGTTACGCGGGGTCGATTGCTTCGCCGGGAAGACCCGGGAATGTCTGGCGGAGGGAGAGGGATTTGAACCCCCGTGGGGCTTGCGCCCCCCACTGATTTCGAGTCAGGGCCGTTTAGCCTCTCCGGCATCCCTCCGGTATGGGCTGGCGCGGCATTATAGGTATTCGGCGCGGCGCCGTCAGGCCGGATGCACGGTTTCAAGCTGCAGGCGGAGAATTTCCAGGAAGACCCGCGGCTCGCTGAGCACGGCCTGCCCGACGGCCTCGCCCGTAGCCGAGCATTCACTGACCACCCCGCCGGTCTGGTCACCGCTCTCGGAGGCCTTTTCCTGACAGTAGAAACGGAACCAGCCGGCCAGCGGCAAACCGCCGCCATGGGCTTTCATGTAGTCCCGGTAGGCCACGTAGCGCGAGGCCACCATCTCGACTTCGGCCGGATCGATGCGCCGTGCCCGGCACTGGCTGCGCCAGTCGCTGCTGGCTGATACGGGTGGTGCGAGGGTCTGGCTCATGGCGTCCTGGGTCCGGTCCGGGGACTGAACAATAACGGAAATCCCTGCCCGCGGGTCAGTCAGCCGATCTCCGGGCAAGCGCATATAGTGCGCATATACTATTGTTTTTTATAACCTTTTACATAAACCCCAACATTAAATTTTGCCCCTGCGGGTGTCCCCGACCGAAGCCTGCGTGCTAGGGTTCGCGGCGATCATGCGTACCGTACTGCTCATCGCTGTCGCCGGCCTGCTGTGTACCTGCGCCAGGCAACCCTCCCTGCTCGAGGAAGTACAGACGCTCGGCGAGCTGCGCGTCGTCACCCGCAACAGCCCCATCACCTACTACATCGGCGCGGCAGGTCCGGAGGGACCGGACTACGAACTCGCCCGCAGCTTCGCCGAGAAGCTGGGTGTGAAACTGAGGCTGATCGAAGCGGATCGCTTTGGCGACCTCCTGACCGAGGTGCGTCTGGGCCGTGCGCACATCGCTGCCGCCGGCCTGACGGTGACACCGGAACGGGCCGGGCAGGTGGATTTCGGGCCGTCCTACCAGCAGGTCAGCCAGCATGTGGTCTACCGGCGCGGAACCAGGCGGCCGCACTCAGCAGCCGACCTGGTCGGCAAGCGGATCGAGGTGGTTGCGAATTCGAGCTACGTCGAGTCGCTGCTCGCGGCCCGCCAGACGGCACCGGGGCTGGCCTGGATCGAAAACCCTTCGGCCGATGCCGGCGAACTGCTCAACCGGGTCGAGAACGGCGAGGCAGACTTCACCGTCGTCGACTCCAACCTGTTCTCGGTCTTCCAGCGTTTCCATCCGGAGCTGCTGGTCGCTTTCGACCTCAGCAAGGGCGATTCGCTCGCCTGGGCCTTCCGGCGCCGCAGCGAGCACAGCCTGATCGATGCCGCAGGCACACACCTTGCCGACATGCGCGCTTCCGGCGACCTCGGTCATCTGATGGATCGCTATTACGGACACCGCGAGACTTTCGATTATGCCGGGACACGCAAATTCATCCGCGACTACAAGAGCATGCTGCCCCGTTACCGCGCCATGTTCGAGGCGGCGGGCAAGCGCGCGGACATCGACTGGCGGCTGATCGCCGCGGTCGGTTACCAGGAGAGCCACTGGAATCCCGTCGCCGAATCGCCCAAGGGAGCGCTCGGCATGATGATGCTGACGCCGGAAACGGCACTGCTGATGAATGTCGAGAATCGCAGCGATGTGACCCAGAGCATCACGGCCGGCTCGAAGTACCTGTGGCGCATGCGCAAGCGCATCGCAAAGCTGTCGCCCGAAATTGCCGACCCGGACCTCACCTGGATGGCGCTGGCTGCATACAACATGGGCTATGGCCATCTGCTCGACGCGCGCCGCATCGTCAGTCTCAACGGCGGCAACCCCGATCGCTGGGTCGATATCAAGCGTGCCCTGCCGCTGCTGATGGAACGCCGCTGGTACGAACAGACCCGCTGGGGCTACGCGCGCGGCCATGAAACCCGCGCCTACGTGCGCAACATCCGCAACTACTACGACATCCTGGTCTGGCTCACCGAAGGTCGGGATGCCTGGCGCCAGCAGGAACCGGCTGTCGAAACGCCGGTGAAGACTGCAGACAGCGGCACTGCGGAACCGACCACAGCGACCGGCCGCGGCCAGACCTAGGGTGAACCGCCCCGCCGCGCGCGGAAGAATGCCTGCAGCAAATCCCGGCACTCATCGGCGAGTACCCCGCCCGTCACACTGATGCGGTGGTTTGCCGCCGCACTGCCCGGCACATCGATGACGGTCCCGACCGCACCGGCACGCAGGTCCGGCGTACCGTAGACCAGTCGCGCCACGCGTGCGTGGATCATCGCGCCGGCGCACATGGGACAAGGCTCCATCGTCACATAGAGCGTGCTGCCGGCCAGCCGGTAATTGCCCAGTTGCCGGCCACCGGCCCGCAAGGCCTCGATTTCCGCATGTGAACTCGGATCGCAGCTGCTGATGGGACGGTTCCAGCCCTCGCCGATGACAACCCCTTCGAGCACCAGCACGGCACCCACCGGCACCTCGCCGGCGAGCCCGGCACTGCGCGCGAGCTCGAGCGCTCGCCGCATGTAGGTTTCGTCATCGCGGACCGGCGCCACGCCGCAAACCGCACCTGCGGGCCGTTGCTCCATCGCGGAAAGAACTCCTCCGCCGACCGGGTTTGCCGAATCGCTCAGAACCGCCAGGCGAAGCCCGCCGCCGGACCACCCTCGGCAACATCCCAGCGGAAGCGGCTGCTGCCACTGCCATCGTCGTAGTCCACATCCAGGTGACGGTATCCCAGCAACACGGAGCCATGCTCGGAGACCTTCCAGTTGGCGAAGGCCGAAGCATGCCAGGTAAAGTCACTGCCGATACCGAAACCGCCCAGGTCACCGCGGACGATGAACTCCCAGCGATCATTGAGCGGCCAGGCGTAGCGCAGGCCAACGATCGGATCGACCCAGTCCTCGGTCTTGTTCGCCGACAGGGTTTCCCCCAGCGGCCCACCACCCACCACGTCGAGTTCGTTGTCGAGTTCCCAGTAGCGCAAGCCGCCGTAGGCATCGAGGCGATCGGTCACCGCCCAGGAGCCGTCGAGTTCCATGATCAGCTGGTCCGCCTCGACCTTGGCGCGAGTACCGCCGAAGGGCCCGAGACCGCTCTTCTTCTGTTCCAGCGCCATGTAGATGAGGTCGGCCACCACCGCGAAGCGCCCGCGCTCGCCGCGCCAGGAGGCCATCGCACCGAACTCGAGGTTGTCGAGAATGTCATCGAAGCCCACATCCACATCGGCGGTGACATTGCCGACACCGGCCTTGCCGTCGATCGAGGCCCCGATACCGTAGACCACCACCGTGTGCTGCCACTCCTCGTCGGCCGCCAGCGCCGGCCCGCAAGCGAGCAGTGCCGCCATCGAAACCGCGAGGCATGTAGCGGATGAAAATCTCATGATTGTTCCCTTGGCTGTCTGGAGGTTGATCGAAGGTCAAATACTAACCGATCGGGTATGGGCTGGCCGCCAGCATCGGGACTACACCGCCCCGGTCAGCGCAACTCGTCGAGGATGGACCCCTCCGAGATCGGCCGGCCGAGTGCGAATTGCAGTTGCCAGCTGTCGTTGTCCACATACCCGAGCGACAAAATGAATGGCCCGATCGGCGTCGCGCCGCCCAGCGAAGCGGCTATGCCGTAGAGCGTCCCGTCCCGCACACCGTCGATGCGCTCGCCCATGCGGCCAGCGTGCAGGCGAACGCCGCCATACAGGGCCTGGCCGAACAGCGACTGGATATCGGCGAGTTTCCAGAACTGGCGGGTGCCGGCAAACCAGTACTTGCTGCCGCGCAACTCGCCTGGCTGCAGTCCCGGGAAGGTCCGGATGCCGCCCAGCTGGAATTCCTCGGTAACCGGCAGATCGCCGTCGAGTTCCGCACCGCCACCGACAAACAGGGTCAGTGGATCGCCGCGGAAGGTGATCGCCCGGAGCAAAACGCCTTCGACGAGATCGTAGTCCTGCCTGCCCCCAAGCCAGGAATTCGAGCGCGCATAGCGGGCATTGATGAAGGTACCGTTGGTCGGCATGCCAGGCGCATCGCGCGTGTCGTAGATCAGCCCGAACTGTGCGCTGGCGTCCTTCTCGGTCTTGAGCTCCGGCAGTATCGGGAGGCCGGTATCCCTGTCCGCACCGATCCAGCTCTCGCGCAGGCCGGCACGCAGCTGGGTGCTTGTACCGAAATTCACGCCGAGGTCGAGCTGGGCGAAAGCCTCGCGGACGATATAGCTGGCGATCCGGTCGCCGTCATCGTAGATGTTTTCCAGGTCGCGCTGGTACTGCAGGGTCGGCTGAATGAAGAAACGCTGCCGGACATCGAAGGGCTGGTACAGGTCGGTCTGCAAAATGGTCTGCTCGCCGAGTTGCAGGGCATTGTGCCAGCGGCCACCGAGCGGGTTGATCCAGGTGCGCTCGTGGTCGGCGCGCAGCAGGGCCTCGAGCCGGCCGCTGCCGTTGGCCGCGAGCCCGAGGTCGAAGCGCACGAAATCGGGACCCCAGGACTTTTCGATGGCCCCGACATCGAGGATGCGCGCATCGGCCGGGCCAACCAGGTGGTACTCCACGCGCTCGAAGTCGCCCAGCGCAAAGACCCGCCCCGTATCCGCCTGGATCTCGGCGGTGGTGACCGTGGCACCGGGCCGGATGTTCTGCAGCTGGGCACGCACGTAGTCCTCGTTGACCCGGGAGAGCCCCTTGATGCGCACGTCGGCAAGCCGGATCGCGGGCTGGGCAGCGCGATCCACCCCCTGGCGCCAGGCGAGGTACTCGGCCTCCGGCAGCGCGAGTCGCTCCAACTGCTGTTTTTGCCTGAGTGCGGCTTCACGCCCGAGCGGTATGGCATCCGGCACACGCTGGAAATCGCTGGAACCGATGTCGCCCATCTGCACGACGATGCTCACATCACTGTTCGCGAGCGTCGCGATCTGCGCATTCTGGTTGGCGTTGATCATCACATCCAGCGAGCGGCCGGCCAGCGCCACCGCGGAAGCCAGGTCCGCGGGTTCGGGTGGCGGCGAGGCGAGCGACACGGCGATCACCACCTCCGCACACAGCTCGCGCGCGATATCCACCGGCAGGTTGCGCATCATGCCGCCATCGGACAGGACCCGGTTCCCCTGCACCACCGGGGAGAAGGCGCCAGGCACGGCCATGCTGGCGCGCATGGCGACCGACAGGTCGCCCTCGCCGAGGACCACCATCTCGCCCGCCATCATGTCGGTAGCCACCGCGCGGAACGGCACCGGCAAGTGGTCGAAGTTACGGGTGAAGCGGGCATCGGAGACCAGGCTGCGGATGACGTCCTCGATGTCCTGGCTCTTGAGCAAGCCGCCAGGCGCCTCGATCGTGCCATTCCTGATGCCGAGATCCAGCGAGTTGGTGTAGGTGATGCCGCTGAGCTTGCGGTCGATTGGCGTGCGATCACGCAAGCCCTCGCTGCCGACGGTGCGCGACCAGTTGATGCCGAGCACGGCCTTCTCGATCTCCGCAGGCGGCATGCCGGAGGCGAAGGTACCGCCGATCAGCGCGCCCATGCTGGTACCGGCCACGCAGTCGACCGGCACGCGCAGTTCATCGAGAACACGCAGGACACCGATGTGCGCCGCGCCCTTGGCGCCACCGCCGCCGAGCACGAGCCCGATCCGCGGACGCGACGGAGCCACGGGGTCCCCGGCCGCCTGCACACCCGCAGAAGTCACTACCAGCAGCAGAGCGCAGGCGATCGCCCGTTCCCAGACCATGTACCGCTGCCCCTGCCGACCCCGAACCGGACCTTGCCTCACCCGGCTTCCAGGCGCCCACGCGCCGCAGCCAGCTCCCTGCGCTTCACGGCACCCACAACCGGGTAGTGCAGCTTCAATGCGGCCATCGCATCGACCACCGCCGCGGCTACCACGAGGCGCGTGAACCACTTGTTGTCGGCCGGCACCACGTACCAGGGGGCATGTTTGCTGGCGGTGTTGCGTATGGCCTCTTCATAGGCCATCTGGTAATCGGACCAGTGCTCGCGCTCGGCGACATCCGAGGCCGAGAACTTCCAGTTCTTCTCCGGACGATCCAGCCTTTCCATGAAACGGCGCTTCTGCTCGGCCTTCGATACATGCAGGAAGAACTTCAGCACCAGGATCCCGTTCCGGTCGAGGTACTTCTCGAAGTTGCCGATGTCTTCGTAGCGATCCCGCCAGATATTCTTCGTGATCAGCGAGGGATGCAGCTTCTGGCGATGCAGCAGCTCCTCATGCACCCGTACGACCAGGACTTCCTCGTAATAGGAGCGGTTGAAGATGCCGATCTGACCGCGCGCCGGCACATTGCGCGAATAACGCCAGAGGTAATCGTGGTCGAGATCCTCGCTCGACGGCTGCTTGAACGAGGTCACCGCGCAACCCTGCGGGTTGATGCCCGAGGTCACGTGCTTGATGGTGCTGTCCTTGCCGGCGGCATCCATCGCCTGGAACACCAGCAGGAGCCCCCAGTGGTCCTGCGCGTAGAGCATGTCCTGCTGCTCGGCGAGCCACTCGACACCGCGGCCGAGCATCTCCTTCGCCTCATCCTTGTCTTCCGAGTCAAGGCCGCCCGTGCTGCGCGGATCGATGTCTTTCAGCCTGAAGCCCTTGCCACTGGTGATCCGGAAGGGACTGATCAACTTCTCGATGCGTGCAAGCTGCGATTTCTTCATGTCATGCGCTCCGGCCAGTACTACTCTCCGGTGTCACTGCGGTTGCCCGGTGGCGGGGAACCGCGGCCCGCTGCCTGCAGCCTGCCTACCCGCTCCCTGATGCCATCGATGATGATCTTCGTTTCCTCGGGACCGATGCGGTCGATTGCCTTGTTGAGCGAACTGAAGGTTGCCAGCACCAGACTGTGCAGCTTGCGGAAACCGATGGGATTCTTCGTGCCGCAAACGGTTTCGTCGTTGTGCAGGATGCGCTCGATGACGCCCGGGTCGCGCAGGCGCACATCGCAGGCGGTGGACAGGCGCAGCAACTCGTCCGCGATGCTGTCCAGGTGGCGTGCCCAGGCCGGATGCTTCGTATCTGCCATATGCTTTTCCTTCTCGGCGGTGCCGTCGGCGGTGCCGGGTTTGGCTTATTTGGCTTATTTGGCTTATTCCCGGGATTGCTGGACCCTGCCCTGCACTTCCCGGGTAGTTGTCATCGCCACCGGACCGGCGGCCGGCTTGATCTCCACCGTTACCTTCGGGATGCGTCCGGTGAACTTCGACTTCTGCCCGGAACCGATGGCCTCGACCACCGGGGTACCGAGATCGATACCGACGTCAGCCGTCTCGTCTGCCGAGAAAATCGCGGCCTGGGTATGCTCGATGCGCCCCTGCGCAACCTGCTGGCCGTTCACGGACAGCGTACCTGTGCCGCCCTTGCCCGGCCCGCCGCCGTCATAGGCGAAGTCGAAGCGCAGCGTGGACTTGCCCGCCGGGAGCGGCTGCGTTCCGGCAATGCTGGTGCGCTGCATGCCGAGGAAGTTGTAGTCGTAGGCCGGCACGCCGTCCTTCAGGTACAGCGCCCAGCCGCCAAAGCGGCCACCCTGCACGATGATCGCACCGTTGCCGCCACCCGCCGGAACCTCGACATCGGCAGTGATCGTGAGCGACTTGTTCTTCACATTGAGGAAGACGTTCTCCATCATGCCGGTCATGCCCTCCGCGAGCGTCAGGGAGGTGCGGCCTGCCATCAGGTCCGGACGCCCCACCCTCGCCGCAATCGCACGTTCCAGCCCGCGGTCGTCCAGCGGGAGGACGTGGTACTTCGCGGCCTCCCGGAGAAAGGTCTTCTGCAGTTCATCGAGCTTGCGCGGATCGCTCTTCGCGAGGTCGTTCGCAAGGCTGAAATCCTTGCGAGTGTCGTAGAGCTCCCAGATGTCTTCCTGCAACGGGCGACGACCCTCCAGCTCCCAGGCCGCGCGATGGATCGTGCGCGCGAACCAGCCATCGTGGTAGATCGCGCGGTTGCCGGTGATCTCGAAGTACTGCGTGGTGTGCCGATCCTTCGCCGTGGCGTCGTCGAAGCTGTAGTTCATGGACACGCCTTCCATCGGGATCTGCGGCGTGCCGTCCACGACCTTCGGTTCCGGCAGTCCGGCCGCCTCGAGTATGGTCGGCGCGACGTCGATGACGTGGCTGAACTGCGTGCGGATCGCACCCTTCGACCTGATGCCCTTCGGCCAGTGCACGACGAGGCCATTGCGCGTGCCACCGAAGTCGGAGGCTACCTGCTTGGTCCAGGAAAAGGGCGCGTTGAAAGCAACGGCCCAACCGGCCGCCATGTGCGGGTAGGTCTCCGGCGAACCCCACCTGTCCATCACCTTCAGGAGATCCGGCACCTTCTCGGCGACGCCGTTGAAGTAGGTGTACTCGTTGAACATGCCGACCGGGCCGCCCTCGGCACTGGTGCCGTTGTCACCGGCGATGTAGAACACCAGGGTGTTGTCCATCTGGCCAGTGGCGCGCACGGCGTCGAGCATGCGGCCGATCTCGTGGTCGGTGTAGTCGAGGAAGGCAGCAAAGACCTCCGCCTGGTGAGCGAAGAGCCGGCGCTCGTCGTCGGAAAGCTTGGACCAGTCCGGGATCGCGGCCGGCTTCGGTGCGAGCACGGTACCCTTCGGCACGATGCCCATGGCCACCTGCCGGGCCAGCGTCTGCTGGCGGACAGCATCCCAGCCCTGGTCGAATTTGCCCTTCCACTTCGCAATCCAGTCCTTCGGCACATGATGCGGCGCATGCGTCGCGCCCGGCGCGAAGTAAACGAAGAAGGGCTTGTCGGGCGTCAGCGCCTTCTGGTATCCGATCCATGCCACCGCCTGGTCGGTCATGTCGGTCATGAAATGGTAGTTGGGGTCATCGGGCAACTTGACATGGGTGACGCCATCGAACAGGTACGGCGCCCACTGGTTAGTCTCGCCACCGATGAAGCCATAGAACTTGTCGAAGCCCTGGTGCGTGGGCCAGCGGTCATAGGGCCCGGAGATGCCGGTTTCCCATGCTGCGGTCTCATGCCATTTGCCGAAGGCGGCGGTGCTGTAGCCGTTCTGACGCAGCATCTCGGCAACCGGCGCGGTGGCATTCGGGATCTGGCCGGTGTTGCCCGGCATGCCCGTCGCCATCTCGGTGATGAAGCCCATGTTGACGGTGTGGTGGTTGCGTCCCGACTTCAGCGCCGCGCGCGTCGGCGAGCACAGCGCCGTGGTGTGGAAGTTGTTGTAGCGCAGACCCTCGTTGGCAAGGGACTCGAGTGTCGGGGTAGCGATCGGTCCGCCGAAAGGCGTCGTCGCACCGAAGCCGAGGTCATCGATGAGGACGATGACGACGTTGGGCGCGCCGGCTGGTGCCTTTACTGCAAAGTGCGCCGGCATCGTCACCTGACGTACGTCGAGTTCGGTGTAGACCGGCCGCTTCGGCTCTGCGATCGGCAGGACAGTGCGGTCGAGTTCACCTCCCGCCGCCAGCGAGGACGTGGCCAACAGGGTGGTGCCGAGGACGAGAACCGCGATCGTACGCTGGTACATGGACATTGATCCCCTGTCGCGCTGAAGCTAGTTGGCGGGCGCCTTGCCCTGCAGGTCGTCCAGCCGTGTACGGAGCGTGCTGGCCCACCGGCGCAGGATGCGGTCCGCCTCGGCCTTGTTGGTCACCGCGTTCTGCCACTGGATCCGGCCCATGCCACCGTCTTCCTGCCGATCGATGGCGCGCGCCAGGATCTGGCCGGTGACGGAGTCGAAAATCTCCAGGTAGAGGGTCATGCCCCCGGCCGAATCGCTCAGGGTGAAACTGCGGCCCGGCGCCATGGTATCCGGTGCAGATATCTCGAGGTCGACGATGGCCGGGCGCAGGACAAGCACGTCCTCCGCGCCCTCCGTGACGACGGTGTAGCCGCCCTTGGTCTGCAGTTCATCGGTGAAGACCTTCAGGAACTCGGCCGACAGGCTGGCCTTGATCTCGTCCATCTCCTTCTGGCTGACGCGCCCTGCGCCATTCCTGCGATCACGCTCCCAGTCCTTGCTGAATGCCACCGGGCAGTCGAGGATCGCGACGCGCCTGTAGCCGCTGAAATCGGCGCCGGGCCTCACGTAAACGACATCGGCGAGCTTGCTCTTCCGCAACTCGAGGCCGTCATGCGAAACGGTCGGCAGATCGTCCTGCTTCGCAAAGGCGACACCGGACAGCAGGCAGGCAGCCGTCAACAGGAGCAGGGAACGCCTCATCTTCATGGGTGGGATTACTCCTCGCGTGCGCCGAACCGGTAGGCAGCGCCGATGTTAACGCCCGTGGCGGTGCCATCGTGGAAGTTCACATCCGAATCTTCATCGGCATAGACCAGGCTACCGACGACGCTCCATCGGCCATCGCCCACCTCGAGTTTGCGCACCGCCGTGAAACCGAGCGCGTAGGCATCGGAGTCGATCTTCCGGTCGTAGATGGGATTCGCCTGGTCGTAGTCCGACTTGAAGAAGGAACCGGTGCCAGTCATGGTCCAGAGGTTGCCGGCATAGGTGTAGGTCAGCTTCACGCCGGTGACGTCGGCGCTCACCGCCTTGCCATCGCGGTCGTCCTCGCCAATGATGAACTCGGGCTGCCAGGTTTCCTTGCCGTCCTGCCAGCGATAGCCGAGCGTGAGGCGGCTGTCATCGCCGTCGCGGCGGAGCTGGCTGATTTCTCCCGCCGTCAGGCCGAGCGCTGGGTCCGTGCCGCTCTGCTCATTGTCCACGTCGATCTTGCGCGTCTTGAGCTGCAGGAAGAAGCCGGAATCGAGTATCCGCCACCAGTCGAGGCGCAGGCCCGTGGAATCCCGGTCGGTATCGCTGCGCGGCGTGCCAGCCAGGTAAGGATCTTCCCATACCTCGGCCGGCATCCCGCTCAGCAGCAGGCCGATGCCGACGACGCCCACCCCGTCCCACGCCTTGCGTATCCCGAGCCGCTGGGAAAAGTCGAGCGTGACGAGGTCGCCGATGTCGTTGCCGAAGTACACCTGCCACCGGTCGCCGAAGGTCCAGCCGATCTCGCCGGTGACAAAGGGGTAGGCATCGCTCTCGCTGCGTGGCGAATCGAACACCGAGTTGATCGTCTGGGTCTCGACATCGAGCAGGGTGTTGCCCTTGTACAGGTTGCTCTCGAGGTCGATATAACCGGCACCGAAGATGAGGTTGCCGGAGAAGCCGTTTCTGGCCGGAACCTTGTCGTCCGCCGCCATGGCGGCCGTGGACACGACAGCCAATGCGCAGACAGCCGCAGCGATGGCGGACTTACTCATGTGGAGACCCCTTTGACAGCACCCGACCTGGGCAGCCTAGGCTAGTCGCGGCTCCGGGCGGAAGTCAATCGACACCTCAGGACCCGGCAACGACACGCCAGGATCGCAGGGTGCTGACGAAACCGGCAGCCAACGCGAATACCGCTGCCATGCCAAGCCCAAGACGAGGCGCTGCCTCGACAGGCACGGCGGTGAAGAGCAGCGTCATGATGATTGCGCCAGCCGTCAAGCCGGTGAGACGTGCGGTACCCTGCATGCCGCCCGCTGCAGCGCTTCGATTGCGCGGAGTCGAGAGAAACATGTTCCGGTTGTTTGGCACCTGAAACAGGCCGAATCCCAGGCCGCAGAGCATGATGAGCAGAGTGAGTCGCAGGAAACCTCCTTGCGATGGCCAGATCGCGACGGATCCAAGTCCGACGGCGAGGCAGAAGCCACCCACCGCGCACAGCCAGGCCGTGGAGATCCTTGTCGCAAGGCGGGCAGCGAGCGGGGCCGCGACGGCGACCGTGAGCGGCCAGGGCGTCATGTAGAGACCCGTCATCCAGACGGTCTGTCCCAGTTCGTGCTGGAAATGGAAAGGCAGGGCAATCAGCGCGGCGCCCACGCCGGCAAAGCACAGCACCGATGCTGCCACCGAGATACGGAAAGACCCGGCCCCGAGCAGATCCAGGGGAATGAGCGGTGCCTCCTTCCGCCTCTCCCGCAGGACCAGCGCAACCAGTGCTCCGCCTGCCACGGCAAGGAGCGTGGCACCCAAGGCAAATGATGAGGGCAGCAGCTCTGCCCCGATAAGCAGCGAAGCGAAGGCGCCGGCATTCATCCCCACACTGATCATATCCAGGCGTCGGCCTGTGCCACTGGCCCCGGGAAGAGCGCGTGTGGCCAGCAGCACCAATGCGCCCAGGGGCAGATTGATCACAAACAGCCAGCGCCAGCCCGCTCCGGAAATGAGCGCGGCGCCAACGGTGGGACCCGCCGCAGACGACAGCGCGACGGCCAGTGCGTTCCAGCTTATGGCGGCTCCAAGCTGGCGAGGCGGAACCACCTCGCGCAGCAGCGCCACACCGAGCGCCATGACGCATGCTCCCCCGAATCCCTGGACAAAGCGCGCAGCAACCAGCCACGGCAGTGAAGGAGCAAGGGCGCAGGACAGGGAGGCGGCAATGAACAGTGCGACGCCGGCCGTGAACACCCGCCGATAGCCCAGGCTTTCTCCCATCGCAGCACATGGCAGCAGGGCTATGACCAGCGACGATTGGTAGGCAGTGATGACCCAGATCGACATCGCCGGCGTCACCTGCAGCGATCGGGCAATCGTCGGCAGGGCCATGCCCGCGATGGCTGCATCCAGGACCACGAGAACCATGGCAGCGAGGACGGCGGCTATGGCGACAGCGCGGCGCGGGCCACGCAGGCCGGCATCGGCATGCAGCGCCATCGGGGCGTACGCGCGGTCTGCGAGCGGTCCCCATGCCGACCTGGTCGTGTCGATGGACGCTTCAGGGGTGTTTCTCGCCATGTCGGTTCTCCGGTCCTGCCTGGATGCGGATCGCTCCGGCTCCTGCAAGCAAATCTAGTGATTGAGCAGCCATGGCGGAAGGCGCATCATTTGCACTTGATAAGTGCATGAGACGCCATATATGCCCAGGCCCGACCTGAACCTGCTGTTCACGCTGGACGTACTGCTTCAGGAGGGCAGCGTTGCGCGGGCTGCGCGACGCCTGAAGCTCAGTCCCTCGGCAATGAGTCGCTCACTCGCCCGACTGCGCAAGGCGACCGGCGATCCGCTGCTGGTCAGGGCGGGCCGCGGCCTGGTTGCTTCTCCGCGCGCGATGGAATTGCGCGACTCTGTCAGTCAACTCGTGCATGCAGCCGAATCAGCACTGCGCCCCGCTGACAAGCTCGATCTCGCACACCTGGAACGGACGTTCACGATTCGCGCCAGTGAGGGATTCGTGGAGAATTTCGGGACCCTCCTGCTGGCCCGTGTATCCAGGGAAGCCCCCGGCGTGCGGTTGCACTTCCTCCACAAGCTGGACAAGACCAGCGGCCCCCTGCGCGATGGTTCCGTCGATCTGGAAACGGGCGTCATCGACAAAGCCATTGGACCAGAAGTACGCGCGCAGGCACTGTTCCGGGACCGCTACGTGGGGGCGGTTCGTGTCGGGCACCCACTGGCCAGGGGCAAGGTCACGGCCACGCGATATGCCGCAGCCGCGCATGTGCATGTAGCGCGCAGGGACAATGAAAAGGCGCACGTCGACGATGCGCTGGCAGAACTCGGACTGAAGCGTCAGGTCACCACGATCGTGGGCGGATACTCCGCTGCACTGGCGTTGGCACGGGAATCAGACCTCGTGGCGACGGTTCACGAACGACACACCGGGAAGCTGTTCGCCGGGATGCACACATTCCCGCTGCCGCTGCCAATCCCGCCGTTCACGGTGTCATTGCTGTGGCATCCACGGCTGGACGGGGATCCCGCTCATCGCTGGCTGCGAGGCTGTGTGCGCGCCGCCTGCGCAGCCTGATCAGCCGGGCAGCGACTCCCCTACTCCCACTCGATCGTCGCCGGCGGCTTGCCCGAGATGTCGTAGGTGACCCGCGAGATGCCATCGACTTCGTTGATGATCCGGCGGGAGACGTGGTCGAGGAAGTCGTAGGGCAGATGCGCCCAGCGGGCGGTCATGAAGTCGATGGTCTCGACGGCCCGCAGCGCGATCACCCAGTCGTAGCGGCGACCGTCGCCCATCACGCCCACCGAGCGCACCGGCAGGAATACCGCAAAGGCCTGGCTGACCTGGTCGTAGAGATCCGCGCGGCGCAGCTCCTCGATGAATATGTGATCGGCCTTGCGCAGCAGTTCGGCGAAGTCGCGCCTGACTTCACCGAGGATGCGCACGCCGAGGCCCGGCCCGGGGAACGGGTGACGGTAAACCATCTCGCGCGGCAGGCCGAGTTCGACGCCGATCCTGCGCACCTCGTCCTTGAAGAGTTCGCGCACCGGCTCGACCAGCTTGAGCTTCATGTGTTCGGGCAGGCCGCCGACGTTGTGGTGCGACTTGATGACATGCGCCTTGCCGGTCTTCGAGCCGGCCGACTCGATGACATCGGGATAGATGGTGCCCTGGGCCAGCCAGCGGATATCGGTGTGCTTCGCCGCTTCCTCGTCGAAGACCTCGATGAACAGGCGACCGATGATCTTGCGCTTGGCCTCGGGATCCTCGACGCCGGCCAGTGCCGCCATGAACCGCGCCTCGGCATTCACGCGGATCACCTTCACGCCCAGGTGTTCGGCGAAGATCGCCATCACCTGGTCGCCTTCATTCAGGCGCAGCAGGCCGGTATCGACAAACACGCACAGCAACTGCTCGCCGAGCGCCCGGTGCAGCAGCGCCGCCACGACCGAAGAATCCACGCCGCCCGACAGCCCGAGCAGCACGTGCTCCCTGCCGACCTGCGCGCGCACGCTGTCGATCTCGCGCGCGATGATGTTGCCGGCGCGCCAGGTGTCGGGACAGGCGCAGATATCGCGCACGAAGCGTTCGATGATCTGCTGGCCGTGCTCGGTGTGCGTGACCTCGGGATGGAACTGCAGCCCGTAGAAATTCCGGCTCTCGTCGGCCATGCCGGCGAGCGGTGCATTGGCACTGCTGGCAATCGCCGTGAAGCCGGCCGGCAGCCGTGCGACACGGTCGCCGTGGCTCATCCAGACATTGAGCGCCGGCACGCCATCGGGATGCGCGGCATCGACGAGCCCGTCGAGCAGGCGGCTGGAGGCTGTGGGCCGCACGAGTGCGTGGCCAAACTCGCGATGGCCCGAGGCCTCGACCTGGCCACCGAGCTGGGCCGCCATCGCCTGCATGCCATAGCAGATGCCGAGCACGGGCACGCCGAGCTCGAAGACCAGCAGCGGAATCACCGGCGTGACATCGCTGAAGGTCGCGCCCGAAATCACCGACTCGGGCCCGCCGGAAAGGATCACGCCCGCTGGGCCATAGCCGCGGATATCGGCGGCATCCGCATCCCAGGGCAGGATCTCGCTGTACACGCCGGCCTCGCGCACGCGACGCGCGATGAGCTGGGTGTACTGGGAACCGAAGTCGAGGA
>JAHDYM010000057.1 GCA_023383705.1 Gammaproteobacteria bacterium | reverse complement strand
TCGATTACCTCGGCCATCGCCGGGTATCTGATCCTGCGCTTCGCCAGCGGGCCGGCGCACAGCTCATCGAGGCATCCGGCCGACTGAGCCTGCGCAAATGGTCGCGACTTCAGCCGCCATCCGTGGACGCGTTTTCCTCAAGCGCATGCATGTCCTTTGCCCTGCCCCGCTGGATCAGCAGGGCTTTCTTGCGCACGAAGCGCAACAGGCCCGAAGCGCCCATGCGCGAGGCGCCGAGGCCTGACAGGCGGAAGGCATTCTTGTCGACATCGAAGACTTCGGTGGTCAGCGCACCATCATTGATGCTGACGGCACCGGCGACGAGCTGGCGCGCAACGGCCAGCGCTTGCGCCTCGTCACCGAACACTGCCGCCGACAACCCGTAGACCGAATCATTGGCGAGCTGCACCGCTTCGCCGGGGTCGCGGAAACTCATCACCGGCAAGACCGGACCGAAGGTCTCCTCGCTCATCAGTGTCATCGTGTGATTGACACTGGTGACGACCGTCGGCCGCAGCCAGTAGCCGCCACCATGTCGCTCGATCACACCGCCGGTCTCGATACGCGCGCCCTTCGTCACGGCGTCGGCCAGTTGCGCGGCGATGATTTCCGCCTGACGCGAGAAGATCAGCGGGCCGACCTGGCCACGCCGGCTATCGGGCCAGTTGAGCGACACGGCTTCGGCATGCGCGATGAGGCGCGCAAGGAATTCATCGCGGATGCGCGCGTCGACATACACGCGCTCGATCGACTGGCAGGCCTGTCCGGTCGCCTGCACCGAAGCGCGCAATACGGTGGCAGCGGCGCGGTCGGGATCGGCCGAGGCCAGCACGATCGCCGGGTCCTTGCCGCCGAGTTCGAGGAAGGCCGGGATGAACTGCTCGGCACACGCGGCTGCCACCTTGCGCCCGGTGGCCACGCTGCCGGTAAAACAGATGCCGTCGACTGCACGGATGAGTGCCGCACCCGTCGAGCCATCGCCGGTGATGAAGCTGCAGACGCCGGCGAGTTCGGGGAACTCCGCGAGGCTCGCCATCAGCGGCGCGATGAAGCGCGGTGTTACCTCGCTGGGCTTGACGATCACCGCGCAGCCCGCGAGCAGCGCAGGAATCGTGTCGAGCATCGACAGCAGAAAGGGAAAGTTCCACGGACTGATCACGCCGATCAGGCCATAGGGCACCAGCTGGCTCTGCGCGTGTATGCCCGGCGTCATCGACGGGCGCTCGGGCGGCTCGACCAGCGCCGTGGTCGCCAGCGCGGCATTGCCGGCCACCATGCCGCGCAGCGCATTCATCTCCTGCAGGGCCAGCAGGTGCCGGCCGGTATCGACGGACAACGCATCGAGCACCGGACCGGGTTGCGCGAGCAGCCGCGCCGACCAGGCCTTGACCACCTCGGCGCGATGCGCCGGACCGGCCGCGGCCCAGGCCATCTGGTTGGCTCGCAAACGCACAGCCAGCGCGGCAATCCCGGCCGGACCGATTACCGGAATGCGGCAGTCGGGCTCACCGGTGCGCGGGTTGCAGACCGGCAACTCGCGGGGTGCGGGAACAGTCATTCTCGGGGCTTCCTCACGTCGATCTTCTTCTTGATGCAGGTCCAGCTGGTCTCGTGCGACCGCTGGTCATCCAGCCGTGAATGGTAATTTCAAAAGCCTTCCTCAGCCAGCATGGCCGCAAGCCCTGCACATGTAGCAGACACCACACAAGCTCGTGATATGCTTTAAAGCACATCGCCTTGTAGTGCCCGGACGCTTTCCTATCCACACAGGGAGTCTGTCATGCCTGCAGCCAAACACTTCACCCGGCGGCTTTCAGCCACCACCCTGCTCTGCCTGCCGCTGGCCCTGCCCGGCCTGATACTGGCCGCCGAGCCCACCATCGAGGAAATCATCGTGACCGCGCAAAAGCGGGCACAGAGCATCGAGGATGTGCCCATCGCGGTCTCCGCCTACTCGGCCGAGACCCTGCAGATCGCCGGTGTCGAGGATATCCGCGACCTCACCATCCTCTCTCCCAGCCTCATACTCACCAGCACGCAATCGGAGACTGCCGGCACAACGGCGCGTATCCGTGGCGTCGGCACGACCGGCGACAACCTCGGCCTGGAATCCTCGGTTGCGGTATTCGTCGATGGTGTTTACCGGAACAGGAACAACGTGGCACTGACCGATCTCGGTGAGGTCGAACGCATCGAAGTGCTGCGCGGCCCCCAGGGCACGTTGTTCGGCAAGAATGCCGTGGCCGGCCTGCTCAGCATCACTACCCAGGGTCCCGATACCGAAGAGCTGCGTGCCTATACCGACCTGAGCGCTGGCAATTACGACTACTGGCGCATGAGCGCAGGCATTACCGGCCCGGTGGCAGGCGACAAGCTTGCACTGCGTCTCGATGGAAGCATCACGGAGCGGGACGGCTTCATCGATGAACTGTCGACCGGCACCGAGTACAACGACCGCGACGGTTACCTGCTGCGTGGCCAGCTGTCGAGCCAGATCACCGATACCCTCAATCTGCGTGTGATCGCCGATGTGTCCAATCGCGATGAGGTCTGTTGTGCGGCAGTCGCCTACAAGACCGGCCCGACCAGCGCGGTGATCGGCGCCGTGGGCGGCACGGTCATCAATCCCGCCCGCCCCTATGACCGGCAAATGTATGCCAATACCGACCGTGGCTACGAGCAGGAAACCGACGAATGGGGCCTGTCTGCCGAGCTGAACTGGGAAATGGGCGGCGGCATGACGCTCACCTCGATCACCGCCTACCGCGACTGGGACGCAGATCGTTCCCAGGACATCGACTTCACGGACACCGACATCCTGTACCGGGCTCCCGGCACCTACGGCAATGCATTCGAGACCCTGACCCAGGAACTGCGGCTGGCCGGCACCTCCGGAGCGCTGGACTGGCTGGTCGGCGCGTACTACATGGACGAACAACTGGATGTCAACGATGCGGTGCGCACGGGTACAGCGTATGAGGCCTTTGCCAACGGCCTGCTGCAGGCGGGCGGTGCGCCCGCAAATGCACTGAGCCTGTTTACGGGCCTCGCCCCCGGCACCGTATTTACCGATGGCGATGGTGCGATCGGCGACGCCTTCCGTCAGGACACCGATGGCTGGGCCGTATTTACCCACAACATCTGGAATCTCGACGAAACTTCCAGAATCACCCTCGGCCTGCGCTATACATCGGAAGACAAGGATTTGAGTTCTTCCATCGCTTCGGACAACGTCGCTTGCCCGCTGATCCTTGCGAACAACAATCCGCTGCTTGCGCCCATCAAACCGTCGGCATTGTCACTCGGCTGCCTGCCACTCATCTCGCCGCTGGTCGACGGAAGCCATGGTGGTTCACATGAAGACGATGAGGTAACCGGCACTCTTGGTTACGCTCATGACTTTGCCTCCGGCTGGCTCGGTTACGCCTCATACGGACGCGGTTACAAGGCTGGCGGGTTCAATCTCGACCGGGGTGGCCTCACCGCCGGCGCGCCGGCTGCCAGCCAGCTGGAGTTCGACCCCGAAACCGTCGACGCCTGGGAAATCGGCACCAAGGGCATGCTGCTCGACGCCGTCCAGCTGAACATCGCGCTGTTCTGGAGCGAGTTCGATGACTTCCAGCTGAACTCCTTCAACGGCCTCAACTTCACCGTTGACAACATCGGCGGTGTCTCCAGCAAGGGAGTGGAAATCGAGGCACAGGCACGGCCGCTGGAACAGCTGACGCTGGCCGGCGGTGTCGTATATGCCGACACCCGCTATGACGATGACGTTCTCTACGATGGTACGGCCGGCAACCCGGACCTCCGCGACAAGCGGCTCACCAACGCGCCACTCTGGAGCACCACCGGTTCGGCCACCTGGGAGCAGGCGGTCGGCAACGGGCTCATGGGCTTCCTGCACCTGGATTTCCGTTTCAACAGCGACATGAATACCGGCTCGAATCTCGACCCGAACAAGGAACAGCGCTCTTATATGGTCTGGAACGGGCGCATCGGCTTTGGTCCGGACGACAAGCGCTGGCAGTTCGAGCTGTGGGGACGCAACCTGTTTGATCGCGAATATCTGCAGGTTGCCATCGATGGGCCCTTGCAGGGCAGTGGCTCGGGCGCGACATCAACCCGGACTTATCTCGGGTTCCTCGGCGACCCGCGCACCTGGGGTGCAACCTTCCGTTACAACTTCTGAGGCCGGGAAACCGGATCAGTGGCTCAGTTCAGGAGCTGGTCGACTTTTGCGGCACAGATGAAATCGTTTTCGGTGAGGCCATCCACCGCATGAGTCGACCACTTCACGGTGCACTTGCCCCACACCACCTCGAGATCGGGGTGGTGGTTTTCTGATTCCGCGATCCAGCCGACCGCGTTGACGAAGGCCAGCGTGCGCGCGTAGCTGTCGAAGGCAAAGTGGCGCAGCAGCCACTTGCCATCGGCAGACAGCGTCCAGTCCGGGTGCAGGGCGCGGCGCAGTTCGGCGACTGCCGCCGGATCCAGCGCCGGCACCCCGCCTTCACAGGGCTTGCAGCGTTTCTTCTGCAGGTTCTCCGCATCGCTCACGACATTCCTCCTGTCGGCCTGCCTGGGCCATTGACGCTCTACAGCGTGGTCAGCGCGACGAAACTGCCGCCGTTGCGCTCGCACAGCGCGCGCATGAGGTTGGCAAAGCGCGTGCCGTTGCGGTCCTGGCCGCCGGCAAACTGGGTGGGGAAGCCGACCGCATGGATGCGCACCAGGCGCTCGCCGTCCTTGCCGGCCGTGTTGACGCGGTCCACATAGCGCGCCACCGCCTCCACCTGGCCCTGCGGGAAATCATCGCCGTAGATATAGATGCTGATCTTGCGCCCGGGTTCATAAAATGAATTGACTGCCTCGACGATGCCCTCGACCGGGCTCGAGTCGCTGTAGGGATTCCAGGTGGCCAGCCGGCTGATGATGTTCTTGCGCACCCCGGGCGTATCCGGCATCCACTTGCCGGCATAGCTCGGGAACATATACTTGCCCTCGTCGTTCATCACCTGGATGCCGCGCAGTTTCGGGTAGACGCTCAGCGTCTCGCTGATCTTGCGCAATACCAGTTGCCAGGGACCCTGGTACATGCTGCCCGAGGTATCGATCACGAAGACGATGTACTCGCTGTCGACCGGGATGCCGCCGACCGTGGTGTCCCCGGCCGGCGGCCGGTAATCGGCCAGCATCCGGCGCATCTCTTCGGTCAGGCGTTGCCGGGCCGCCTTCAACTCGCCCTCCTCGGCGGTTTCCGGCACCGACGCCCTGGTGGGCCGGTACTGGCCGCGGATGCGCGTCAGCTCGGCCTGCAGTTCGGCGATGGTCTGCTGCTCGTCACCGCGTGGCCCGGACAGCTGCCTGGCCAGGACCGCCGTGCGGGCCTGGATCTCGGCGAGCTGCTGTTCCAGGCTGGTGATCAGCGCCTGGGCTTCCTCGCGCGTGGTCTGGATCGAGTCGGGCTCGAACAGCATGGTGATGACCAGCAACAGGATCACGGCACCGAAGCCGCAGGAGATCGCATCGAGAAACGAGAGATTCAGGTTGTCGGCTTCCTCGCGCCGCCGTCGCCTTCTCATGGCCAGTCCCTCGACGGCGTCAGGAAGGAGCCCTTGGTGGCGATGGCGAGGCGCCAGAAGAAACCGGCCGCATCGGGATCACCATCCATCGGATACAGCAGCACGTTCACCGGCGCGCGCCCCGGCAGCTCGCGCACGGCCTGGTTGAAGAAAGCTGCACGCTGGGCCGGCTTCACCTGCACCACTTCGCCCGGCGCCTGCTTGCCCTGGGTGGGCAGGCCATCGGTCAGCAGGTAGATATTGTCGGGCGCCGGCTGCAGCTGCTGCAGCGCTGAAAACGCATTGGCGAGGCTGCTGCCCTTTTCCGGCACCACCTTGCGCAGTTCCTGCATGGCCTGTTCCAGCGTACCGGCCTCCAGCCACTTGCCATCGCTGCCGGCAACCACGCTGCGCGCCTGCTCGTTGAACACATAGACCTGGAAGCGGGAGTCCGGGTCGATCTGCGTGCTCAGCCAGTCGACGGCCGCCACCACCTTCCGCCACTTCGGTGCCTTGCGCTTGCGGGCATCGGGCATGGCCCGGTAGCGGACCACGTTCACGTAGGTCCCTGCCAGCATGCTCGCCGAGGCATCGACCAGGATCACGACGCGCTTGCCGCCCATCTGCATGCCGGTCAGGTACTGGCGATTGCCATCACCGGTGAAACTGCGTACGCGGGCACCTGAACCCGACTTCTGCTGGCTGGCGCCGAGCCGGCTCAGCCCCTCCTCCAGGCGCTGGATGTCGGCGCGCAGCTGCTCGGGGCTTTCCTTCTGCGCCACGCTGTCGGCAGGCTGCGCCGCCACCTTCGCGCGCATGTCCGCGATCTGCTGGCGCAGCCGCTCGATCTGCGCGGCCGCCTGTTCCGGCGACGGCACCGGACTGGCCTGCAGGCGGGCAAGGTTGCTGCGCGCTTCCTGCACGGCCAGCTCGAGGCTGCCGGCTTCGGCCAGCAGTTCCTCGCTGGCCCGTTCCGCCTTCAGCCGCACCTGGGCGCTGATGATCATCAGGAACAGGATCGTGGCACCGAGGCCGCAGGCCATCACATCCAGGAAAGAGAGACTGAAGACGTTGAAGGTTCTACGCGCCATGGCCGATGACTTCGGCGATGAGCCGGAATTCGACCGGCGGCGTTCCCAGGCTGAGCACGTCGCCGGCCTTGAGTACCGCAGCGCTGTCCACCCGGTGCCCGTTCAGCAGCGTACCGAAGCGGCTGTGGTCGAAGACCATGAGCGCGCCGTTCTCGATGCGCACGGTGCAGTGATGACGCGACACGCCACGCAGCCCGGCGTCCAGCTGCACGCTGCGCTCGCCATCGCCCACGCCGGTGCCGATGGTCAGCGGCCCGGCATCGAGACGAAAGGCCCGATGGCCGGCCAGCAGGTGGGTCGCGGCAAGCTCGCTGCGTTCGGCCGGCACCACCCGGGCCGCTGCCCTTTCGACCGGCGGCCGGTCCCAGGGCAGCTCCATGCGCACCACCGCCTCGCCAAGCCGCTCCGGCGTGATCCGCGCGAGCGCGCCGAAGGCGGCGGCACCCGGTTCCAGCACGATGATCTCGCACTCCTGCAGCCGCATCAGGCTGTCGAGCACACCGGGGAAATCGGTCAGCCGGTGCGGCACCTGCAGGACATGCGGGCCGCGCATCACGATCCGCGAGCGCAGCCGCTGCAGCAGCGGTTCACAGGCCGCGGCCATGCGTTCCCGGAAACCGGCGGCATCGAGGGTGGCCCGGAACCGGTCCTCACCGGACTTGAGCTCGAGCCGCGCATCGACATCGCGCGCAACCCGCCCCAGCCACTCCGGCAAGCGGTCGAAGAGCGCCTGCTCCATCTCGGCACTGTGCAGCGGGTCGAAACGGCTGTACTCGATGAAACGCCGGGCGATGAGTTCCATCGCCAGCCGCTGCAGCGACTCGACACCCAGCGACGGGAAGAACTCGCGCTCGCCGATGCTGACCTGCCCGTCCTGGCGGATCTGCGTCAGCGCCAGGGTGTGCTGGCCGGCATCGATGTGCAGCACCTCGCGGCCCGGATACTCGTTGCGGACCGCCGCCACCGAGGCATCGACCAGCCCGAATATCGCCACATCGTATTTGCGGGTGATGTCGACCAGCACGGCGGCCTGTTCGGCTGTCCACCACGGCGGCGTGGCACAGACCAGGCCACGCTGGCTGCTGGTGCCCCAGTTCAGCCAGAGCCGGCGCAGATGTGCGGCGACGATTTCGGCATTCGATTCGAAGGCGCGCAGCGGCCGCGGCAGCGGCGCCGCACTCAGCTCACGCATGTAGCGCACGCTGGTGAGCCGGGGCCAGCGCTTGAGCACCGGCAGGGCATCGGTACCGAAGCGGGCCGGACCATCGGCAACCACCACACAGGCCGGCTCCACATGCAGCAGCCCGGTCTCGCTGGCGACGGCGACTGCCGCATCGTTCAGGTCCACGGCCAGCGGCGTCGTCAGGATGGGCCTGCTGCTGACCACGACGTCAGTTCACCTGCAGGTGCCGGATCAGGTGTTCATCGAGGTAGTTTTCCGCCTCGAAGGACAGTCGCTCCTGCAGCAGCTGCAACTGGTGCACGAGAAACATCAGCAGGATGCTGATCAGCAGGGCGACCAGCGTGGAATTGAATGCGACGCCGAGGCTTTCGGTGACGCCGCTGATGTCGCCGGACACCGCCTTGTTGGCCACGCCGAGCGCATCGCCGATGCCACGCACCGTGCCGATGAAGCCGATGGAGGGAATCGCCCAGAGGATGTAGCGGATCATCGACAGCTCGGCTTCCAGCCGTTCACCACCGGACATCACCACCGTGTGCGCCGAGGACGACGCGTCCTGCACATTGCGCGTGGCGCCGAAGCGTTGCAGGGCATTGAGCAGCGCACGCGGCAGCAGCAGTTCCTGTTCGGCGGGCGGCAGCGCCTGGATCTGGCGGATGTAGTTGCGCGTGTCTTCCGGCAGGATGCGCATGCCTTCGGCGATCGGCAGCAGCTCCTGGTCGAGGATCTGGCGCTCGCGGGCCACATTGCGCGCCTTGTAGCCCATGATCGCCAGCGCCCACAGTCCCAGCACGAAACAGGCCTCCTGCTCGTAGTCCTTGAGCACGATGTACCAGGAGCGTTGCGGCGTGTAGCTCGCATCCTGTTTCACCATCTGCCGGTTCTGCTCGATCACCGCCTGTGCATTCGGCCAGACCACGGTCACATACACCGCATGCACGAGCAGCACGGAGAGCAGCAGCGAGAACAGCTGGTAGACGAACTCGGCAGAAAAGGTTCTGTGCATGGCCTGGTTCCCGGTTCAGATATCCGAAGGCAGTGCGACGCCGAGATCGGCAGGCAGGGGCTTTTCAGCCACGGCCTCGCCGGGATCCGGTCCGCTACTGAGCACTTTCTCGACGTTCTCGAGTTCGGCCTCGATCTCGGCCGAGGACAGTTCCTCGACCGCGCTGTCGGTCTGGCCGGCAGCCCAGGCAAGCCCCAGGCCCAGTCCGATCACCAGCAGCGTGCGCCAGATTTTCCCCAGCATGGCTTCATCACTCTTTGTCGCCTGCCGTGCGGGCGATCCGGAAACCGACGTCGAGACGGCCACCGTCACCGAAATCACGGAAGGACAGGCGCAGTTCGCTGATGCCACTGTGGCGCCAGCCCGAACCGCGGATCACATGATACTGCCCATCCGCCGGGCCGGCGGGATCGACAGCCAGCGGCCCGCCGGAGGGGTAGACGGTGTAGCGGTCGCTCACCCACTCCGCGGCGTTGCCGCCCAGGTCAAACAGGCCGATCGGGCTGGCGCTGAAGCTGCCGACCGGTGCCGTCACGGCATGGCCATCGCTGTAGTCGGCGAGCACATTGCTGACGATGCCCTGCGCCGTGCGGTCGGCGTAGTTGCCGGCACCGGCCGGCGGCGGCATCGCATCACCCCAGGGATAGCGGCGACTGCCACCGCCGCCGGAATACCGCGCCGCCCACTCCCACTCTGCCTCGGTGGGCAACCGGTAACCGGTGGTCGGCGGTGTCGCCAGCACCAGCTGCCCGGCCACTTCCACATAGGCCCGCGGCAACTGCTCCTGGTCGCTCAGCCAGTTGCAGTAGGCCGCCGCCTCCTGCCAGCCGAGCATCACCACCGGGTGGCTGCCGGCCGCCAGCTGCTGGTATTTCTCGGCGCCGGAGGTGTGCCTGGGCTGGAAGGCGCGGTACTGGCTGTTGGTCACTTCGCGCGTGCCGATATAGAAGGCGCGCGTCAGGCGCACCTCGCGCTCGGTCTCGTTGGCCCGCCGGCCCTGCTCGCGACGCGGTGCCCCCATGCGGAACTGGCCGGGCTGGATCAGCCGCAACTCCTGTCCCTGCGAGGTCGTCAGCGTGCGCGGGGTGGCGGCAATCACCGCCTGTTGCGGCGTCAGCAGCTTCGCCACCAGTTCCTGCGGCTCGCCGGGCTGTGGCGTGAGCTCGGTGACATAAGGCACAAAGCCCGGCTTGCGGAACTCGAAGCGATGGGCGAAGGACGGCAGTGACAGCTCGCGCGGTCCGCTGCCCAGCGACTTGCCATCGACCAGCAGCTCGGCATCCGCCGGCTCGCTGCGCACACGGACCACGCCGATGCGCGCCACGAGTTCAACCCGCAGCGTGGCACCCCGGCTGTTGCTGAGGTCGACCTCGCGTGACAGGGATTCATAGCCCGCCTTGCCCAGCACGACCGTATGGCTGCGTCCCGGCGGCAGGCCGGTTTCCAGCGGCGTCACACCGCGGTAGCGGCCGGCCACCGTGACCGTCGCGCCGGGCGGCTCGCTGATGATGCGCACCAGGCCATCGGCCTGCTCCAGCTTCAGCGCGCCGAGTTGCTGCGGCTGGTTGGCGACAGCAATCACCCGGCGCGTGAGCGTCTTGAAGCCGTCCTTTTCGAGGCGCAGCGTGCGCTCGCCGGCCAGCAGTTCGAGCTTCAGCGGCGTGGTGCCGGCCGGCACACCGTCCACCAGCACGGCAGCGCCTTCGGGCACGGTGCTGACCGTGACATCGGCCCAGTCCGGCACGAGTCGCGCCTCGATGGCCTGCACCACGCCGCCGCCCTCCACCGTCAGCGTGGCCGCGTAGGGCTGGTAACGCGGCGCGACGATGCGCAGCTGGTGGCTGCCGGCTTGCACGTCGATGGGCGAGGTCGGCGTGCGGCCGACGCTCACGCCATCGATGCTGACTTCAGCAGTCACGGGCGGCTGCGTACTCAGCACCAGCTGCCCCGGCAGGCGTTCGAGCCGCAGGCGGAAATCCTGGCTGGGCAAGGCCGTGACCTGGATACCGAGTTCGCCGGGCGCGTAGCCTTCGGCGCTGGCGCGCACCGTGTAGCTGCCCGGCCGCAACAGGTAGCGGCCGGCGAAACGCAGGTCGGGCACGCCCTGCACATCGATGACGGCAACGGCCGGATCGACGGCAATCAGCACGGCACGGGAAGTCAGCAGGACAAACGCACAGACGGCGAGCAGCAACAAGGCCGCGCCGATCGCCGGTGCGCGCCAGCGCGGCGCGGCCGGTCGCCGGAAAGATGCACGCGGGGCTACCGGCGGCACCTCGCCAGCTGCGGCCGCCGCGGCCGGCAGCTCCGCGGCCGGTGGCAGCGTGTCGTAATCCGCGCCGCTGAAGCGCAGCCGGAACTCCAGCGCGTCGGTGCTGAATGCGCAGCGGATCCGCGCGCTGCCGATGCCGATCTCGTCACCATCCGCGAGCCAGCGCGTGCCGGTGAGCGGCACCTCATTGAGCACAATTTGCGTACCGGCGGGTTGCCCGGTCGGTTGCAGGCCAATTGGTTGCAGGCCAATCGGTTGCAGGAAGGGCCGGCCATCCAGCAGTCCGAGCAGCGCGTGGCTCTGGTCGGCGACAGGACCCGGCAAACGGATCGCCGCAGCCGGGCCAGTGCCTATGCGCAGCGGCAGGTCAGCCTCGCCGAAACGGCGCGTGCCTGAAGCATCATGCACGACGATGGCAGGACTCAAATCGTTTCCTCGCAGCGGATCACCACCGGTGGCATGTTGCCAGCCGGATCCACCCGGATGTTGCGCCTGACATCGCGGTAGCCATCACAGGTGCCGACCACGACGTAGGGGCCGGGCCGCAGTTCCAGCGTACGGCTGGTGAACAGCCCGAGCGCACCCACCTTGTAGATCACCACATTGGTCTGGTTGTCGGACTCGAATTGTACGGCCACCGGCTGGGCCGCCACGGCCAGCTGCGTCCTGAGTTGCTCGACCTGGGCTCGCAAGCGCGGGCCGGGTGCCGGCATCGCCACAGCCTCGTCGACGAGTTGCCGGGCCGGACCGGCAATCGCATCGTCGTTGAAGCGATCGGCACGCGACAGCGCCTGCTCGAGCCGCTGGTCGAGGCTGGCGCGGGCCTGCGCCCCGGCCAGCTCATTGCGGGCATTCAGCAAGCCGGCATCGATGGCGAGTATCTCCTCATACTTGAGTACCGCCGCCTGCCACTGCTCGGCGGCCACCTGCTGCTGCGCTTCCGCCTGCAGTGTCGCGATGCGCTCGCGTCGCTCTTCGCCGAGCAGCTGTGCGAGCGCATTCTTTGCGCCCTGATCTTCAGGGCGCAAGGCCAGTGCGCGGTCGATGGCCTGCCTCGCTGCCGGCAGTTTCCCGGCAGCCAGCGCCTCGAGGCCACGCGACAGCAGGCGGTTGAACTCCTGCGTTGAGTTGTCGACCGGCGCCGGCTGCTGCGCACTGGCCGGGCTGCTCGGCGCCGGTGCTGGCACTTTTGCCGGTACCGCTTCCGCCACCGGTGCAGGCGCCGGTGGCGCTGCGGCCTCGGTCTCTGCTGCTGGTGCTGGGGCTGGGGCTGGTGCTGGTGGCAACTTAGCTGCAGGCGGCATTGCCGCAACCGGCGGCGGGAGCAGCACCGGGCGCTCGCTGACCAGCTTCGGCAAGACGAACAACACGCCGGCAAGACCGGCGAGCAGCAGGACAGCACCGGCATAGACCAGCCAGGCCGGCAGACCATCGCGGCGCTGCTGGCGCAGCTTCGGCGGCACTGCTGCCGAAGCCTCGCGCATTGCCAGACCATCGGCAGGCACAGGCCGCGACTGGCTGCCTGCGTCCTGCACCAGTTCTTCAAGCACCGCACGCACCGCAGCCATGCCGACCGGCCGGCGCGCCGGCGACTTCTCCAGCAGCGCCGCCACCAGCCGGGTCAGGGCCAGCGGCAGCGGCTGGCCGCTGCCATCGACACCGAGGCGGGCCGGGGTCTCCTCGCGTATCCGCGCCGGCGTGATGCCCGGGTGCAGCGGCGGCGCACCGGACAACAGGTCGTAGAGCAGCGCACCCAGGGCGTAGACATCATCGCTGACCGTCGGCGCGGCGCCGGCCAGCTGCTGCGGACTGACCGCCGACAGCGACACCTCGCCCCGCGTGCTGAACGCCGCCATCCGGAAATCACAGAGCCGCCAGTGACCGTCGGCGTCACCGAGCAGGTTGGCAACTTTCAGGTCGCCGTGGACCACGCCCTGCGCATGCGCGTACTGCAGCGCCTCGACCACCTCGATCACGGCCCTGACGATGCGTTGCCAGGCCGCCCCGCGCAGCGCGCCGGGTTCGGCACCGGTGACTGCCTCCATCGATATGCAGCAGTGCGCGCCATCCGGATGCACGCCATGGATGCGCACGATGCCGGGATGCACGAGCCGCTGCAGCGGCTGGAGTTCGATGCGCAGGCTGTCGGCAAGGCGGCTGGCGGCAGCCGGATCGGCCAGCGTGATGATCTTCAGCGCGACATCGACAGCCAGCGCCGTGTCCAGCGCCAGCCAGACCTCGGCGCTGCCGCCGCGGCCGAGCAGACGGAGCAGCCGAAAGCGCCCGGCCAGCATCTGTGCTGCTGCAAGTCCTGACATGCGGCGCGAAGGCTACCCGCCCGGCGGAGTGGCGACCGCGGCCTCCGCGGCATCGATGCCCGGCGTGCCGGTTTCCGCCGAATAGATCTCGCGGAGCAGCCGGCGCCATTCCTGATAGCGCTCTTCCGCCGTGCCGGTGAGGCGGCGGGTCTGGCCCTCGACCTCCACCACCACGGTTTCGGCTTCCGAATTGAAGGAGCCACCGAGTTCCTTGAGCGACTCGCGGCTGATGTTGGCCTCGGCATTCTTGCCGAGGCCACTCTTGATGCCCTCGATGCCGCCCATCACGCCGGTCATGGTGATCGCACTGTTATCGCCGCCCGAGCCCTCGTAGAGAATCGCGGCGAGGATCGCCAGCGCACCGGCGGCACCCCGCACATAAGCCGAGCGTTTCAGGTCCTGGTAGCGGATCACTTCCTCGCGCGACATCTTGCGCCAGTCTTCATAAGGTGTGTTGATCTCGTAGTAGAGGTTGGCGTAGTACTCGTTCAGCGTATCGACGAGCGCGTACTCGCGTTCGCGTACTGCCTGCATGCGACTGACCATCGGATCGCCTTCGGCGGGCAGACGGCGCAGCTTGTAAATGCCGGCCCGGTCCTGATCCAGCAGTCCGGCGAAGGCCTCGGGCACCAGCTGTGCGCCATAACGGAGTTCGGCGACGTTGCGCAGGGTACGCAACTCGGCGGCCGACAGCTTGCGGCGGGCCGCCAGCAGGTCGTTGGCGATCTCGTTGTAGAGAACCTGGTAGGGATCCTGGCCCGGCTCGCGATACTTCGAATAGGCCTTCTCCGGTACCCGCACCGAGTAGGCCTTGTTCAGCCATTCACGGCCGGTCGCATCCCAGGCGCCGATGTGCACGCTGGCATCCAGTCCATTGGACAGGTCGATGCGGCCGGTAACGGTGAGATCCACCGCATCGGAACGCTGCGGCACCACCCACACCGAACCCCAGTAGCCGCTGGCTTCGAGCGTGGTCTTGAGTTGATAGGGCATGTAGCGCGCCTCGGCCTGGCGCACTTCGGGAAAGACCAGTTTCTTCTCATCGGCGAGGCTGTCTTCGCTGGTGCCCGGATCGAACAGGATGATGCCCACGTCCAGCCTTTCCGTATCCGCCACCTCGGCAGCCGCGCGGGCCAGGTCCGCTTCCGGGTAGTCGATGGTGCGGGCCGTCGAGCAGCCGCCGAGCAGCCAGGGCAGCAGCAACAGGGCTGCCAGCCCGCTGCCCAGTCGACACAGCCGCCTGCTCATTTGGTCTTCATTCCCATCTGCTTCCGGTATTCGTTCCAGAGCGCATCGCGGATCTTCGGATCGGTCTCGGCTTCAGCGGCTGCACGGATCTGTTTGGCAACCTGGTCTTCAGCCGAACCATCGACGGGAATATCGTCCGGAATCTTCACGACCTTGCCGGCTTCGGCGGACGGCGACTCGGCACCGGCACCGGTCCCCTGGTTCTGGCCGGCACCCGCCTGCGTGCCAGCCTCGGCTCCCGCGGGCACGCCACCCGCCGTGCCTGCGCCTTCGCCATTTGCGCCCCCGCTGCTGTCTCCCTGGCCGGACGGCAGCCCGGCAGCGCTGCCCGGCCCGTCCATGCCGATACCGCGACCGGCGGATTTCACGGCCGAGGAATCGCCCGACTCGCGGCCCTCGGCAGCACGGCCGGAGCCGGTACCTGCCTTGGCCATCGCGGCGCGTTCGCCACCGATCTCGCCGTCGAAGTCACCGAGCGATTTCTCGAAAGCGATTTCCGCATCGGTGGTGCCGGAACCGCCACTGCCGGCGCTGCCCGCAGCGCCTGGGGCGCCCGCACTGCCGGCGCTGCCTGCGCTGCCTTGACTGCCGCTGGATGCCTGCCCGCTGCTGCCGCCGGCCTGACTGCCAGTCTGGCTACCCGCCTGCGAGCCGCTCTGGCCACCCGTGCCGGCACTCGAGCCCGACGAGGACTTCGACTGCGATCCGGACTGGGACCCGGATTGCGAACCGGACTGCGAACCCGATTGCGAGCCCGATTGCGACTTCGACGAGGACGATCCGGAAGAACCCTGCGTGCTCCCGCTGCTGCCGGGCGGCGGCTGGATGGGCGGGCTGCTGCAGGCGCCGAGGAGCAGTGCCAGCGCAGTAACGACAAGCATCCGTGACATGGGTGATTCCCTCTTCCGGCCAGAGTATAGCCTGCCGCCGCGCCACCCCGGCCCACCGCCAGGGAGCGCGGCATGACAACGTCTGCTAGCATCTTTGCACTGCGTCAGTTTCCACGCCCAACCTGAACACGGAGTTACCCGCCATGTCCCTCAACCAGGTACTCGCCGAGCTGCAGTCGAAAATCGGCCAGGAAATCCACACCAGCGACTGGCTCACCGTCGACCAGGCGATGATCGATGCCTTTGCCGGCGCAACCCGCGACCGGCAGTGGATCCATACCGATCCGCGCCGTGCCGCCAGCGAATCGCCCTATGGCAAGACCATCGCGCACGGTTACCTGACCCTGTCGCTCTACCCGCTGCTGCGCGGCCTCGTGGATGAGGGCAAGCCGCTCGCACCGGGCGTAAAGCGCGTCATCAATTACGGCATCAACAAGCTGCGTTTCCCGAACGCCGTGGTCGTCGACAGCCGGATCCGCGCGCACTGCAAGCTGGTCTCGGTTGCCGAGGTCAAGGGCAGCCTGGAACTCGTCGAGGAATACGCCGTCGAGGTCGAGGGCCAGGACCGTCCGGCCTGCATCGCCGAATGCGTGATGCGCCTCTATTTCTGAGCTACCTCGGGTGACCACCGGCATGCTTCTCACCGAACGCAGCGGCGCTACGCTGCGCCTCACCATCAACCGGCCCGACAAGCGCAACGCGCTGTCGCTGGAACTGCTCGACCGGATCGGCAGCGCGTTCGCGCAACATGCGGCCGATGCCACGCTGAAGTGTGTGGTACTCACGGCCAGCGGTGATCGCTGCTTTGCTGCCGGCGGTGACCTGCGCGAACTCGAGGCGGTACGCAGCGAAGCCGACACGCTGGCGATGTCGCGCCGGGCACGTGCGGCACTCGAACAGATCCGCCGGTTTCCGGTACCGGTGGTCGCGGTGCTCAACGGTCATGCGCTGGGCGGCGGCGCCGAACTCGCGATGGCCTGCGACATGCGTATCGCCACGGCGAAAACCGAGCTCGGCTTCCTGCAGGCGCAACTCAACGTCACGACCGCCTGGGGTGGCGGCATCGACCTGCTGGCCGCACTCGGCCCGGCGCGCGCGCTGCAGATATTGCTCGAGGCGCGGCGGATTCCCGCCGCCGAGGCCCTGCAACTCGGCTTGCTGCAGCGGATCTGCGCTGCCGATGAAAGCCTGGACGACTGCACGGCGGGTTTTATCGCACCGTTCCTGGAGCGGCCGGTACAGGTATTGCGCGCCTTCAAGGCGCTGGCGCTGGACAGCCGTCGCGCCCTGCACGAGCGGCTCACCAGCCAGGAAGAACAGGGCTTCACCGGCACATGGATCCATGCCGATCACTGGGCAGCAGCGGAGAAGGCGCTGGCCCCGCGTTGATCCTGTGGGAGCGCCTTCAGGCGCGATCCCGGCCCATCGCGGCTGAAGCCGCTCCTACGCGGGATCGTCGCGCAGGGCGCGGCGCAGGATCTTGCCGACGTTGGATTTCGGCAGCGAGGCGCGGAACTCGACGTGCCGCGGGATCTTGTAGGGCGCAAGGCTCGCACGCAGGAACTCGCGGACCTCGTCCTTGTCGAGGCTGGCGCCGGGCCGGAGCACGATAAACAGCTTCACCGCCTCCCCCGTGCGCTCATCGGGCACGCCGATGCAGGCCGCCTCGAGCACGGCCGGATGATGGGTGATCTCGGCCTCGACCTCGTTCGGATAGACCTTGAGGCCGGCCACGTCGATCATGTCCTTCTTGCGATCGACGATAT
>JAHDYM010000056.1 GCA_023383705.1 Gammaproteobacteria bacterium | reverse complement strand
CTGTCCCTGAGCATCGTGCGCATCATCTTCAACTGCCTCGCCCAGGTCGGGCTGGGCTGGTTTGCCTGGCAGCTGGGTTTCTGCGGTCTCAAGACCGGCATGCTGCCCCGGGGCTTCTGCTGGTTTGGCTATCTCTCGGGGCTGACCGGCCTGCTCATGGCCGTGACCTTCATCCCCACCTATCTGCTGACCGTACTGCTCTGGTCAGGCTGGCTGGCGGTACTCATGTTGCAGCGGGCGGTGGTTTCGGCCGCTCGGGACGCTTGATCGTCAGGGCATAGATACTGACCATCCCCATGAGCACCGCACCGATGAGCATCGGTGCGTGATGGCCGAGGTGCGTGTAGATCTGCGTGCCGAACAACGGACCGAGGATCGCACCGAGCGTTGTCCCGGCACCGAGGAATCCCGCTGCTGCTCCCTGTTCCCATGGCTGCAAGCTCAGGCTGGCACTGCCATTCACGCCGGGGTTGGCGCAGGCAAAAGCGAGGCCGAGCACGGCAAAGCCGACCGCCATGACGGCCGGGCTGGGCGCCATCACGATGATCAGCAACGCGAGCACGAACAGCGGGCCGAGCACCCGCAGCAGTATCCACGGCTTGATCCTGACGAACTGGAATACCCCGGCCTGCACCACCACGATCATCGCTGCCATGCTGACCAGCATGATGCTTGCGGTGCGCACCAGTTCCTTGGGGTCGTGGATGCCGAACTCGTCCTGCAGGTAGAAGCTCAGGATCAGCTGTATGCCCATGAAGGTAATGAAGAAGGAGAACCAGATGATGATGAAGGGCCGCAGGCGCGGGTCCGAGAACTTCAGGCTGACGCGCGGTCTGGAGCTCATGTGCTGGTTGGTTTCCGGCAGCAGCAGATAGCTGACGAGTACGCCGAAAAAGCCGATCAGGGCGGCCGTGTACATCGGTACCAGTTCACCGAAAAAAGCGAGTGCAGCGGCGAGCACCGGACCAAGCACCGAGCCGAGGCCGTTGGCGCCGCCAATCACGGCCATGCCCTGGCCGCGGTGATGGACGTCGGTGATATCCACCATGTAGGCGGTCGAGGCAGGGTAGATCGCTGAAGCCACCAGCCCGTAGCAGGCGCGTGCGCCGGCGAACAGGATCAACAGGCTCATGCCGGTCATCACACCACTCAGGCCAAGTTGCAGGATGATGGCAACCGTCAGCGTGCCGATTGCGGCACCGACCACCCCGGTGATGAACACCGGTTTGCGACCGATCCTGTCACTGAGCTTTCCCCAGAACGGTGCCCCGAATACCAGCGGCAGATTCGCGAGCGTCAGCGCGATGCCGAAACTCTGCGGATCCCAGCCGACCCGGCGGACCAGCGGTGCGATGATCACGAAAGTCAGCGACTGGCCGATGGCGAACAGCATCACACCAAAGCCAAGCAGCAGCTTGGCCTTCAGCGGGCCCTTCCCTGGTGTGTCCGTCATTGTGTATGTCCTGAAGTGATGCCGCGAATCAAGGTCGCGTCTGCGGCAGCGCAAAGGCCGTGATCTGGTCGCCCGCTTTCTGGTAGACAAAGGCATGGCCGCCCGAGGCGACCACCACGAACTGCCGGCCGCCGATCTCGTAACTCATGGGGATGGCGAAGGCACCGGTCGGCAGCCTGGCACTCCAGAGTTCCTTGCCATTGTGGGCATCAAAAGCCCGCAACCGGTCATCGCCCGTGGCACCGATGAACACCAGGCCGCCGGCGGTCAACATCGGACCGCCGAAAGTCGGCGTGCCCCACTTGAGCGGCAGTGGCAGTGAGTACGGTCCAGCCATCGGCGGTGGCAGGGTGTGGTCCCAGACGCCGAGCGTGCTGCGCCAGAGGATCTCGCCCTGCTGCAGGTCGACGGCGACGAGTTCGGCATAGGGCGGAGCCGTACAGGGCACCTGGTTGAGGGGCGAGAGCAGTGCCGATTGCTTGATGGCATACGGTGTGCCCAGAATCCGTACCGGCGCACCCATCATGTTTTCCTGCATGCTCTTGCGGACCTCATCGTCGTCCGCTGCCGGTTGCAGTTGTGCAAAGTGGGCGAGGCGCAGCACGTTGGTGACCAGCAGCTTCGATTGCGGATCCACCGCAACGCCGCCCCAGTTCACGCCCCCTGCCGTGGACGGCACCACGATCGTGCCCTCCGCTGTGGGTGGTGTGAATATCTTTCCGTAACGCTTGTTGCCGTAGGCCTTCACGCAGGCATTGCGCTCCCAGGGTGTCATGCCCCAGAAATCCTCTGCCTTGAACTCGTGCGGTACCAGCGGCGGCGGCTTGACCGGGAAGGGCTGGGTGGGCGAGAGCACTTCGCCCGGCACGCCGCCCTGGGGTACGGGGCGCTCCTCGATCGGGAAGAAGGGCTCGCCGGTTTCGCGGTGGAAGATGTACAGCATGCCGGTCTTGGTGGCCTGGACCACGGCCGGGAAGGGCTTGCCGTCCTTGCTCAGTTCGATCAGCGTCGGCTGGGCCGCATTGTCGTAGTCCCAGACATCGTGATGCACGGTCTGGAAGTGCCATACGACCTTGCCGGTGGCACCGCGCAGCGCAACGATCGAACCGGCATAGCGGTTGTCGCCGGGGCGGGTGCCGCCGTAGAAGTCCGGTGAAGGACTGGAGGTGGGCATGAACAGCAGGTCGCGCCCGGGATCGGCGCTCATCAGTCCCCAGACATTGCCCGCGCCGGTATCGCGCGCGGCTGCCTCGCTCCAGCCGGCATATTCCGGGTCGTCCGGGTTGCGCGGGATCGGATCGAAGCTCCAGCGCGCCGCCCCGCTGCGTGCATCAAACGCCCGCACCGACCCGTTGGGTGCGTTGGCGCGATGGAAATCGCGTACCGAGGTACCCAGTACCACCACGTCATTGATGACCAGCGGTGGTCCGGAAAACTTCACTTCGCCGATGGCGGCCGGCGGGTGTGCGGAGAGCACCGAGGATTCGAGTGCCACGGTACCGCCGTCCCCGAAGCCGGCGCAGGCCTTGCCGCTCCGTGCGTCGAGTGCGATCAGGCGCAGGTCGTGCGTGGCAACGTAGATGCGCTGTGCACAGGCAGAGTCCGGCGTCGCCTCGCGGTCCGCCCACCAGGCGACGCCGCGACAGTTGGTAAAGCCGGGGCTTTTCAGTCCTTCCGGATCCTCCGGCGTGGCATAGCCACCCACGCGGACAGACGGTTCATGGACCCAGCGCTCGGTGCCGGTGGCCGGGTCGAGTGCGATCACCCGCCCGAACGGAGTGCAGATCATCAAATGTCCGCCGGCCGAGGCAGGCAGCAGGATCGGATTGACCTGCACCTTGGCCCACTTGCTCTGCAATTCCGGTCGTCGCGAGAGCTCGCCGCTGCTGTATTGCCATGCGACTTCCAGCTGGCCGACGTTGCCGGCGTTGATCTGTGCCAGCGGCGAATACTTCTGGCCGCCGGGATCGCCACCGTAGTGCAGCCACTGCTCGGCGGTTGCGGCAGCCGGCAGGCCGGCGGCCAGCAGTGTGACGACGGTCAGCAGATGACGGAGCGAAGCCATACGGTGATTCCGGATCAAGGGCTATCGGGAATCACGATGGTAGCGACCATGCGCTGCTGCGCATAGTCGGGAAAGCCCGGAAGCCGGCTAATGGTCGCGCTCCGGTCAACGAATTTCGGCTGCTTCCGATGCCGATGCCGGTGCCTGGTAGCGGGTCGGTTTCGGTGTGCCGATCAGCCTTGCCGGCAGCGGCAGCGCGCTGGCAAGTGACATGAGGATGGCCGCCAGGTAGGGCACGGTCTGCACCAGCAGCACCATGATCCAGACCGACAGGTCGGGGCTGCCCATCGCTTCGATGGTGCTGACACCCCAGGCGGCGAGCAGCAGGGCGATGGTCATCAGCCATTCCTCCCGCGCCGAAGACAGGGCGGTGAGCAGCGCGTGTCGCTCAGCCTGCTTCGGGGTACGGAAGAAAGGCTTGTCCGTCGTGACCAGGCCCGACAGTGTTGCCACACCGACCGTGTGCGAGAGCCCGAGGCCGGCCAGCGCTGCGGCGGCAATCTGCCGTGGTCGCGCGCCCACGCAGGTCCGGTAAAGGTCGATGAGTTTCGCGGCCTTGAAGGCGAACAGCGACAGCGGCAGCACGGAGAAGATCAGCAGCGGCGGATCAATGACGCTGGGTGCCATGATCATGCCGATCGACCAGCCCAGTGCTGCCAGGTTGAAGAGCAGGTTGATGCCATCGGCGACCCACGGCAGCCAGCCGGCCAGGAAGTGATAGCGCTGGCCGGAGGTGAGCGAGCGGTCCTTCCAGCGGAACAGCACGCCGGCATGGCGGCGCAGGATCTGCATCGCGCCGTAAGCCCAGCGGAAGCGCTGTTTGCGGAAATCGTTGAAGGTGTCCGGCATCAGGCCGCGGCCATATGAACGCGGCAGGTAGGTTGCGGTCCAGCCCTGCTCGAACAGGCGCAGGCCGAGTTCGGCATCTTCGGTGATGCACCACTCGCTCCAGCCGCTGGCGGACTCGAGTGCCGTGCGGCGCACCAGTGTCATCGTGCCATGCTGGATGATCGCATTGCGTTCATTGCGCGTGACCATGCCGATGTGGAAGAACCCGGCGTACTCCGCATAGCAGCTGGCCTTGAAGGCGTTCTCGGCGGCGTCGCGGTAATCCTGCGGGGCCTGCGCGATGGCCAGCTTCGGGTCCGCGAAGGCGGGCAGCATGTCGCGCAACCACTCCGGGCGCACGACATAGTCACTGTCGATGACGGCGACGATCTCCGCGGCCGGGTCGGTGTTGCGGAGCGCGAAGTTGAGCGCTCCGGCCTTGAAGCCGGCCAGCGGCGACACGTGGAAGAACCTGAAGCGGGGGCCAAGCGTCGCGCAGTGCGCCTCGACGGGTTTCCAGACGGCTTCGTCAGGGGTGTTGTTGTCGATCACCAGCACTTCGAAGTCCGGCCAGTCGAGCCTGGCTAGCGCGTCGAGGGTCTCGATGACCATCGCCGGTGGTTCGTTGTAGCAGGGCACATGTATCGAGACTTTCTGGCAGTTGTCCACCGGGCTGGCAGGCTCGCCGGCGGGTACCAGCAGCTGTCGCCTCGCCGTGGCCCACTGTGCTTCCGCCCACTCGTGAGCCTCGGCCAGCAACACTGCGATGACACCGATGGTGCCAACGAGCAGCAACAGGCCGACGATCACCGTGGTGACGGTCATGTACTGCTGGGAGTATTCATAAAGTACCCAGACCAGCGTGGTCGCCGTTGCATAGGCAACCACGGCCAGGAAACTGCGCCCGGAGTTCGCCAGCCGGCGCCCGTCCAGGGAAAACACGGTGAGCATGATCAGCGCCAGGGCAACCGCGATGGCCGCGAGCGTGCGCCACTCCGGTATGCGCACGATCGGCGCCTTGAACGGGAACTTGGCTTCGCGATCCACGTTCCAGACACCCCAGTAGGCGCCGACGGACCCCTCGCTCTGTGCCTTCCAGGGCTGGTCGAAGGCTTCCATCAGGTAATAGACATAGCCCTGTTCCCTGGCGCGCGACAGGAACCGGCGGAGGAACATCGCTTCGTTGGATTCCGAGGCGACGGCAGCCTCACGCGTGCGGCCATTGCTCGGCCAGCCAACCTCGGCGAGGACGATTTTCTTGCCGGGAAATGCTGCTTCCAGTTCGGCAACCTTTGCGTCGATGTAGCCGATGGAAGCTTCTGCCGAAACGCCTTCCCAGTAGGGCAGCATGTGTACGGCCAGGTAGTCGACGTGCTCGGCGAGTTCGGGATGCCGCAGCCAGACATGCCAGGGCTCGGCGGTGCTGACCGGTTGCTTGACCGCCGTGCGCACCCGGTCCAGGTAGGCGGTGAGATCGGAGAGCGGGATGTCGCCGCGCAGGACAACCTCGTTGCCGACGATCAGGCGGATGACATTGTCGTGGCTGCGTGCGAGCCGGATTGCGCGCTCGATCTCGCTCGCATTGTGCGCAAAGCGCGCGTCGATCCAGGCGCCCAGCGCGACCTTGATCTGGTGTTTTTTCGCCAGTGCGGGGACCTGGCCGATGGTGCCGTCAGTGGTGTAGGTGCGGATCGAGCGCGTACGGTCCTTGAGCAGCACCAGGTCGCCCTCGATTTGCTGCACCGAGGGAAAATCGCCGGCCACTGCATCCTGGCCTGAATGGTAGGGCGAGAAGGCGAAGCCCTGGATGCGCTGCGGCCACTTCGGTTCGGCCACCGGCTGGTTGGCCAGTGCCCACAAGGTCACGGTCACGGCACCAAAAACCGCCGCAATCAGCAGGGCTGGGATTCGCATGGATTGTCTTGTTCTGTTATGGCTGCGGGAGCGGCCGGACCGGCTGCGCGGATTCTACTCTTCCGGCCACCCTTCGGGTACTGGCAGGGTGCAGGTGCGGGCTGCCCGGGGCACAATCACCGCTCCCGGAATTCGAGGATGCCTGCCCATGAACGTGGTGATAACCGGTAGTACCAGGGGAATCGGCCTGGGCCTGGCGCGTGAGTTCCTGAAATCCGGCCATGACGTGGTGGTATCCAGCCGGGGGGCGGCCGCAGTCGAAGGAGCGCTGGCCGGGCTGCGGGCGGAGTTTTCGGGGCGGAAAATCGTCGGCAAGGCCTGCGATGTGGCGGACTACGCCCAGGTGCAGGCGGTCTGGGATGCGGCGGTCGCCGGGCTCGGCCGTGTCGATATCTGGGTCAACAATGCCGGCCGCGACGGCATCAAGGTGCCGTTCTTCATGTTGCCGCCGGACGACTACGCAAAGACCATCAGCACCAACCTGATCGGGCTCATGAACTGCAACCGCGTGGCCATCCCGGCCATGTACCAGCAGGGCAGCGGCATGATCTGGAACATGGAAGGCTTCGGCAGCAACGGCGCGGTGCGCCCGACGCTTGCGGCGTATGGGACCTCCAAGTATGCCGTCACCTACCTCACCAGGGCGCTGGTGAAGGAACTCGGCAAGTCACCGGTGAGTGTCGGCTACCTGAGTCCGGGCATCGTTGTGACCGACCTGCTCGTGCCGCCACCCGAGCGGCGCAACGAGCACTGGGAGAAGTCGAAGAAGATTCTCAACATCCTCGCGGATACGGTCGAGACCGTGACGCCGTTTCTGGTGGCCGGGATGCTGGCCAATCATGGCAGGAATGGTGCAGCGGTCCGCTGGCTGACCAATGGCAAGGTACGCATGCGTTTCCTGATGAGCATCTTTCGCCGGCGCGATGTCTTCGGTCCGCTCGGGCTTTAGGCGCGCAGCGTTGCTCAGTCGGGGATAAAGCGCACGCGGATCTCGCTGCGCACTTCCTTGCCGGAACCCGCCGGCGCCTCGACCGGTGCGAATCGCCAGCGCCGTACGGCGGCGAGCGCAGCCTCCTCGAACACGCCAGCCGGCTCGGCCGCATTTACCTGCAGCGCCGTGGTGCGGCCCTCCGCATCGATGCCAAAGCCCACATCCACCCAGCCGGCCGTGTGCAAACCCTGGCTGTTCCTCGGGTAATCAGGCTCCACATACCGTCGTACCTTGAGGCTGGAAAATGGCACCAGGTGTATGCCGTCGTCTGCGGACAATGTGCCGGGCAGGGTGATCGCGGGTGCTGTCGCCGGTGGCAGTGCGGGAACCACCGGGCGGGGTGCGATCAGGGCCAGCGGCGCGGGGGCCGGCCCTGGCACAACCGCGGTGGCAGTCGACGGGTCGGTTTGTGCATCGGCCACCGCGGGCAGTAGTTCTGCTGGCGCGGTTTCCGTTCGGCTTTTGCCGGCTGGTGGTTTCGTGGCCGCAGCCGGAGGAGGCGGTGCCGTTGCCGCCAGTGGCAGCGGCGGGTCAACGGACGCTGCAGCCGACATGAGTACCTCAGTATCGGTGACCGGTACGGCTGCGGAGCGCACGATCAGGCCGGCCTCCGGCTCGCTGGTCGCAACCACCGGCGGTGCGCTGCCGGCAGGCGTCTCCGGGCTGCGGAGCAGCCACCAGCCGAGTGCCATGACGATGGCGGCGATGCCCGTGATGCCGGCTGCCATCAGCGGCAGGCGCGGGCCTGGACTGTCGTTCAGGCCGGCAACCGGCAAGGCCGGCAGCGATGTTGTGCCATCGGCGGCAGGCTGACCCGGGTACTGGCTGCGCAATTCGTTGAGGAAGGTCTCGACATTCTGTTGACGGTCCGTGCGCCGGAAGGCGAGGGCGCGGTCAAGTGCGCGCCATTGTCCGGGCGAGAGATGCGGAATGCGTGCCGGCCGTCGTGCAGCCGCTTCGGCTTCAAGTGCGCTGCCGGTGCCGAAGGGTGCCTCGCCCGCAAGCAGCACGTAGCCGGTACAGGCCGCGGCAAACAGGTCGTCGGCGGGTGTGGCGGTGGCGCCTTCCAGCATTTCACAGCTCGCGTACGCTGGCGCAGGTGCGCCGCCATGAGCGGTGAGCCGGACCTGTCCGTCGGCAGTGACGAGAATGTTCCCCGGTTGCACATTGCCGTGCACGCAGGCGTTGCGGTGTGCGTGATCGAGGCTGCGACAGATGCCGTCGAGGATCTGCAGCGCCTGCAGGCGCAGCATGGGGCGGTGGTTGCGGCTTTCGATGATCTGCGCGAGCGAAACCGGTTCGGGCGCTTCGGCGCCGGTCGCACGCGCAGGCCCGGCGGCATGCGCCCGGGGAATCACCGTGGCCGGAGGATCGGGCGTGGTCTCAGTGGCCCGTTGCCGGGCCGATGCATTGCCAGGGGACATGGACTGCTGCCTCGCAGGGCGCGTGCGCCTTGATTGCCAGTACCGGGCCGGACGGCGGTCAATCTAGCAACCACAGGGCGAACCGGCTTCGCAATGCGTCACGTTTCGGGGGCTGTGCCGCTATTGCCAGGCCTTGCATTAGGTTTAAATGCCGGCTGGTTCCACCGGGGAGTGATTCAATGGCTTCTGAACTGGTCAATGGTCTGTTCGTCAACCGCCGCTCCGCCATCGCCGTGCTCGCCGCGACGGGTGCCGGACTCATGACGGTCGGCAAGCGGGTACAGGCCGCGGCCGGCAAGCCGCTGGATTTCAACAATCCCTACGACAACCTGTATGCCTTCGGGAAGATCTGGGGCAGCTACGACGAGCCTGTCCTCAGCGGCTTTCACGGCATGATGTATGCGCGCATCGGTGCGAAGCGGGCCATGCCGCTGTTCGGCTACACCGGCACCGGTGTGATGCAGTCAAAGATCGACAGCGACGGCAACTGCTGGATCCGCGGCAAGGAGACCGGCTATTTCACCGACCTCGCGACTGGCGACATCCTCGATACCTGGAAAAATCCGTTCACGGGCGAGACCGTCAAGGTCTTCAATTTCTACAACTCCAGCATGGGTGGCAAGCTGACTGCCGAGATGCCGCGCTTTGCCATGGGCGCTGCGAAAGACGATGCGACGCTGATGAACGAGGGGACCCAGCGCAGCATGGCCGGCAAGGTGCCGTTCGTCCTGCCTTTCGAGACCTATGGCGATGACCTGATGCTGGCCTGGGACTATGCGCATGAGTACACCAACCCGGTGAATGCCGAGGGCTGGCCGAAAGCCTGCACCGGTCCACGCATCAGCCCCTCCGAGCACTTCACCTTCAGCATGTCGCTCCGCGAGATGCAGGACCGCAGTGCACCGTCCAGCCGCTTTATCGCCGGTTTCTCGCGGGTCTCGCAATGGTGGCCGTGGATGCGCATGGGCGGCAATGAGCATGCCGAGTCCGGCGTGCTGTTTGGCCGGATGTTCAGCCACAAGGGACTCAAGGGTCCGGGCGACATCCCGCCGAAGGTGCTGGCCTACATCGAGAAGAATGCGCCGGAGTACCTGCAGCCGCCCGATCACTGGCCGCAGGTCATGCCACGCGGCACCTGGGAAGCCTATGCCGACGAGGTGCCGCCGGAAAATCCGGACTACAAGCGGGCGCCTGCGCGCGGCTAGAAACGGTACAGCAGCGTCAATCCGGTATTTCGTCCCCGTCGGGGTACGATGTGGAAGGCGGTTTCGACGACTGGAAACCGGTTGAAGTCCGGAAATTGCGTGGCCAGCGCCGGCGTGTCGTCGTCGGTCAGGTTGTCTATGTAGAAGGTCGCCGTCCACTGCTCCGACTCGATGCCAAGGCGCGTGTTGACCAGGTTGAGCGCGCCCACATAGACGACGTTGTCGGCTTCCAGCCAGGTCTTCGAGTTGTAGACATAGTCGCCGCGCAGGAACCAGCTGGCACCGCGGTCGCCGAAGGGGCGTGAGTAGGTGGCTGAAGTCGTCACCGTGTGCTTGGGTACACGCGGCGCTTCCTTGCCTTCTGCATCGACGATCACCGCGCTGGTCTGGTCGATCACCGATTTGTAGTCTTTCAGTTCGGTGGAGGCGAGGCCGTGATTCACGGCCAGGCGCAGGTTGTCGGTTGCTGCCAGCGCCAGTTCCACTTCGCTGCCGATCACCTCGGACTTGCCGACGTTGCGGATGACGTTGTTGGGTACCATCGACGTGCTGCCGGTGTCGGCGCAGGCCCACTGGATATTGCGCACCTCGTTGATCGCCTGGTTTTTCCAGTCGATATAGAACAGCGACACGTTGGCGGTCAGCCGGCGATCCAGCCACTGGGTCTTTGCGCCCATCTCCCAGGTCCAGGCGTTCTCTTCCTTGATGATGGCGTCGCCATTTTCGAGGGCTGCGGTGGTGCTGCCCGGACCGGTGGGCGTTACCGCTGCATCGAAGTAGCCATAGAAGAAGCCGCCGGGCTTGTTGCCCTTGGCGACCAGGCCGTAGATGTTGAGATCCCCGGTGGGTTTCCAGGTGAGCGTGGCCCGCGGCGTGAAGCTGTAATAGTTGGTCGAGGCGGTGATGCCATTGGCCGCGCGCTGCACCGGCGAGTCCTTGGCATAGCGGCCCTCCACCTCCAGCGTGACGTCGTCCTGGATGTCGTAGGCCACGCCGCCGAAGACCGCCCTGTTTTCCTTGTCGGCATTCAGCGTCCAGGAGCGCTGGCCGTCGATTTCCGGCAGCCCGAATTCGACACGGTTGCAGAAGCCGGTGAATTCGCGCTGGAACGACGTGTTGTCGGCGCGGAAGTAGTAGGCGCCGGCCGTGGCGCGCAGGGGCCGGTCCTGTGGCGAGGTGACCCGTGCCTCGTATGAACGATCGCTCCAGCGTTGCAGTTCGCCGGAGTGGAACACACCGGCGAACAGCGGACCGAAGTAGGGCGAGCGGTCGAGGTCCTTGTAGCTTTCGAGGCTCTGGTGGTTCAGCGTGGCCCGTGCCGAAAGTTCCCAGTCGTTGACGGTGTAGATGCCCTCGGCAAGGTAGCGCCGGGTTTCACTGCGGGTGCCGATGAACGGTGCGGGCAGTGCCACGCTGGGGAAAAATTCTTCGCCTTCGCTGGTGCCAAAAGCACCAGAGGTGGCGCCTTCGCGCAGGTCGGCGATGTTCATCACCGCGCGCAGCCCGCTGGCCGTTATCTCGCAGGCGGGCCCGCCGGGGGTGTAGCAGGCGAGGTCCGGCTGGAACAGCGAGGCGTAGTGCTCGTCGTCGGTTTCCGTGTATTCGGCCTTCACGTTGAACTGCAGTTCGTCGGTGGCGTTCCAGGTCAGCTTGCCGGTGACATTCCAGGTGCTTTCGCCGCCGAGCGCCGTGTAATCGTCCATCTGCATCGAGGGCGGCTGGCCTTCCGGCCAGCCGAACTGGTAGCGCGGACTCATCACCAGGCAGCCATCGGCGAGTGACTCGCCCGGGCCGCAGATGTTCGAGGGATTCATGGAGTTCTGCCACTGGCCGTCCACCGATTCCCAGCTGGCGGAGGTGAAGAACAGCAGCTTGTCCTCGATCAGCGGGCCGCTGAGCCATGCTGAGGTCTTGTAGTCGCTGTCTTCGCCGCCCTTCAGGTAAACCTGTCCCTCGATCTCGTTGGTGGGTGCGCGGGTCACGTAGTTGACGGCGCCGGAGAAGGCCGCGCGGCCGAACTGGGCTGCCTGCGGTCCGCGCAGGACCTCGATGCGCTCGACGTTGTCGGCGGTCAGGCTGCTGGATGTGCCGCTCACATACACGCCGTCCACGAAGAAGGCCACGTTGCCTTCGGATCCGAAGTTGTTCAGCGGCGAAAACTGGCCGCGGATGCTCGGCGCATCGAGCCGACGGCCGACCACGTTGCGCGTGAAACTGAAATTGGGGGTGAAGGTGGCGACGTCGTAGACCGACTGGATGTTGCGGTCTTACAGCGCATCGGCATCGAATGCGGTGATCGACAGCGGAACCTCCTGCAGGCGTTCCTCGCGCTTGCGCGAGGTGACGATGATCTCGCTGATCGCGTCCTCAGCCGATGCCGGCAGCGGCGGCACCCCGACGACCAGGCAGGCCACGGCAAGTCCCGCCGCGCTCCGCGCGCGGCAAAAGCAGTCCATGTGCATGTGCCAGTTCCCCCATCGGCACGATATCAGTCCGGCTTTACCGCCACTACCCCGGCGTTTTCACGTCCATCCATCTGCCCGAAACCGCCGAAGTCAGGCCGCGGAATGAAGGCGGCCTCTACCACTTCAAGACCCGCTTCCCGGCAACTCCTGGCCATCAGGTCGGGATCGAGCACGTTCATGAATGGCGGCTTCTCGCTGGGCTTCGGTGGCGGCTCGGCAGCGAGGTAGTTGTGCAGCCCGATCATCATGCCTGGCCAGCGCATGCCGGCCGCCTTGCCGGCCTCGAACTCGGCGATCTTCTTCCGCCAGATGCCGTAGGGCGTGTCGGCGACCAGATAGAGGCGTCCGCCTGGTGCCAGCCATTGCGCCATTTTCCGCACCGAGGTGTCGATATCGTCGCCGGCGAGAAAATGCAGTACGCGTGAACAGAGGATTGCGCCAAAGGCGCCGACCGGGAATTCCGCCTGCGGGAGGGTCGCGACCACCAGTTCGAGATTGGGCAGCAGATGTTCCGGCACCTTGCTTTTCAGGATCTCCAGGTGTCGCGGTTCCATGTCGGAGGCCGTGACCCGCGCGCCGGCCTCGAGTGCCGGGATGCTCGCCACGCCGTAGGCACAGCCGAGTTCCAGGACCGGGCGGCTGCTCCGGGCGGCATGGCTGATGAAGTCGTTGGTGAAGGAATCACGCACCTCGAACATGAACCCGGTGCCATTCAGCGTCGGGATCATGTTGGGGCGGCTCCATCCGGGCGGATTCGCTGGCTGACTGGGCATGGTCTCGGACCTCCTCATGCTGATCCTGCCTCGCCGGCATGCCGTGTACCTGACTTCGGGACGACCCGTCCATCACATGGTTTTGGGCAGCTTTGCGGGCGGCCCCTTTCCGGGCCAGACCCTATACTGCACGCTCCCGGAACAACAAGCAGGAATACAACATGGCGGATCACAATCAGCCTGGCGTGGCGCAGGCTGGCGGCACCCAGGACGGCCCGGAATTCATCGGGGTTGCGCTGCAGGTTTCAGTCAAGGGTGTCAATCGCTGTACCGACCGGGCGTCGGCGCGTGCGAAGATCGACGAGAACATCCGGCGCATCGGTGAGTTCACGACGACTGCCGCCAATTTCCTGCGTTTCTTCTACGGCCTGCCGGTCCGGCTGGTGGCCCTGCCGGAATACACGCTCACCGGTTTCCCGATGCGCGAGTCGGTGCAGGACTGGCGCGACCGCGCCTGCCTCGAGCAGAACGGTCCCGAGTATGAAGCCCTCGGCAAGGTCGCCCAGGCCAACAACCTGTACCTGTCCGGCAACGTCTACGAGATCGACCCGCACTTCCCGGAACTCTACTTCCAGACCTGCTTCATCATCGGCCCGAACGGCAACGTGATCCTGCGTTACCGTCGCCTGACCTCCTGCTTCGAGCCGACGCCGCACGATGTCTGGGAGAAGTACCTGGACATCTATGGCGAGGAGAGCATCTTTCCGGTGGCGAAGACCGAGATCGGCAACCTCGGCACCATCGCGTCGGAGGAAATCCTCTACCCGGAGATCACGCGCTGCCTGGTGATGCGCGGAGCCGAGGTGATCCTGCATCCGACCAGCGAGCCGGGCAGTGCCGAACTGACCATCAAGGAGGTCTGCCGGCGGGCGCGGGCCATCGAAAACCAGGTGTTCGTGGTCGCCGCCAACAGCGCGAGCATCGACGACACGCCGATTCCTGCCTACACCTGCAGTGCGATGTCGAAGATCGTCGACTTCAATGGCCACATACTGGCCGAGGCGGCACAGGGCGGCGAGGCCTTCAACTCGAATGCCGTCATCGACGTGGGCGCACTGCGCCGTACCCGGCGTCGTACCGCGATGTCGAACGTGATGTCGCGGCAGCCCTTTGACATCTATGCCAGCACCTATGCCAATGCGCACTACCACGGCCCGAACTTCCTGCTTCAGGACGGCAAGGTTGTCGAGCCGCCCAGTCGCGACGCCTTCCGGCGCCGGCAGGAGGCCAATATCGAGCGGCTGGTCAAGTCGGGTCTGCTGTAACAGATCGCGTCTTGATGCCTTATCATCCGGGCCTCGGCACCGGTGCGGGAGAGTGACAAATGACGGCCACCACTGACAGGCGAACGTTCCTCAAGAATTCCGGTGTCGCGGCGGCAGCCCTCTCCCTCAAGTACGTGGTGCCCGGTGATGCGCTGGCCGCCACCACCCAGCCCGCCTATGGCGCCTGGGAAGACCTGATGCGCAAGAAGTGGACCTGGGACCGCGTGGTGCGCGGCAGTCGCGGCATCAACTGTACCGGCCACTGCGCTTTCAACGTATACGTCAAGAACGGCATCGTCTGGCGGGAAGAGCAGCAGGGCGAGTACGGCCGCTCGGGTGACGAGGACACGCCCGACTACGGGCCGCGCGGCTGCCAGAAGGGCATCCGCCATTCCAAGTACATGTATGGCAAGCAGCGCGTCCTCTACCCGATGAAGCGGGTGGGGGAACGCGGTGCCGGCAAGTGGGAGCGCATCAGCTGGGACCAGGCGGTCAGCGAGATTTCCGACAAGATCATCGAACACGCGACGGAGTCCGGCCCGGATTCCATCACCTTCGCGATGGGCACGCAGATGATCCTGAAGAAGGCATCGTTCACTGCGATGTTCCGCTTTGCCAATGCCACCGGCATCGTCGTGCCGGAGACCTTTGCCGGCGTCGGCGATTTGCCGGTGGGCGCCTACATGACGCTGGGCTATGAGTTGCCGGGCGACAACATGGCGGCGGTCTACAAGTCGAAGTGCTGCCTGGTCTGGGCGGCAAATCCGGCGGCAACGCGCATTCCCGACGCGCACTTCTTCTGGGAAGCGAGGTACAACGGCACCGAGGTCGTGGTCATTTCGCCCGATTTCAGCGCCTCGGCGATCCATGCCTCCAAATGGCTGAATCCGAAGCCCGGCACCGATACAGCGCTCGCCATGGCGATGGCGCAGACCATCATCGCCGATCGCCTGATCGACTGGGACTATGTCCGCGAACAGACCGATCTGCCGTTCCTCGTGCGTACGGACAACCAGAAGTTCCTGCGCGCCAGCGATTTCGGCGAGACCGGCGAGCGTGCCGACAGCAGTTTCTATTTCTGGGACGAAACCACCCGCAAGCCGGTCAAGGCGCCCGGTACCGGCTATGGCCAGCACCCGGCGGCGCCGCAGGCGCCGCGCGCACCGGAGTCATTGACGCTCGATGGCATCAAGCCGGCGCTCGAAGGCCGCTGGAAAATCCGGACGCCGCAGGGCAAGGTCGAGGTCACCACCGTTTTCGAGCTGGCGCGCCAGCTCTGCGATCGTGACTACACCCCCGAGAAGGCGCAGCAGATCACCGGCGTGCATGCCGACAATATCCGCGCCATCGCCCGCAGCTTTGCCAGGTCTGGCGCCGGCATGATTTATGCCGGTTACCGTTCCTGCAAATGGTTGCATGGTGACAAGCTGCACCGCGCCTGGCTGCTGATGTGCGCGCTCACCGGCAATACCGGCCGCGAAGGTGGCGGCATGCAGACCACGCAGCTCGCCAAGGCCGATGGCCTGCTGAAATTTGTCTTCGAAGGCGTGGGTCCGCGGCTCAAGGTGGCGGCAATCTCGGTCTGGGATTACGCCAGGGCGGATGGCAAGGGCCTCAATGCCCAGGCATATGGCGACGAGTTCGCCAACCACGTCGATACCCACTACCAGCAGTCCATCAAGAACGGCTGGCTGCCCGATTACAGCAAGACGCCGTGGAAGATGGCCATCATGGCCGGCCACAACACCGCCAACTGGCGTGCGGCCGGTACCCGCTTCCGCGAAACCGTGCTGGCGAAGCTCGAGACGATCGTGACCATGACGCCCGACATGAGCGTCACGGCGATGTATTCGGACTACGTGCTGCCGGTGGCGCAGCACTACGAGCGGCGCGACTTCGTCATGGAGGGCCGCACCCCCTATGTGCAGGTGCTCGACCAGGCCGTGCCGCCGCTCGGTGAGTCGGCGGATGACTGGGTGATCATGGAGCGGCTGGCGAAGGCCATCAGTGCCAAGGCGAAGGCGCGACAGCTGCCGCCGGTCAGGGACGTGGTGTTCGGGCAGCCGATAACCCACGATTACGCGCGCCTGCACGAACTGTTCACGCTCAATGGCAAGATCACCAATTCGCGCGATCTGGCGCAGTTCCTGCTCGACAACTCGGCAGGCATCCCCAAGACCACCTTCGAGGAACTGGCCAGCAAGGGCTTCATCCGTGTCGAGGATTCGGCCGGCGTGCAGTTCGGTGAGGGCGCGCCGTACAGCTACCAGATCCTTGCCAGCACCCGCGACAAGAAACCCTATGCCACGCTCACCGGCCGGCAGCAGTTCTACATGGACCACGACTGGTTCCTGCAGGAAGGCGAGGAACTGCCGGTGCATGTGGATCCGCTGGCCATCAAGGGCTATCCGCTGCGGCTGACCATGGGCCATGCACGCCATGGCGTCCACAGCATGTGGCGCGACGATGCCTTGCTCGTCAGCCTGCAGCGCGGCGAGCCGGATGTGTACGTCAATCCCGACGACGCGGCCGCACGCGGGGTCAAGGACGGTGACCTGATCCGGACCTTCAACAAGCTGGGTTCATTCATCGCCATGGCGCATGTCACTGCCAGCATGCAGCCCGGGCAGATGTTCATGTTCCATGGCTGGGACCCGATGATGTTCCGCGGCCGGCAGAATTTCAGCGGCGCCATTCCGACAGGTGGTCTGTTGAAGCCCACCTCCCTGGTCGGCAACTACGGGCATATCGGTTACCGTACGCCCGATTACGTTCCCAACCAGACCTATCACGACCACACGGTTGATTTCGAGAAATACACCGGTACACCGAACGCAGCAGCGGCCTCGGCCGCGATCGCAGGCACTGCCCAGGAAACCTGAAATGTCCAGACAAGTCGCAATGGTTATCGACCTCAACAAGTGCATCGGCTGCCAGGCCTGCACGGCGGCCTGCAAGTCGC
>JAHDYM010000055.1 GCA_023383705.1 Gammaproteobacteria bacterium | reverse complement strand
TCGAGCAGGCTCACGCCGAGGCCCTCGTGCAGGGCCGGGTGGACGAGCAGGTCGAGATGGCCGAGGAATTCACGCAGGTCGGGACGGAAACCGCAGAAGCTCGTCGTCCCGCCCCAGCCGGTGCGCGCCCGGAGTTCGGCCTCGAGCGGGCCGGTGCCAAAGATCAGCAGGCGGGCATCGGGACACTGCGCACGGATCAGCGGCCAGGCCTTGAGGAACTCCGCGTGGCCCTTGCGCGGGATCAGTTGCGCGACGATCGCGACGGTGCGCTGGCCCGGCTCGATGTCGAACTCGGCGAGGAATTTTTCCCGCGGCCAGGTCGGCATGCAGTCCGCCGCGCTCACGCTGCTGTGGATCGTGGCGAGCTTGGCGGCCGGCACGCCCTGCGCTTCCAGTTGCGTGCGCACGGCCGAGGAAATCGCCACCACGCGCTCGTAGGCCAGGTATTTGAGGTTGCCGATCAGCGGCGTGTCGGGATTGTCGACCCGCCGGGTGAGCACCGCCGGGATATGCGCCACCGCCGCGGCCAGGCCACCGAAGATGTCGGCGCCGCGCCGGCTGTGGACGTGCAGCAGATCAGGCTTCAGCCGCCGCACTTCGGCGACCAGGAAGGACACCGAGGCCACGTCGAGGTCGCCGCCGAGCTCGTGCGTGACCACGTCGAGGCCAGCGGCTGCAGCCGCCGCCGCGATCGCACTGCCGGTCGGACAGGCCAGCGTCGAGCGCACCTCGCGCGCCGCCAGTCCGCGCATCAGTTCGATGACCTGGCGCGGACCACCGTATAGATGACGACCGGTTTCAAGGTGCAGCACGTGCATGGGGGGCCATCATAAGACGCGTTTCAGGTGGATAGGCGCTGAAACGCGCATTGCCGCCTCCGAGCGTGGATGCTACATTTGTAACACAGCGGGATTCACGGAGATTTTGCCATGGCAGCCACCACCACCATCCGCCTGCCGCCCGAGTTGCAGGCGCGCCTCGGCGCACTGGCCAGGCAGACCGGGCGCTCCGCACACAGCCTGATCATCGAAGCCGTTGAACGCCACGCCGATTACGAAGAGCAGATGCAAAGCCTGGTGAAGGAAGCGCTGGCGGCAGACGAGGACATCGACCGGACCGGCGAGATCTATCGCGCCGCCGACGTGCATGCCTGGATGCAGCGGCTGGCTGCCGGGGAATCGCCGCCACGACCGAAACCGTGCCGACGGTAGTTTATTCGGCGCGTGCACTGGCGCAGATCGAGCGCGCTTTCCGGTTCCTGCACGAGCAGCAGCCGGAAGCCGCGCACGATGCGGTGACAGCCATCCAGTCGGCCGTCGATAATCTGGCCGCACACCCGCTGGTCGGCCGGCGCATCGCGGGCGAGGTACGTGAACTGGTCATTTCATACGGGCGGACCGGCTATGTCGCCCTCTATCGCTTTGTGGTGGTACGCCAGGAAGTGCGCATCCTGGCCATTCGCCACCAGCGGGAACTCGGCTTTCGGCCCTGACAGCGGCCCTGAAAAATGCACAACAACGAATCAGCCGCCCACACCCCGGTCATGCAGCAGTACCTCCGCATCAAGGCGGAGCATCCCGGCCTGCTGCTGTTCTACCGGATGGGCGATTTCTACGAGCTGTTTTTCGACGATGCGCGGCGCGCGGCGAAGCTGCTCGACATCACGCTGACGGCGCGCGGCAAGTCGGCGGGACAGAGCATTCCGATGGCCGGCGTGCCCTATCACGCGGCGGAACAGTACCTGGCGCGGCTGGTGCGCGCCGGCGAGTCGGTGGCGCTGTGCGAGCAGATCGGCGATCCGGCCACCAGCAAGGGCCCGGTCGAGCGGCAGGTGGTGCGCATCATCACGCCCGGCACGCTCACCGACGAGGCGCTGCTCGATGCACGGCGCGACAACCTGGTCGCGGCGGTATGCCGGAGTGCGCGCGGCCACGGGCTGGCCTGGCTGGATCTCGCGGCTGGCCGTTTCCTGCTCGCCGAGCCGGGCACCGCAGCCGAACTGCAGGCGGAACTGGCGCGGCTCAAGCCCGCCGAACTGCTGGTCGAGGAAGGACTCGCGACGACGCTGGCGGTCGACGGAGTGGCCGTGCACGCCCTGCCACCGTGGCAGTTCGATGCCGACACCGCGACGCGGCTGTTGTGTGCGCAGTTCGGCACGCGCGACCTCGACGGCTTTGGTGTCGCCGATCTCGGTGACGGCCTGCGCGCCGCCGGCTGCCTGTTGCAGTACGTGCGCGACACCCAGCGCAGCAGCCTGCCGCACGTCACGGCCATCGCTGCCGAGCGCCACAGCGATGCCTTGCAGATCGACGCGGCCACGCGCCGCAACCTGGAACTCGAAGTCAGCCTCGGCGGCGATCCGGCGGCGAGCCTGGCCGGCGTGCTCGATCACTGCGGCACCGCGATGGGCAGCCGGCTGCTGCGCCGCTGGCTGAACCGGCCGCTGCGCGACCGGGCGGTGCTCGGCGCGCGCCATACCGCACTCGACACGCTGCGGAGCAGTCCGTCCCAAACGCTGGTCGAGAGCCTGGCCGAAACGCTGCAGGAGATCGGCGACCTCGAACGCATACTCGCGCGCATCGCACTGGGCTCGGCGCGTCCGCGCGACCTGGCTCAGCTGCGCAACGCCTGTGCGCTGCTGCCGGCACTGCAGACCCGGCTGGCCGCGTACGACGCGCCGCTGCTGCGCGCACTGGCCGCACAGCTCGGCGACCATGCCGACACGCACGCCCTGCTCGCCCGCGCGCTGATCGAGAATCCGCCGATGCTGATCCGCGACGGCGGGGTGATCGCCAGCGGTTACGACGAAAGCCTCGACGAACTGCGCGACATCAGCGAGCACGCCGACCGCTATCTCAGCGACCTGGAAAGCCGCGAACGCGCGCGCACCGGCCTGCCCTCGCTGAAAGTCGGCTACAACCGCGTGCACGGCTATTACATCGAACTGAGCCGCGGCCAGGCCGGCAAGGCGCCGGACGACTACCAGCGCCGCCAGACGCTCAAGGGTGCCGAACGCTACATCACGCCCGAACTGAAGGACTTCGAGGGCAGGGTACTGTCAGCGCGCGACCGCTCGCTGGCGCGCGAGAAGGAACTGTATGCCGGCCTGCTCGCGACGCTGGCGGAGGTGCTGCCCGCGCTGCGCGCCATGGCGGCGGCAGTGGCCGAGACCGATGTGCTGGTTACGCTGGCAGAACGCGCGCAGGCACTCAACTGGTGCCGGCCGGAACTCGACGAGGCACCAGGCCTGCACATCCGTGCCGGCCGCCATCCGGTGGTCGAGCAGCTGCTGGACACGCCGTTCATCGCCAACGACCTGCGCCTCGATGACCAGCGGCGCCTGCTGGTCGTCACCGGGCCGAACATGGGCGGCAAGTCCACCTACATGCGCCAGGCAGCGCTGATCGCCATCCTCGCGCATATCGGCAGCTTCGTGCCGGCAGACGCCGCGCGGATCGGTCCGCTCGACCGCATCTACACGCGCATCGGTGCCGCCGACGACCTGGCCGGTGGCCGCTCGACCTTCATGGTGGAGATGACCGAGACCGCCAACATCCTGCACAACGCCACCGAACACAGCCTGGTGCTGATGGACGAGATCGGCCGTGGCACCAGCACCTTCGACGGCCTGTCGCTGGCCTGGGCGACCGCTCACCACATCGGCACTGCGCTGCGCGCCTTCACGCTGTTCGCCACGCATTATTTCGAGCTGACGGCACTCGCCGACGAACTGCCCGCCTGCGCCAACGTGCACCTCGACGCCACCGAGTACGGCAACAAGCTGGTGTTCATGCACGCGGTGAAGGACGGACCGGCGAACCAGAGCTACGGCCTGCAGGTGGCCGCACTCGCCGGCGTGCCGTCGGCGGTGATCCGCCGTGCGCGCCGCTACCTGCAACACCTGGAAAACCAGTCCGCCGCCGACAAGGCCCGCCATGGCCCGCAGCAGCAGCTGGATTTCAGTGCGCCGGAGGAAGTCGAAGCCGCCGATCCGCTGCGCGAGGCACTCGACGCGCTCAACCCCGACGAGCTGACGCCGCTGCAGGCCCTGCAGGCGCTCGCCGAGCTGAAGCGCCTCCCGTAAGAGCGGCCGTAGGAGCGGCTTCAGCCGCGATCTTCATCGACAACGATAATCGCGGCTGAAGCCGCTCCTACAGCCGCTCCTACAGCCGCGCGCCGCCCGAGACCTCGAGGATCTGGCCGGTGATGAACGAGGCTTCCTCCGAGGCGAGGAAGGCGATCGCGGCACCTACTTCGTCGGGCCGGCCGATGCGGCCGAGCGGATAGCCGCCGCCGATGCCCTTCCTGATCTGTTCCCACATCGCAAGCGGGACGGTTTTGGTAATGCTCTCCACCTCGATGAGCGCCGGGGCCACGGCGTTCACGCGGATGCCATCGCGGCCCAGCGCCAGCGCCAGCGAACGGGTCAGCGCATAGACACCGCCCTTGGATGCGGAATAGCTGAACTGCATCGGGCTGCCGCGCCAGGTGAGCGAACTCATGTTGACGATCACCCCGCCCTTCTGTTCCTTCATGATCTTCGCCGCCGCCTGGCAACACAGGAAGCAGGTGGTGAGATTGGTGTCGAGGTTCTTGTGCAGGCGCTCGAGCGTGACCTTTTCCAGCGGCACGCCGGAGTCGTGATCGAAACCGGCCACGTTGATGAGCACATCGATGCGGCCGTAGTGCGCCAGCACGCTGGCAAAGAGCGCATCGACTTCGGCCTGCTGGCTGAGATCGGCAGGCCAGAAGGCCGACTCCGCAGCGCCTGCGGTGATCGCTGCCGGCACGTCGGCGGCGGTCTTGCCGAGGTCGGTGAGCGCGAGCCGCGCCCCACCCCGGGCAATCCACTGCACGGTGGCAGCGCCGATGCCGCCGAGCGCGCCGGTGATGAGCACAACCTTGTCACTGAATCTGGCCATCGGGAACTCCCTGTCGATTGAACATGCCATGTCGGAGAAAAAATGCCGTCTGCTGCGCCACCACCGGGGAAATCAGCAGGCCGGTATGCGTCACCGGATACGTCAGGTGCGCCTTGATGCCGGGCAACTGCGTCTCGATCACCGCGATGGTGCCGTCATTGGGCTCGGGCAGCAGGCCGAGCATCGTGGCGGCACCGATACCCATGCTGCCGGCGATCACGCCCACCTCGCGCTCGCCCTCGTAGCGCTGCAGGAGCTGGCCGAGCAGCGCCTGCCGCCCGGTCGGACCGAGCATCGCCGCACCCAGGTCGCCGAGCTTCGCCAGCTGGTCGGCCGCAATGCTGCCCCGGAGCGGTGAACCCAGGCAGACGATGCGTCCCGGTTTCGCCAGCGGCCGGCGCTGCAGGGCGACCAGCGCCATCAGGCCGCCGGTGCTGTGGCCGACCAGATGCAAAGTCGGCGATTCGAGCCGGTCGAGGAAGGCGCGCAGGCGATCGGCGTTGGTGCTGAAGTCGGCATCGAAGGTGCCGTACTGGAACAGTTCAGTCGCGTAGCCGTGCTCGTCGCTGAGACGATGCCGCAGCAGGCTGGCCTCGGCGCCGTTCATCCACAGGCCGTGGATGACGACGACGGTTTCAGTGGGTACGCTCAAAATGGATTCCGTGTAGGAGCGGCTGTAGGAGCGGCTTCAGCCGCGATTATCGTTGTCGATGAAGATCGCGGCTGAAGCCGCTCCTACGGCTTTCCGGCCTCGCGGATGCGGATGCCGGTCTCGCGCAACTGCTGCGCCGATACCGGACCCGGCGCCTCGGAGAGCAGGCAGCTCGCACTCTGCGTCTTCGGGAAGGCGATCACGTCGCGGATGCTGCTGGCACCGGCCATCAGCATCACCAGGCGATCGAGGCCGAAGGCCATGCCACCGTGCGGTGGCGCACCGAACTTCAGCGCCCGCAGCAGGAAGCCGAACTTGCTCTCGGCCTCCTCGTCGGTGATGCCGAGGATGCGGAACACGGCCGACTGCATCGCCGAGCTGTGGATGCGGATCGAGCCGCCGCCGATCTCGGTGCCGTTCAGCACCATGTCATAGGCGCGCGACAGGGCCTTGCCCGGCTCTTTCTCCAGCGTGGCGATGTCGTCGACGGACGGCGCGGTGAAGGGATGGTGCAGCGCGCCCCAGCGCTTTTCCTTCGCATCCCACTCGAACATCGGGAAGTCGACCACCCACAGCGGGTGCCAGCCCGGCTTCGCGAGCTTGAGGTCGTGACCGATCTTCACGCGCAGCGCAGCCAGCGAGTCGTTGACGATCTTCTTCTTGTCGGCACCGAAGAACACCAGGTCGCCATCCTTCAGCGCCAGGCGTTCGATCAGACCCTGCACGGTCGCATCCGGCAGGAACTTCATGATCGGCGACTGCAGGCCATCGCGACCCTTCGCGAGTTCGTTGACCTTGATGTAGGCAAGCCCCCTGGCACCGAACTGCGTGATGTAGGCGGTGTAGTCGTCGATTTCCTTGCGGGTGAGCTTGCCGCCATCCGGGATCTTCAGCGCCGCGACGCGGCCATCGGGATCGGCAGCCGGTCCGGCGAACACCTTGAACTCGACGCCCGTCATCAGGTCGGCGACCTCCACCAGCTCGAGCGGAATGCTGAGGTCCGGCCGGTCGATGCCGTAGCGGTCGACGGCCTCGGCCCAGGTCATGCGCGGCAGCGGCGGCAGTTCGACGCCGATCGCGTCCCGGAACAGGTGACGGATCAGCTTTTCCATCAGCGTCATGAACGCGTTTTCGTCCATGAAGGAGGTTTCGATATCCAGCTGGGTGAATTCCGGCTGCCGGTCGGCGCGCAGGTCCTCATCGCGGAAGCAGCGCGCGATCTGGTAGTAGCGGTCGAAGCCCGACATCATCAGGATCTGCTTGAAGAGCTGCGGCGACTGCGGCAGGGCGAAGAATTCGCCCGGATGCGTGCGGCTCGGCACGATGTAGTCGCGCGCGCCTTCCGGCGTGGTGCGCGTGAGCATCGGCGTTTCGATGTCGATGAAGCCGTTGCCGTCGAGGAAAGCCCGCATGGCCTGCGTGACCTTGTGGCGCAGGCGCAGGCGCCGGGTCATCTCCTCGCGGCGCAGGTCGAGGTAGCGATAGCGCAGGCGCAGCTCCTCCGACACTTCCTCGTCATGGTGGAAGGGCGGTGTTTCCGAAGTGTTGAGCAGCGTGATCTCGGTGGCCAGCAACTCGACCTCGCCGGTCGGCAGCCTGCTGTTCACGGTGCCCTCGGGACGGCGGCGGACGGTGCCGCGCACCGACACCACGTACTCGCTGCGCAGCTTCTCGCCGGCGGCAAACACGGCCGGTGAGGACGGGTCGAAGACCACCTGCAGCAGGCCCTCGCGGTCGCGCAGGTCGATGAATATCACCCCGCCGTGATCGCGGCGGCGATGGACCCAGCCGGCAACGGTGAGCTGCTGGCCGACAGCGGCGGCGTTGAGCTCGCCGCAATAGTGCGTACGCATGTTCGAAATTACCCGGGAATCAGTGTTTGTGGCCGCCGTCGCCATGGCTGTGCGTGTGACCGCCGGGACCGTGGCTGTGGCCATGATCGTGGTCGTGGCTGTGGGCCGGCCCGCTGTCGAGGTTATGGCCCTTCTTCGGCTTGCCGGCCTTGCCCTCGGTGCCGCCCTCGCTGGGCGGGCTCTTGTACCAGCCGCCACCCTTCAGGTGGAAGCTGGGCGCCGACAGGAGCTTGCGCAGCTTGAGCTTGCCGCACTTGGGGCATTTGCGCAGCGCACCCTCGCCCACCTTTTGCAGGATGTCGAAGTGATGGCCGCAGGCTTCACACTGGTAGTCGAAGATAGGCATGGCTGGACCTCTGTATAAGCGGCGGGATTCTACCGTATTGCGGGAGCGGCTTTCGCCGGTTTCATTTGGCCAACCCGGTCCTGCAATCAGCCGACGCGCTCCGTGATAGAGGCCGGATTCTGCCGACAGTCCAGTACCGCTATTACGGTAGCGATATCGTCCTTCAGTTCGTAGTAGATGGCGAAAGGGAATCGATCAGCGAGCAAACGATAAGTAGTCACCAGCCCCGGCCTGTTGCCGCTCATAGAACACGTAGCCTTCCAGCAGATCGGCTTCCGCCGAGCGCGCTATCCGGATTCCCGCCACGTCAGCCCGCTTTGATCCGGGAGCGAATGCGCTCCTTGGCCTCTGTCCAGCCGGAAGTGGGCTCGTTGCCGGTATCCAGACGGCGCAGGCGCTCTGCCAGTACATCCTTGTGCCAGGCAGGTACGACGCTGCTGTCGGCCTGGACGCGCAGTGCGTCCCACAGCCTTTCCATGAGCAGCAGTTTTTCGGCTACGGGCAGCTTTGCAATGTCAGCGGTGGTCATGGCAACTCCCGGATATTCCTTTGGGAGAAGTGTACCGGAAGCATTCTGAGACTGGCCGATCCGAGTCTGATTCTTGATTGACCGATTGACCGGCATGGCGATTGGCGACTGGTGAAAAACAAGAATATTTGCGAATCAATAAGTTGCCTTCAAAACTCTTCCGGGGCGAGGGCTACCGGTGCCCGCGCCAACCTGTTCCGATCTGCGCCGCCTGGCAGGCCTCGACCCCGCCTGTCACCCGCCCCGGGCACACATTGCTCCGGCTCTGACCAGCGGCAGCTCAGGAATCTCTACGTTAACCACGGCATTTGTGCAGTGCGGACCCAGCCGGCGCGGCGGACGCCCCGCCAACCCAGGCGCACCCAGCGCATTGGTGCAGAAATGGACAGTTGGCGGCACGGCATGACGAAGGGTCGGTTGTCGTCGTCGCGGAGACGGCCAAGGGTGCTCACTTCCGTCATGCTGATCGCGCTCCGGACAAAATCATAGCGCATGCAAAGGCCTCAACGACGCAAGCCATGCTTGACCTTATGCGCTAACCGCGGTACTACGTCGACCCTTACCTCGCTGCGTGACGCCCTCCTCGAAAAGGTGAGTTCCATGGCCGCCGCACCGTCGCACTTCACCAGTTACGTCAAGGAGAACCTTCTACCAATCACGCAGATCGAGGTACGCGAGTCTGCGAATCGGGACGCAATACTTGCACTTGCTTCGCACGCGCCGAGTTGCGGCATCAGCTATGCGCCAGTCGACGATCTGATCATTTCCATCGTGGTGGAATCCCAGCACTCACCGGTCGTGCGCGACGTCGGCTCAGGCCGCCGGACCTTCGTCGAGTCCCCGGGCTGTATTCTCGTTACTCCTCCGCGCACAGCATCCTACTGGCATTTTGAGAGCACTCCGCTCGTACTCCACATTACTGTTCCGACCGAGCGTGCCGAGCACTTGCTGGATGTGCATGTGGGTACTCAAGCTGACACGCTGACTCGCCTGGCGGAGAGGCCACTTTACGACTCCCTCATCAGCCAATTGGCTTCACGCATGTGGTCAAGTCTCGCAGACACCGCCCCCCACACGAATACATTCATCACGAATGCGCTGAATACACTCTTGGCAATCCTATGCCACGAGCGGACTGGAGCGCCTGCAGGCGGTAGTTCACGCCGCGGCTGGCTTGTTTCGCGGCATTTCAAGCACGTCACCACTCTGATGGCAAATCGCTTGCATGACCCCCCGTCAGTCCACGAAATGGCGAGCAGCGTTGGATTATCGCCTGATCATTTCTTGCGATCATTCGCGGCCGTTACAGGCCGCACGCCACATCAGTGGCTCACCGAAATGCGCATAGAGAAGGCCAAGCGACTCCTGCGCGAAACGCAGATGCCTACGACGGAAATAGCCCTTGAACTCGGTTTCTCGTCGCCGGGCCATTTCTCGAGCCGCTTTCGGCAGGTCGTGGGGATGGCGCCAACCGTCTGGCGTCATACGTTCGCCAACCAACCGCAAGAAACAGGCGATCAGCCGGGCTTGCCAGCCTGAGACACCAGGCTCTCCAACATGGAGATATCCATGACGTTCTGAACCGAGTCATCGTCGGCGATGAACTCGGACGGGCCCTCGCAGATCATGAGCAGCACTATCTCGTCGTTGAAGGGCACCATGTCATGCACTGCACCCTTCGGCTCGGAGACGTAGTCGCCGACGCGGAATTCGCCGGTCTGTGGGTGTCTCCCCTGACCTTTCAGCACCAGAATCTCTGCGCTTTCGACATGTCGATGACGTGGTAATACCGCACCAGGCTCGGCCCGGATCATCACGCTGAAGCCGCCGGTATCCCGATTCAGCCGCAAAACCCTTATTCCGATTTTCGGTGCCAAGGGAAGCCACGGGAGATCCTCTGTATGTACCGTGATTCCGCCAGTGTAGGTCATGTTCTATCTCCTGCCTCGTTGCCTAGAAACGATACTTCAACGAAACTGCCCACTCTCGTGGCCGTGCATACTGCCCTTCGATCTCGCCGATGTTGTACTGCGCGATGCCGGAAACCAGATACTTCTCATCAGTGAGATTCCGCCCAGAAAGCGACAGGGCCCAGCGGTCCTCATGCCACATCAGTGACACGACTGCGTTAATCAGGGAATAGCCCTCCTGGCGTATAAGTGGCTCGTTGGCGGCATCGAGCTCTGTCGCGGAGCGATAGCTCCAGTCCAGGTGCGGCTGCAGAATCAGCCCGCCCGAAAAAGCCCAGTCGTAGCTGATCGATGCACCATATTGCCATTCAGGTGTATTGGGTGGCCGGCTGGCAAGCTGGATGCCGGACGCCAGGGCTCGCGGCGACAGGTTGTCGTAGCTCGCGTCGAGATAACCGATATAGGCATTCAAGGACAAACGATCAATGGGCTGGAATCCCAGCTCTATTTCCGCGCCCTTCAGGGTCGCATCGCCAGCATTGGTGATAGTCGGCGCCACTCCGTCGACGACAGAGATCTGCATATCCGAGTAATCGGACTGGAAAATCGCCGATGCCAGTTGCACGCGGCCTTGTCCGAAGAGGGCCTTGAACCCGAGTTCATAGGTGTCGACGAACTCCGGGTCGAACCGCGGAACCTCCAGCGTGTCGGGAGCCAGGCGTTGCTCATAACCACCGCTCTTGTAGCCACGCGCGTAGGAAATGTAGGTCATCACGTCTTCGGTGACGTGATAAGCAAGGCTGACCAGCGGCGTTGTCTCCTCGGAGTCGAGATCAGGGGCTTCACCGGTTACGAACGGCAGCGGTGTGTCGCGAAGATCCAGCCACACGCGATTGACCGGATCAACCAACACGCCGATTGTCTGCTGGTTATTGAGCGTGTCGTAGCTTTTGGTCTCATCCGTATATCGAACACCGGCCGTGAGCTCAAGAGATGGCAGGATTTCATAAGTCCCCTGCGCAAACAGCGCCGTGGAATCAGTCTCAAAGCCACCGCCAGAGCGGAAGATCACGTTCGGAAACGCCACTACGTTCAATGCATCGCCTTCTTCAGCCATGTAGAAAGCGCCGATAACCCAATCGAAGCGCTCCCCTTCACCGAGTAGCTGGAGTTCCTGGGTAAATTGCGTCTGATCCTGATCGTTCTTCGTTTCGATGCCCGGCCTCGGGCTGTGGTCTGAGTTGCTCGCCCAAAACGCATCGAGTTCACGATAGGCGCTGATCGATTTGAACGTCAGTGAAGGCGAGATCTCCCACTCGAATTTCAGGCTGGCACCAGATACTTCAGTAATTGCCTTATTGCCATAAGCACGGCTGCCCTGTGAGTCGAAAATCTCGGTTTCGGCCTGATAGCCGCCTGCCGTGCGCCCGGGCCCCAAGATGTACTGCTGGTCGATGCAAGTAGGATTGCCGCTATTTACCTGCGTGCTTGCACCGCCGCATGCCAGCGCGATGTTGCTGACTGAAAAGATCGCGCTCGGGAATGGCCCACCTGGAACGAACTGGGTGCCAGGAATGAAGTCGACGAGCCCCAGCAGCACGGCTGGCATCGCCGTCTCATCGGCGCGCATCGTGTCACCGGCGACAGACACTACCAGGTTCGGCAATGCGTTCCATTCGACCGCGAGTCGCCCCGCATATCGATCAATGCTGCCCATCGCCTGGCTGTCGTCACTGTCGATGTAACCATCCCGATTAACGATCATCCCTGCCACATTGGTCCGAAGCGTGTCCACAATTGGCGCGTCGAGCGAGAAGCGCACGTCGGCTCGATCGGCAGAGCCGGCCACCGCCTCGATCCATCCACCGAACTCATCAGCTGGCGCGCGATTGCGGATCAATATCGCACCCCCCACGCTGTTCCGACCGAACAGCGTACCCTGCGGACCACGCAAGATCTCCACTGATTGTGGCTCAATCAGATCAAGCACGCTGCCGACGGTACGGGCGATATAGACGTCATCGACATAAAGGCCCACGCCGGGCTCCGTGCCCAGGGAGGTTTCTGACGAGCCGATACCACGGATGAACACTGATGGCGTCGATGCGCCGGTGCCGGTCGGTGCACCGGTCTGGAAGGTAAGATTCGGCACCCCTTCGCCTGCCTGCGCGAGGGTATTGATCTGACGGCGCTCGAGTTCGGCACCGGTCAGCACCGTTACGGCAATCGGGACGTCCTGCAGCGCTTCCTCCCGCCGCCGCGCCGTAACCAGGATCTCGTCCGCGTCATAGCCCACTGCACCACTTTCTTGCGCCTGGGCGGTCCAGGCCGGCGCAAAAGCACCGGCAAGTAGCGTGGAAATGACAAATGGTCGGATTGCGCATTCGACTCTCACCATGGCTGGCCCCCTCCAAGGTCCAGCGCACCCTAGCAAAGGGCGTGACAGCGGTGCTTACGGATTTCCGATCCCGCATCGACAATACCGACCTGAATGCTCGCGATCCGCTCTCCAGAGCGCTTTTGGGAGCGAAACCTGGGTGCGAAGTCGAGTAATAGGAAATTCCAACACCCCATCGGCCGGGTGTGCCAGCCCGCGACCCCGCCTGTCACGCGCCCCGGGCACACTTCGCCCCAGCACTGACCAGCGGCGGCTCAGTGAATCTTTACGTTAACCCGGCATCTGTGCAGTGCGAATCCTGCCGGCGCGGCTACCGGTTGGCTGCGAAGGCCAGCTGGTCGTCGGTGACGGTGACGCGGATCAGGTCGCCCGGGCCGAAATCGCCGCGCAGGATCGCCTGCGCCAGCGGGTTTTCGATGTACTGCTGGATGGCGCGCTTGAGCGGCCGGGCACCGTACACGGGGTCGAAACCGGCCTCGGCCAGCTTGTCCAGCGCCGCATCCTCGAGTTCGAGGCGCATGTCGCGCTCGGCGAGGCGGGCCTGCAGGTAGCGCAGCTGGATGCCGACGATGCCGCGGATCTGTTCCACCGCCAGCGGATGGAAGACCACGATGTCGTCCACGCGGTTGATGAACTCCGGCTTGAAGTGCTCACGCACCACTTCCATCACGGCCGCCTTCATCGCCGCATAGTTCTCCTCGCCGGACATGCTCTGGATGCGCTGCGAGCCGAGGTTGGAGGTCATGACGATGACCGTGTTGCGGAAATCCACGGTGCGCCCCTGGCCATCGGTCAGTCGCCCGTCATCGAGGACCTGCAGCAGCACGTTGAACACGTCCGGATGCGCCTTCTCGACCTCGTCGAGCAGCACCACCGAATAAGGCTTGCGGCGCACCGCTTCGGTCAGGTAGCCGCCCTCTTCATAGCCGACATAGCCCGGCGGCGCGCCGATCAGCCGCGCCACGGAATGCTTTTCCATGAACTCGGACATGTCGATGCGCACCATCGCGTCTTCGCTGTCGAACAGGAATTCAGCCAGCGCGCGGGTCAGCTCGGTCTTGCCCACGCCGGTGGGGCCGAGGAACATGAAGGAACCGTTCGGCCGCTTCGGATCCGAAAGCCCGGCCCGTGAACGGCGGATCGCGTCGGCGACGGTCCTGAGCGCCTCGGCCTGGCCGACCACGCGACGGCCCAGCGCTTCTTCCATGCGCAGCAGCTTGTCCTTCTCGCCCTCCAGCATCTTGCTGACCGGGATGCCGGTCCACTTGGCAACGACCTCGGCGATCTCCTCGTCGGTCACGCGGTTGCGCAACAGCCGGGTCTCGCCCTTGTCGGCGCCGGTGGCGGCTGCCAGCCGCTTCTCCAGCTCGGGGATGCGCCCGTACTGCAGCTCGGACATGCGGGCGAGGTCCTGGCCGCGGCGGGCGGTCTCCAGGTCCATGCGCGCACGCTCGAGTTCCTCCTTGATCTGGGCCTCGCCCTGCACGGCGGATTTCTCGGCCTTCCAGATTTCCTCGAGGTCGGCGTATTCCTTTTCCAGCGCCGCCAGCTGCGTGCTGAGGTCGGCGAGGCGCTTCTTCGAGGCCTCGTCGGATTCCTTCTTCAGGGCCTCGCGCTCGATCTTGAGCTGGATGATGCGCCGGTCGAGGCGGTCCATCTCCTCGGGCTTGGAGTCGATCTCCATGCGCAGGCGGGAGGCGGCCTCGTCGATCAGGTCGATGGCCTTGTCGGGCAACTGCCGGTCGGCGATGTAGCGGTGCGAGAGCGTGGCGGCGGCGACGATGGCCGGATCGGTGATGTCCACGCCGTGATGGACCTCGTAACGCTCCTTGAGGCCGCGCAGGATGGCGATGGTGTCGTCGACGGTGGGCTCATCGACCAGCACCTTCTGGAAGCGCCGCTCGAGCGCGGCATCCTTCTCCACGTACTTGCGGTATTCGTCGAGCGTGGTGGCGCCCACGCAGTGCAGTTCGCCGCGCGCGAGCGCCGGCTTCAGCATGTTGCCGGCATCCATCGAGCCTTCGGCCTTGCCGGCGCCGACCATGGTGTGCAGCTCGTCGATGAACAGGATCACCTGGCCTTCCTGCGTGGCGAGGTCCTTGAGCACTGCCTTCAGGCGTTCCTCGAAGTCACCGCGATATTTCGCGCCGGCGATCAGCGCGCCCATGTCCAGCGCCAGGATGCGCTTGCTCTTCAGGCTCTCGGGCACTTCGCCGTTGACGATGCGCTGGGCGAGGCCCTCGACGATCGCGGTCTTGCCCACGCCCGGCGAACCGATCAGCACGGGGTTGTTCTTGGTCCGACGCTGCAGCACCTGGATGGTGCGGCGGATCTCGTCGTCGCGGCCGATGACCGGATCGAGCTTGCCCTGCTCGGCACGTTCGGTGAGGTCGACGGTGTATTTTTCCAGCGCCTGGCGGGTCTCCTCGGCGTTGGGATCATCGACGGTCGCGCCACCGCGCACCTCGTCGATGGCCTTCTCGACGGCACCGCGCACTACCCCGGCCTCCTTGAGGATGCGGCCGAGCGTGCCCTTGTCGTCACAGGCAGCGAGCGCGAACAACTCGCTGGAGATGTACTGGTCGCTGCGCTTCTGCGCCAGCTTGTCGGCGACATTGAGCAGCCGGCCCAGGTCGTTGGACATGGCCACGTCGCCGCCGGTCCCTTCAACCTGGGCCAGCTGGTCGAGCGCCTCGCCGAGCTTCGAGCGCAGCAGGCCGAGATTGGCGCCAGCCTGGCTGAACAGCGGCCGCACGGTGCCGCCGCGCTGCTCGAGCAGCGCCTGCATCAGATGCACCGGCTCGATGAACTGGTGGTCGCGGCCGACCGCCAGCGACTGCGCGTCGGCTAGCGCCATCTGGAATTTGCTGGTCAGCTTGTCCATCCGCATGCCTGGATCTCCAAAGGCGGGCCATCAGGGGGATGCCGCCTTTCAGGGGGGCAGCACCGCTTAAGTGGGGACGCGGGGGCGGAATTCAACCGCCCGCCGGGCGCCGGTCAGCCGCAGCGTCGATACAGATCAGCGTCGCCTGTCGTCCGCAGTTGCCATCGCGACGGTGCGAGAAGAAGCGTGCCGGGTCGCTGGCCGTGCAGAGATTCCCGCCGTACACGCGCGGCACGCCGACGGCGGCGAGCCGCCGGCGGGCGATGGCGACCAGGTCGAGTTGCCAGCGGCCGCGCGCATTGGCAGTGAAGGCACTGTCGGCGGCCGGGTCGACGGCGAGGATGGCCGCGCGCACCTCGGCACCGACTTCATAGGCCGGCGCGCTGATTGCCGGCCCGATCCAGGCCATGAGCGTGGCCGCCGGGGCACCGTCCTGCACCAGCGCCGCGACGGTCGCTTCCAGCACGCCGGCGGCGAGGCCACGCCAGCCAGCGTGTGCGGCGGCGATGCGCGTACCGGCATCGTTGCAGAACAGGACCGGCAGGCAATCGGCCGTCATGACCACGCAGGCTTGGCCGGCACGACGCGCGACGATCGCATCGGCAGTCGCGGGGAATGCGGCGGCATCGGCATCGGCCACCGCGGTGCCATGCACCTGTTGCAGCCAGAGTGGTTCGGCCGGCAGTTCCAGTGCCTGTCTGAGCCGACGGCGGTTGTCCTGCACGGCCGCCGGATCATCGCCGACATGCGTGCCGAGATTGAGCGCAGCCCAGGTGCCTTCGCTGCAACCGCCGCTGCGGGTGGTGGCAAAGGCCCGCACGGCCGGTGGCGCCGGCCAGTCGGGCCGGATCAGATCGAGTGGCGCTGGTGCTCGGGCCACGGCAACTTCTCCAGCCGGTCCACGGCCGCATCGCTGTCGGCCAGCGCCGCCAGCAGTGCGCGGAAATCAGCCGGCAGGGGCGCCAGCAGGTCGATGGTTTCGCCGCTGACCGGGTGGACGAAGCACAGTCGCCGCGCGTGCAGCGCCTGGCGGCGGAAGCCGCGCAGCGTGTCGGCGAGACGCGGCGAGGCGCCGGCCGGGATGATCAGCCGGCCGCTGTAGGCCGGGTCGCCCACCAGCGGGTGGCGCAGGTGCGCCATGTGCACGCGGATCTGGTGCGTGCGGCCGGTGTCGAGGCGCACGGCGATGAAGGTGTGGTGCGCGAAGCGCGCCAGCACCCGGTAGTGCGTCACCGCCTCGCGTCCGCCCGGCTCCACCGCCATCTTCGTGCGCTGGCTGCGGTGCCGGCTGATCGGCTCGTCCACCACCCCGCCACCGGTCATCGTGCCCACGCACACCGCGCGGTACTCGCGGGTGATCCGGCGCGCTTCCAGGTCGCGGACCAGGTGCGTGTGGGCGGGCAGCGTCTTGGCAACCAGCAGCAGGCCGCTGGTGTCCTTGTCGAGGCGATGCAGGATTCCGCTGCGCGGCAGTTCCGCAAGCGCCGGCCGGTAGGCCAGCAGACCGTTCTGCAGCGTACCGGCCGGATTGCCGGCCCCCGGATGCACCACCAGCCCGGCCGGCTTGTCGATCACCAGGACCGCGTCGTCCTCATGCACCACGCTGAGCGCCATCGCTTCAGGCTGCGCGCTGTCGGCCGGTTCCGGCGCGACGATCCCGATCTCCGCCCACTGACCGCCCAGCACCCGGGTGCGCGGCTCGGGCAGGGTTCCGTCGAGGCGCACGTGGCCATCGAGGATCCACTGCTTGATGCGGCTGCGCGAATGGTCGGGCAGCAATTCGGCCAGCACCTGGTCGAGCCGGTGGCCATCGCGGCCCGGCGGGATCTGCAAGCGATGCTGGACGAGCGTCATGGCGCGCTAGGCTATACTCTCGGCCCGCCCGGCGACAGCACGGAAAC
>JAHDYM010000156.1 GCA_023383705.1 Gammaproteobacteria bacterium | reverse complement strand
TGTCGTTCTTCTTCGGCATCGGCATGAACTTCTTCATGGAGGCTGCCAAGCTCCGTGCCGCGCGCCTGGTCTGGGCCGAGTACATGCAGAAACTGTTCGCGCCGCAGGACGAGCAGTCGCTGATGCTGCGCACCCACTGCCAGACCTCCGGCGTGAGCCTGACCAGCCGCGATCCCTGGAACAACGTGATCCGCACCACCGTCGAGGCACTCGCCGCCGCGCTGGGCGGCACGCAGTCGCTGCATACCAACTCCTTCGACGAGGCGCTGGCGCTGCCCACGCCGTTCTCGGCACACATTGCCCGCAACACCCAGCTCGTGCTGCAGGAAGAAACCGGCATCACCCGCGTCGTCGATCCGCTGGCCGGCTCCTACTACGTCGAGAGCCTGACCGCAGCGCTGGCCGACGAGGCCCGCAAGCTGATCGAGGAGGTCGAGGCGCTGGGCGGCATGACCAAAGCGGTCGAGTCGGGCATGCCGAAACTGCGCATCGAGCAGTCGGCGGCACTGCGCCAGGCGCGCATCGACCGTGGCGAGGAAGTGATCGTCGGCGTGAACCGCTACCAGCGCGAGGACGAGCCCGAGATCGATGTGCTGAACATCGACAACAGCGCCGTGCGTGAATCGCAGATCCAGCGTCTCAAGGAACTGCGGAAATCGCGCGACAATGCCGCCTGCACGGCCACCCTCGCCGCACTGACCCAGGCTGCACAGAGTGGTACGGGCAACCTGCTGGAACTGGCCATCGCGGCAGCGCGGGCGCGCGCCACGGTTGGCGAGATTTCCGCTGCACTGGAACAGGTATACGGGAGGCACAGCGCCATCATTCACTCGATCAGCGGCGTCTATGGTTCGGCCTGGGCCGGCGATGATGAATTTGCCGGCATCCAGCGGTCGGTAAACGACTTTGCAAAGGAAGAAGGACGGCGGCCGCGCCTGCTCGTCGTCAAGCTCGGCCAGGATGGACACGACCGCGGCGCCAAGGTGATCGCCACCGCGTTCGCCGACATCGGTTTCGACGTGGACATCGGGCCGCTCTTCCAGACCCCCGAGGAAGCCGCCCGGCACGCCGTCGAAAATGATGTGCATGTGGTCGGGATCTCCTCGCAGGCAGCCGGCCACCAGACCCTGGTCCCGCAGCTGATCGAGGCATTGCGAGCACAGAAGGCCAGCGATGTACTCGTCGTGTGCGGTGGCGTGATCCCCCCGCAGGACCACGCCATGCTCAAGGCGGCTGGTGTCTCGGCGATCTACGGCCCCGGCACCAATATTCCGCTGGCCGCTGCCGAGGTCCTGCAACTCCTCCGCAGCCGGCGCCCGTCGGCGCAGCCGTCTAAGGCATAAGTTCCGCACATTTCCGCACAAGGGTGCATGCATGCAAACCGTCATCCAGCAACTGCAAGACAAGCGCGACTCGGCCAAGCTCGGCGGTGGCCAGGCGCGCATCGACGCCCAGCACGCCAAGGGCAAGCTGACTGCCCGCGAACGCATCGACCTGCTCCTCGACGAAGGCAGTTTCGAGGAATGGGACATGTTCGTCGAGCATCGCTGCACCGATTTCGGCATGGCCGACCAGAAGATCGTCGGCGACGGCGTCGTCATCGGCTATGGCACCATCAATGGTCGGCTGGTCTTCGTGTTCAGCCAGGACTTCACCGTCTTTGGCGGCTCCCTGTCCGAGGCGCACGCCGAGAAGATCTGCAAGGTGATGGACCAGGCGATGAAGGTCGGCGCACCGGTCATCGGGCTTAACGACTCCGGCGGTGCGCGCATCCAGGAAGGCGTGGCCTCGCTCGGCGGCTATGCCGAGGTCTTCCAGCGCAACATGCTGGCCTCTGGCGTGATCCCGCAGATTTCTCTGATCATGGGTCCCTGTGCCGGCGGTGCGGTTTATTCCCCGGCCATCACCGACTTCGTGTTCATGGTGAAAGACAGCGCCTACATGTTCGTCACCGGCCCCGACGTGGTAAAGACCGTCACGCACGAGGAAGTCACGGCCGAGCAGCTCGGTGGCGCCATCACCCACAGCACGCGGTCGGGTGTTTCCGACCTGGCAGTGGAGAACGATGTCGAGATGCTGCTGAACACGCGGCGTTTCTTCAACTTCCTGCCGGCCAACAACCGCGAGAAACCGCCCGTGTGGCCCTGCG
>JAHDYM010000155.1 GCA_023383705.1 Gammaproteobacteria bacterium | reverse complement strand
GACGTGATGTCTATGCCGTCACCATACAGCACGAAGTCGAGTTCCATGCGCGGTGACTTGCTGGGATAGGAGGGAAGTCCGTCGATGTTGGCGCTGCGCAGGCCAGCGGCCTTCATGAACAGGAACATTTCGCTTTCACCCCAGAAGGTATTGAAGTCACCGGCAACGATGACCGGCTTCCGTGCCTTCGATATCAGTTCGTAAAGATAGCGCAGCTGGGCCTGGCGGTGCCGGTACTTGAGGGAGAGGTGCACCAGGAATATGACCACGCCATCAAGTTCCAGCTCGATGATGAGCCGTTTGATGCCGGTATCAAAGTAGTGGAAGCGCTCGCCGACGATCGAGGGCGCGGCCAGGAAGGCGTTGGCCTGCTTGCGCAATATCGGCAGCAGCTGGTTCAGTGATTCCTCGCCATACTTGCACTCGTAGCTGGAGTAGTGGCCCAGGGCGTTCGCGATCACCTCGGCCTGGTTGATGCCGCCGCTGCGCACCGAACCGACATCCACCTCGATCAGTCCCACCACATCCGGCGTGACGGACTTGGCAAAATTTATGATGTTGTCGAGGTTTCCGGGCGAGCCAAACAGGTAACCTGCCCCCGGTACCGGCATTTGCGGCGGGGCCCCGGCTCCAATGGCATAGCGGATGTTGTATACGAGCAGGCGCATCTGGAGCGGGAGTGTAATGCCGTCAGGACTGCGGGCAACAGGAACTGTAGTATGTTCCGCAGAAGTTGCAGGGAGGGCATGATCTTGTCCGACAAGACACCCATACGGGTCTTTGTGAGCCATCTGTTCCAGAAGCACCCGGACTATCTGCGGGTTTTCGAGTATCTCGAAAGCCGCGAGAATTTCCTCTACCTGGCCACCAGCGACCCCGACCGGATTCCGGCGGGCGGCAAGGAGGAGATCAAGGAAGAGTTGCGCAACCAGATCAAGGCCGCCGAGATCATGGTCCTGCCGGTCTCCATCTATGAAGCCAACCCCGACCTGGTGACATTCCAGATGGATGTGGCGGGTGCTTTCAGCAAGCCGATCGTGGCGGTCAAGTCCTTTGGCGAGACCGTGATGCTGAAGAAGCTGATCATCGACCGCTCGGCCGACGTGGTGGAATGGAACGAGCGCGCGCTCGTCGATGCGATCCGCCACCATGCCCGCCACGAGGACACCGCGCGCTGGGATGTCGTCGAGTTCAAGCTGGACTGACAGCCGGCTGGCGGGAGCGGACGCCAGTCGCGTGCTTGTTTGCACGGACGGGCATCACGTAACATTGGCTGTTCGCTGGATGTCCCCGCGTAGCTTGCTTTAAATCCGGTTCAAAATCATGACGATCAACACAGATGCCCTGATCATCGGGGCAGGCCCGGCCGGGCTGTTTCAGGTATTCGAGCTTGGCCTGCTGGGTATCAAGGCAGACCTCGTTGACACGCTGTCAGCGCCCGGTGGCCAGTGCGCCTGGCTGTATCCGGACAAGCCGATCTACGACATCCCGGCGGTACCGGTCTGTACCGGCGGGGAACTGGTGGCAAACCTGATGAAGCAGATCGAACCCTTTCATCCGACCTTTCACCTTGGTGAAGAACTGGTCGAACTGAAAGCGGTGGAGGGTGGCTTCGCCGCCAGTACCAGCGCGGGCAAGCAGTTTCTGGCCAGGACGGTCTTCATCGCCGCGGGTGTCGGCTCGTTCCAGCCACGGCGCGTGCATGTCGAGGGCGCAGATGCGCTTGAAGGCAGCCAGATCCACTATCACGTCAAGGATCCGGCCGACTTTGCCGGCAAGCGGCTGGTGATCTTCGGTGGTGGTGATTCTGCGCTGGACTGGGCGCTCGCACTCGGGCCAAAGGCTGCCGCGCTGACGCTCGTGCACCGGCGGGACGAGTACCGTGCGGCACCCGCCTCGGTCGCGCTGCTCAAGGAGCGCGCTGGCCGTGGTGAGGTGCGTCTGGTTGAATTGGCAAATCCGACCGGCCTGCGCATGGACGGCGCGCGGATGACCGGGGTCGAGGTCACCGACAAGTCCGGCACCACCCAGGTCATCGAAGCCGACCACGCGCTGGTTTTCTACGGTCTTTCGCCCAAGCTCGGCCCGATTGCAAACTGGGGGCTCGAGTTCAACAAGAAGGCCATCGTTGTCGATACCGAGAAATTCCAGAGCAATATCCCGGGAATTTTTGCCATCGGTGACATCTGTGA
>JAHDYM010000154.1 GCA_023383705.1 Gammaproteobacteria bacterium | reverse complement strand
TGTTGCGGATGCCCATGCGGGTCATCTTCTGCCAGTCGATGCCGGTCAGGCCTTCCAGGAAGCCGTGCACGAAGTGGCTGCGGAACACTTCACCGTTGGTCACGATGTCGATGCCCGCTTCTTCCTCGAGTCGCAACCATTCCGCTGCCGCGCGGCGCTTGCCGTCTTCCAGCGCAGCGCCGCTGAGTTTCCATGCGCCCTTCAGCGTTTCCGGTTCGGCAAGCCAGTCGGGCCGCGGCAGGCTGCCGGCGAGGGTGGTTTCGAACATGGGCATTGACCTGCGTGATGACTGATCTGATGCTAGCAAAACGGAGGTCAGCTCGATGCGTGCTTTTCCAGGACAGCGGTTGGGGTTTGCCGGGCTGCTTGCCCTGCTCGTGCTGTCGCTGCCGGCCCTGGCCGCGACGTCGCCGGAACTCGATGGCCTGGTCGAGGTCAAGCCAAAGCGCATGGATGAGGCATACCTGCTGCCGGGTACCGATTTCCGCCCGTACAGCGCCGTACTCATCGATGTGCCCGACGTGGCCTTCGACAAGGACTGGATGCGCAACATGAACGAGACGCGCAGTCTCTCGCATCGGGTCAGCCAGGAGGACGCAGAGAGGATTGCTGCTGCCACCCGTGCCGGGCTGGTCGAGATGTTCCAGGAAGAGTTCCGCAAGGCCGGCTACAGCATCGCCACCGCTCCGGGTGCCGGGGTGCTGCGTTTGTCGCCCGCGATCATCAGGCTTTACATCAATGCACCGGACATCATGGCGCCCGGCCGCTCGCAGACCTATACCATCGATGCTGGCGAGGCCACGCTGGTGCTCAAGGCCCGCGACTCGGTCAGCGGTGCCCTGCTGGGCATGGCCGTCGACCGCCGCGAGGCGCGCGGCACGGGCTTTGTGACCTGGACCAACAGCGTGACCAATCGCAGCGATTTCCGGCGCCTTTTCCAGCAATGGGCGATGATCTGCATCAAGGCTCTCGATGAGCTCAAAGCGGCTTCACCGGTTGCGGCCGGACCCCAGGCCGGGGACTAGGCCGCAGGCAACGGCGCGGTCCTGAACAGCTCCCAGGGTAACGGGCCGGCGTCTTTTGCTGTAAATTGGCCGGCCTTCTGAAGCTCCCGGTTGCAATTCATGGCTATACGCTGCGGTATCGTCGGCCTGCCCAATGTCGGCAAGTCCACCCTTTTCAACGCACTGACGGCGGCAGGCATCCCTGCCGAGAACTATCCGTTCTGCACCATCGACCCGAATGTCGGCATCGTCGAGGTGCCCGATCCGCGCCTGCAGGAGCTGGCGGCGCTCGCCAAACCCGAGCGCATCCTGCCGGCCACGGTCGAGTTCGTCGATATCGCCGGGCTGGTTGCCGGCGCCTCCAAGGGCGAGGGGCTCGGCAACAAGTTCCTCGCCAACATCCGCGAGACCCACGCCATCGCGCATGTGGTGCGTTGCTTCGAGAACGAGGACGTCGTGCATGTGGCCGGGCGCATCAACCCGATCCACGATATCGAGGTGATCAATACCGAACTGCTGCTCGCCGATTACGCAGCCGTCGAGAAGGCGGTGGAGAAGGCCGAGAAGCAGGCCAAGGCCGGCAAGAAGGAAGACCTGGTGCGCCGCGACCTGCTGCAGAAGCTGCTCGCGCATCTGGACGGCGGCCAGCCCGCCCGCACCTTTGCCGTGCCCGACGAACATCGCCAGGCTATTGCCGAGATGTTCCTGCTCACCGCCAAGCCCGTCATGTATGTGGCCAATGTCGATGAGAGCGGTCTGGCCGGCAACCAGTTCGTCGAGCAGGTGCAGGCGCATGCCCTGAAGGACGGCGCCGAGGTGGTCGTGGTCTGTGCCGCCATCGAAGCCGAGATCGCCCAGCTCGACGACAGCGACAAGCTTGCCTTCCTCGAGGACCTCAAGCTCAGCGAGCCCGGCCTGAACCGGGTGATCCGCACCGGCTACCGGCTCCTCGGCCTGCAGACCTATTTCACCGTCGGGCCCAAGGAAGTTCGCGCCTGGACCGTGCATGCCGGCGACACCGCCCCCCAGGCTGCCGGCGTGATCCACACGGACTTCGAGAAGGGCTTCATTCGCGCCGAAGTCATTGCCTACGCTGACTACATTGCCGGCCGGGGCGAGCAGGGCGCCAAGGAGGCCGGCCGGCTGCGGCTGGAAGGCAAGGAATACGTCATGCAGGAAGGCGATGTGGTGCA
>JAHDYM010000054.1 GCA_023383705.1 Gammaproteobacteria bacterium | reverse complement strand
ATCGTCGATGCGATCGTCGCCCACATGACCAGCAACGCGCTGGTTGCCGTGGCGGTGCTGGCCTTCGGACAATGGAATCTCTGGGCTTGAGAATGCCCGGACAAAACTGACAGCGGGAGAAACAACGATGAGTGTCGCGCACAAATGGCTGGAACAGGAACCCTGGCCGACCAAGGTCATGCCCAAGCCGCTGCTCGAATCGCGGATCGAGCGGGTGCTGACCATGACCAATATCGGTTACCTCGGTACGGTCCGTAAAGACGGTTCGCCGATCGTCAGCCCGGTGGAGTTCTACGCCGATGGCCTCTCGCTGTACATTTTCCCGCAGCCCAACAGTCCCAAGGTAAAGGCGCTGCGTCGTGACCCGCGGGTCAGTTTCGCGGTGGCCAACCCGATGGCTGGCTGGGCCTGCGTCATGGGGGCACAGTTTTTTGGCAAGGGCACCTTGCTTGACCCGGACACACCGGCCTGGGAACACGGCATGAAGGTCTTCAAGTGGGTGGCTTCGGGTTTCGAACTCGGGAAAATAGCCACCAGTCCGCCGCGTGGGCAATTGCTGCGCATCGACCCGGACCGGATCGTCTACACCGAGCACTTCATGCGCAAGGAAGGTTACGCGCCCCGGCAGATCTGGGAACCGGGCGCGGAGGGAGCAAAGGTCGTACCCGGCGGCAATGTGCCGGTCTAGCCGAAGGTGCAACTCCCGTCGCGGGCAAAGCGGGGTTAAGATGCACCTCCTGACAGCGCTTATCAGACAGCAGGGCATCACATGAGCAACGAACTGGCACCGGGCATCCAGGACCGGCGCTCCACCATCATGGCTTATGTGCTGGTGTCCTGTTTCATCATTCTGTTCTTCAACACCATCAACCTGCCACGTACTGCCCTTGACCAGCGGGCAACCCTGCGGCTGGTCCACGACAGTTTCGGCCTGATCGTGCTGCTGCTGGCCGCCGTGCGCCTTTACTGGCACTACCGCGACCCGGCGCCACGGCCACCGCCGGGCCTGCCGGAGCGTTCCTTTGCCTTCAACCGCACGATCCTGGTGTTCCTGTATGCGACTTTCGCGATCACCGGCGTGATCGGCTTCATTTATGCCTGGGGTGAGGGCCGTGATGTGGTGCTTTTTGGCATCACGCTGCCTCATCTGGTTGCACGCAGCGAGTCGGTGCGCGTGCCCACGGGCTACCTGCACAGCTCGCTGGGTTTCTATTACCTGATGCTGCTGTCCATCTGGTTTGCTTTCGGTTTTTACCAGCACTGGCGTTACAAGGTTGGCCTGCGCAGGCTCTTGCCTGGCCGGCAGGTCTGACCGGTGCTGATTCACGGCGGCGCGGAGAGCGGAAGTTGAGCATTTCCACCGGTACCCGGTTCCTTCATTCGATGGTCCTGCTGGCATTCCTCGCGCTGGCGGTGTTTTTTCCGTATCTCTGGTTCGGTGTGGTGCCCTTTGCCACCGATGATGTGTTCCCGCAGGCCGAGATCGACCGGCTGCTGGCCGGCAAGAACCTGCCCGACTATTACGCGGAGCCGCTGCCGCCGATTTCCGCGGAAGAGCTGGAAGCACAGAAGGTGGCATTCACCTGGTGCCGTTTCTGCCACACCCTCGATGCGGGTGGCGAAAACCGGGTAGGACCCAATCTCCACCGCATCGTCGGCAAGCCGGCCGCGGTTGTGTCGCACTTTGTCTATTCGCAGGAATTCATCGACGCGCGCAACCAGGGGCTCGTATGGACGCCTGAAACCCTGGCTGCATTCATCGCTGACAACAAGGCCGTGGTGCCGCACAACCGGATGCGTTATCCGCCGATGATCGGTTACGAGCGCAGTGCGGAACGGGATCGTCAGATGCTCGAGTACCTGATTCGCATGACGCGCTGAGGACCGTTCGATCCCCGAGCTGCAGCCAGTTTGTTTCAGTTGTCGAGGGCGGCCAGCTGTTCTGCCTGGTATTCGTTGATCAGGGGTTCGATCACCTGGTCGAGGTCGCCCTCGAGGATGAAATCGAGCTTGTACAGCGTCAGGTTGATGCGGTGGTCGGTGACGCGGCTCTGCGCATAATTATAGGTGCGGATGCGCTCGGAACGGTCGCCGGTGCCCACCTGGCTCTTGCGCCGCTCGGCCTGTTCGCTGTGCTGCTTGCGCAGGGCGGCGTCGAGCAGGCGGGCCTTCAGCAGCGCCAGCGCCCGGGCGCGGTTCTTGTGCTGTGAACGTTCGTCCTGGCATTCCACGACGAGCCCGGAAGGCAGGTGCGTGATGCGTATGGCCGAATCGGTCTTGTTGACATGCTGTCCGCCCGCGCCCGAGGCCCGGTAGGTATCGATGCGCAGTTCGGCCGGATTGATCGCGATGGCATCGATTTCCTCCGGTTCCGGCAGTACGGCCACCGTGCAGGTGGAGGTATGCACCCGTCCCTGCGCCTCGGTTTCAGGGACGCGCTGCACACGATGGGCGCCGGACTCGAACTTGAGCCGCGAATAGGCGCCGTGGCCGATCAGCCGGCAGATGATCTCCTTGTAGCCACCGTGCTCGCCGGCGCTGGAATTCACGATCTCGATCTGCCAGCCGCGCGATTCCGCGTATTTTGAATACATGCGGAACAGGTCGCCGGCGAATATCGCCGCTTCGTCACCGCCAGCCGCCGCGCGGATCTCGAGGTAGATGTTGCTGTCGTCGTAGGGGTCCTTCGCGATCAGTTGCAGCCTGAGTTGCGATTCGATGGTCTCGAGGGCATTTTTTGCACGCGCGAGTTCCTCCTGGCCCAGGTGGCGCAGTTCCGCATCGCTGTCGCCGAGCATGTCCATCGCCGCAGCCTGGTCGGCCTCGGTCTTGCGCCAGGCCCTGAAAAGGCCAACCACGGGCTGGATCTGCGCGTACTCCCGCGACAGCTCACGGAAGCGGGTCTGGTCGCCGAGTATCTTCGGGTCGGTCAGCAGCCCGCCCAGTTCTTCCGAGCGGGCGGCGAGTTTCTCGAGTTTTCCGACGATGGAGGCCTGCATTACGGCTATTATCTCTGGTGTGAAGCATCGCGCTGGCCCACAAGATTACCGCATTGCTCCGGTTGTCCTGCTACTTGCGTTGTCAGCTCTGGCAAATGCGGTCGCTGCCGATACCGGATCAGTTGCGGCTGGCGTGGCTGACGGTCCGGAGTCCCACATGCAGCGGGCCGAGCAGGCCCTCGAAGACCGGGACCTGGTCACCGCGGCCACCGAGTTCACGCTGGCTGCCGAACTCAGTGATGACCCGATGCTGGTCGAGCGGGCGACCCAGTTCACCATGGGCGTGGGTTTTGATGCGCTGGCCGAGCGCGCAGCCGGCCGCTGGATCGAGCTTGTGCCGGACAGCCAGATGGCGCATGCGATCCTCGGACGTCTCCGTCTGCGCCGGCATGATATCGATGCGGCTGCCGCCAGTTTCGAGCGGGCGCTCGGTGATGTCGAACCGCGCCGCGACGAAGTCTACCTGGCACTGGCCAGTGACCTGGCCTCCGAGGATGACGCGCGGCTGGTTGTCCGGCTCCTGTCGCGCCTCGCGGCTCGCGACCCGCTGGCACCTGGCCTGCAGCTGGCGCTGGGCACGGCGGCACTGCGGGCGCAGAACTTCGAACTCGCGCTGGCTGCCGCAGAGCGGGCCGCCCAGGACGATCCGGGCTGGACCGAGCCGAAACTGCTGGTGGCGCGGGCCCTGATCGCGTCCGGGCGTACCGATGAAGGCCTGGCGCAGGCCAGCGCACTTGCGGCCGGTGAGGACAGCCCGCTGTCGGAGCTGGCGCATGCGCGGATGCTCGCTGATGCGGGTAGGACCGACGCGGCCCGCTCGATGCTGGATGGCATGGTCGAGCGTTACGGCGAACGCACGGAGCTCAGCCGGACGCTCGCCTTCGTCGATATGGCCGCCGGTGACCTCGAGGCTGCTGACCGGCGCTTTGCGGCCCTGGAGTCCGTGGGCCAGGAGCGCTTCGAGGCCTTCTATTACCGGGCGCTGATTGCCGTGCAGAAGGGCGATGTGGAGGCTGCGCGCCGTTTCTACCAGCGCATCAGCTCGGGGCCTTACCTGGTTCCCGCGCAACTCGCCATGGCCGAGACCTTCAGGCGCGAGGATGACCTCGACAGTGCGATCGGCAGCCTGTTGAACTTTGTCGCGGATCATCCCGCGCAGGCCTGGGAGGTTTTCCGCTACCAGGCCGAACTGCTGCAGCTTGCCGGCCGCCAGGCCGAGGCGCTGGCGGTGTACGACAAGGCGCTCGAGTACAAGCCGGCTGCCATCGACATGCTGCTGGCACGCAGTGTCCTGCTGGAGCAACTCGACCGGCTCGATGCTGCGATTGCCGACCTGGAACGTGCCGTGCGGATTGCGCCGGACGATGCCGTGGTGCTCAACGCCTATGGCTACATACTCGCCAATCGCACGCCGCAGACCCGCAAGGCGTGGACGTATGTGCGCCGTGCCATCGAGCTGGCACCAGGCAACCCGCCGATTCTCGACAGCGTCGGCTGGGCCCTGTTCAGGCTGGGCCGGTACGAGGAGGCGCGCAGCTACATCGAGGAGGCCTGGGCCCTGCTGCAGGACCCGGAACTCGCCAGCCACCTGGCCGAGATCTACTGGACGCTGGGCGAGCGGGAACGGGCCCGTGAACTCCTCGACATGACGCTGGCGAAGTGGCCCGACAGCAAGCCGGCACGGCAGACGTCGGAGCGGTTGCTGCGTTGACTGCGTGCCGTGTACAGCCGCGGCGTCCGGGTCTGCGCCTGCTGCTCTGCCTCCTGCCCCTGCTGGCCGGCTGTGCGACACAGCGGGCAGCGCTGCCCGGGCCGGGGGAATCCGCACTCGCACGACAGGAGCGATTGCTCGGGCTGGGGCAATGGGAGGCGCGCGGCCGTGTGGCCATCAGGTCTGCCGATACGGGCGGGCAGGGCAGCCTGCAGTGGCTGCAGACCGGACCGGCGGCACGCATCAGCCTTAGCGGACCCTTTGGCGCTGGCGCCTGCGAGATCAACTGGATGCCGGGCCAGGTCACCGTCACCTCGCGCGGCACCGAGACTGCGCTCGAGTATGTCGGGCCCGATGCCGTGGAGCGCTTCCTGGCCGAGCAGGTCGGCTGGGCCCTGCCCGTGACCAGCATTCGTTACTGGCTGCTTGGGCTGGCCGATCCTGCCGTGCCCGCCGCCGTACAGTCCGATGCGCAGGGGCGGCTCCTCGAATTGCAACAAGCCGGCTGGCTCGTGCGCTATGAAGACCATGTGCAGCTCGCCGCCACGTGGTTGCCGCGCAAGCTGGTGATCGAGCGCGGGCCGCTGCGCGTGCGCCTCGTGATCGATACCTGGCTGCTCTGATGCTGCCCCTCGCCGCCGTGAAAGCGTAAGATTGCGCCCCGGCTTCCGCCGACGCGATATTGGGGCGTAGCCAAGTGGTAAGGCAGCGGGTTTTGATCCCGCCATCCGCAGGTTCGAATCCTGCCGCCCCAGCCAGCATCACCTGATACAGAGAACCCTATGGAACTGCCCAATATTTCGATTCTGGCCGGCAATGCCAACCCGGAGCTTGCCCAGCGCATTGCCCGGCACCTGAAGCAGCCGCTCGGCCGCGTGCAGGTCGGCAAGTTCAGTGACGGCGAAGTGCTGGTCGAGGTCTACGAGAATGTGCGCGGACGTGATGTCTTCCTGGTGCAGTCCACCTGCCCGCCGGTCAACGACAACCTGATCGAGCTGCTGGTGCTCGCTGATGCCTGCCGGCGCGCGTCGGCGGCCAGCATCACGGCTGTCATTCCCTATTTTGGCTACGCGCGGCAGGATCGCCGCCCGCGCGCGGCCCGCGTGCCGATCACGGCCAGCATGGTGGCGCGGATGATCTCCGAGTCCGGCATCAAGCACGTGCTGACCGTCGACCTGCACGCCGACCAGATCCAGGGCTTCTTCTCGATCCCGGTCGACAATGTATATTCATCGCCGGTCCTGCTCGGTGACCTGTGGCGCTGCAAGTACGAGAATCTGGTGATCGTTTCGCCGGACGTCGGCGGTGTGGTCCGTGCGCGCGCCATCGCCAAGCGCATGGACGATGCCGATCTCGCCATCATTGACAAGCGCCGGCCGCGCGCCAATGTCTCCGAAGTGATGAACATCATCGGTGAAGTCGAGGGCAAGGTCTGCGTGCTCATCGATGACATGGTCGATACGGCGGGTACCCTGTGCCATGCCGCCTCGGCACTCAAGGACCACGGCGCCAGCCGCGTGGTCGCTTATGTCACACACGCTGTCCTCTCGGGCCCGGCGGTCGACCGGATCGCCGGTTCCGGGCTCGACGAACTGGTGGTCACCGACACCATCCCGCTGTCGGCCCCGGCCATTGCCACCGGCCGTATCCGCCAGCTCAGCGTGGCCGAACTGCTTGGCGAAACCATGCGGCGCATCAGCCAGGCCGAATCCGTCAGCTCCATGTATCTGGACTGACAGGTGCTTGCGGGCGCCTGGGCGCCACCTGCCGTGCTATGATCCGCGCCCCTTCCGTCAAGGCTCCCTGGTCGCAGGGGGGCTTTTTCATGGCGGAGGGTCAACCAGGAGTACAGATACATGGCACATCAATTCACCATTGCCGCGGAAAGCCGGCAGGATGCAGGGAAAGGTGCGAGCCGCCGCCTGCGTCGCGAAGGCAAGATCCCCGGTATCATTTACGGCGGCGGCGAAGCGCCCACGGGTGTCGCCTTCGATGCCAATGCGCTCCACCGGAGCATGGCCGAAGAGGCATTTCTTTCCAGCATCCTCAACGTCACGCTGAACGGCAAGACGGTACAGGCCGTCGTTCGTGACTACCAGCCGCATCCGGCCCGCCGCGCGGTCCTGCACCTCGACCTGCAGCGCGTCGTGGCCACCGAAGAACTGCGCATGATGGTGCCACTGCACTTCATCAACGAGGCCCTGTCGAAGGGTGTCAAGCTCGGTGGTGGTTCGGTATCGCGCCTCATGACCGAGGTCGAAATCAGCTGTCTGCCGAAGGACCTGCCGGAGTACATCGAGGTCGATATCGAGCCGATGGAACTCAACGACATGCTGCACCTGCGCGACCTGAAGCTGCCTGAAGGCGTCAGGATTCCCGGTTTCGAGCCGCACACCGATAGCGATCTGCCCGTGGTCCACCTGCACGTCCTGCATGCGGCCGCGGAAGAACCGTCGGCCGAGGCGGGTGCCGCCGATGCGGCATCGGCACCGGCTGCCGAGAAGGCTGGTGACAAGGCGAAGGCTGCCGACAAGAAGTAAGCCGGACGCAGGCGCCCGCAGCCAGGCTGCGGGCGCCTGATTTCGGGCAGGTACGCGGGGGAACAGGTCAGTGCTGATCGTGGGGCTCGGCAATCCAGGTCCGAAGCATGCCGGCGATCGCCACAATGTCGGTTTCTGGCTGGCGGATATGCTCGCCACCCGTATCGGCGCAGCATTCTCCGTGGCGTCGAAGCTGCAGGCGGAGGAGTGCCGGGGTCTGCTCGCCGGCGTGGCGGTGCGCATCATCAAGCCCTCGACCTACATGAATCGCAGCGGGCAGTGCGTCCGTCGCGTCCTCGACTATTACGATATCCCTGTGGAACAGCTGCTGGTCCTGCACGATGAGCTTGACCTGCCGGTGGGCAGCGTGCGCCTGAAGCGTGGCGGCGGCCATGGCGGCCACAATGGCCTGCGCGACATCCTCGCCACCTGTGGTCCCGACTTCATGCGCTTGCGCATCGGCATCGGGCACCCGGGTCACAAGGACCTGGTGACCGACTATGTGCTGCATGCGCCAGGCAAGCAGGAGCATGGTGCGATCGTTGATGCGCTCACCGGGTCCGCCAAAGCGATCGAGATCTGTGCGACACGCGGGCTGGAAGCGGCCATGCAAGAGTTGCACTCGAGCCAGCCGCGCCGGAACGGTGGCGCCGGGTACGGGCCGGCGGGCTGAAGCATGACCATGCGCCGTTCGATGTCGCGTTTCGCGGCGCACGCACGCATGACCATCCTCGGTTGCCTGGTGCTGCAGTCGGCCGTCGCGGCTGATGCGCCCGTGTACCGCGCACAGGGGCTCGACACGCCAACCATCGATTTCGTGCTGGGCAATTTCGAGTTCGTGCTGCTGCACGAACTGGCCCATGTGGTTATCGGCGAACTCAAGGTGCCGGTGCTCGGCCCCGAGGAAGATGCGGCTGATTTCCTGGCCGCCACCGCGCTGCTGAACGCCACGCGCGGTGATCCGGTCGGTTATCAGCGGGCCAACAACCGGCTGCTGGCGGCCGCGGAAGGACTCAAGCTCTCCTGGGTCGCTGGTAACGCCCGCGGTGGCGATTTGCCGTACTGGAGCAACCACTCGCTCAACATCCAGCGCTTCTATTCGATCACCTGCCTGCTCTATGGCAACGATCCGGAAGCCTTTGCCGGGTTGCCGGCGGCCATCGGCATGCCGGCCGGGCGGGCCGATGGCTGCGCAGCCGAGTGGCAGAAGGCCGACCGTTCATTCCGCTGGTTGCTGGACAACTTCGGGCGCAAGGCCGGCGAGGCGGCTGGTCCGGAGATCGGCATCTTCTACGCTGAACCGGAAACCCTGGCGGCTGCGGAACTGCTGCGCGCCATACAGAAGGACGGCATGCTCGAACGGGTGGCAGCCGCGATGCGGGAGCGGATCATCCTGCCACGGCAGATATCACTGCAAATGCGCAGCTGTGGCCGCCCCGAGGCCGCCTGGCAACCGGAACGGCGGGAACTGGTGCTCTGCTTCGAGTTGCTGGACGCGTTGTACCAATTGAGCGGCCGCCGTGATGCCGGGCTAAACCGTTCGGGAGGCATGCACCTCCCGCAGCTTCCAGCCGGTGCCGGTGCGCGCCCGCGAGGCTGATGTCTGGCCGCTGCCAAAGTCCATTTGGGTATGACTACGGCAGTGCGGCATATAACCGCAACCGCGACACTTCGTGGCATGATCGGCGTCTGCCTGCATGAGGATGCAGGCGCATCGTCACGTCAACCAGGCCACGCGGGACGTTCGCACGTACATGAAATCCTGTCTTGTCGCCGCATTGCTCTGCCTGTACATGGCCGTGCTGCCAGCGCAGCCGGCTGGCGTCGGTGCGCCGGGGCAGCCACCGCCGGATCGTTATCTGCTGATCCATGCCGGCACCTTGCTGGCGGTGCCGGGTACCAGTCCCCGTGCCGGGATGACCGTCGTGGTCAGGAACGACCGGATCGCGGCCGTCGAACCGGGCTACCTCAGCACGGTCGCCGGCATGCCGCCAGGTGCCACCCTGCAGGTCATCGATCTGTCTGACCGCTTTGTCCTCCCGGGCCTGATGGATGCCCATGTGCACCTCTGGCACGAGCCGTCGTTCTCGCGGCATCGCGCGGAGCGGGGCGACCGCCACCCCTTGTGGCCCGGCGTGCCGGGGACCAGCGCGGAAGGTGCCGTCAATGCGATGGTCTACGCGCGACGCAATCTCGCGGCCGGGTTCACCACGCTGCGTGACCTGGGCTCGGATGACGAGGCGGTATTCGCAGTGCGCAATGCCATCAATGCCGGACGGATGATCGGCCCGCGCATACTGCTGGCCGGTTCGTCGATCGCAGTGACCGGTGGCCACGGCGACTCGACGCCCATGGGCCAGACGGCTGACGCGTCTGCACGTCTGGCCAATGGCACCTGCGATGGGCCCATGGAGTGCCGCAAGGCCGTGCGCTACCAGTACAAGCTCGGTGCCGATGTCATCAAGTTCACCTCGACCGGGGGCTTCGGCTCCAACACCGGCCTCGAACCACAGCTCTTCCCGGACGAGATCCAGGCAATCGTCTCGACCGCACACCTCGTTGGCCTGAAGGCGGCAGCGCATGCCTATTCACCAGTCGCCATCAAGGAAGCGGTGCGTGCCGGCGTCGACTCCATCGAGCATGGGTTCCTGCTCGATGACGAAGGCATCGCGATGATGAAGAAGGCCGGTACTTTCCTGGTGCCCACGCTGTCCGCAAGTTATCCGCCGCCCATATTCCGGATCCCGGATCCACCATCCGTGAAACTCAGGAACCAGTACCGGGCCTTCGAGCGTGCCTATGCCGCGGGACTCAAGATCGCCTTTGGTACCGACGCCGGAACCTTTGCGCACGGATCCAATGCCAAGGAGTTCGGCTTGATGGTCGGTTTCGGCATGACGCCGATGGATGCCATCCGCTCCGCGACCGTCATGACTGCGGAACTCTTCGGGATTTCCGCCGAGGCAGGTACCATCGAAGCCGGGAAACTTGCTGATATCGTTGCCGTGCAGGGTAACCCGCTCGAGAACATAGCGGTGCTGGGAAACGTCGATTTCGTGATGAAGAGCGGCCGCATCGCCAGGCAGGATGGCCGCATGACCGAGCCTTTCAGCTATCCTCCCGTCTCCGAATGACCGTATTCGCAAGCCTTCAACCATGGAGTAGAAGAACAATGCATTCCAGACAGCGACTTTCGGACCGCATGATGGGCGTCACCAGCCTGGCGCTGGTCCCGGCTTTGGGCCTGCTGCTCGGCGCACCGCTGGCATCAGCTGAGGGCGTCGCGGCACCTGCTGCACAACCTGCTGTACAGGCGGGCACGGAGTTGCCGGTGCGTCTGATCCCCAACGTACCGAAGAATGCCGAGGCCTACTACGGCCCTGACAGCCTGCATGTGATCGCGCAGACGCAGGACCCGGCGGCGCTGAAGGCCGAGGGGCGGGACAGCGGTGCCCTGACCTACACCTTCACCGACACGGGTACGGACGTGAAGCGCATCAATGACAAGGGCCAGGACGCCTGTTCGTATTTCTTCCCCGACGGCAAGCGGCTGATCTGGACCTCGACCAAAGACAACATGGACATGCCGATCGGCAACTGGTCCGACTCCAACAACTATCCGCAGGGCGCCGAGCTGTATATCTCGGATCTGGATGGCAAGAACGTCAAGCGCCTGACCAACAACAAGTACTACGAGGCGGAAGTCTCGGTATCGCCCAATGGCGAGTGGATCGTGTTCGGCCGGCAGATCGACGGCAAGATGGATCTCTGGCGGATGCGCCCGGATGGCAGCGACGAGAAGCAGCTCACCTTCACGGATGACTGGCAGGAAGGCGCGCCGTTCTATCTGCCCGACAACGAGACGATCCTCTATCGTGCATGGAAGCGCAGCGAGTACGGCAAGGTGCGGCCGACGCCAATGACGGTCTTCACCATCAAGAACGACGGCAGCGAAAGCATCGAACGTACCTTCGACCAGGGCATGAACTGGGCACCGTATCCGGCACCGGATGGCCGGCACTACGTCTTCGTGCGTATCGTCGAAAACAACAACTGGGAAATCTTCCTCGGTGATCTGGCCGGTGGCGAACCGAAGCGGCTGACTTTCAACCCGGGTTTTGACGGCTTTCCCTCACTGTCGCCGGATGGCAAGAAGATGCTGTTTGCGCGCAGCACCGGCGGTGGCTTCATGTCCAACCTCTATACGCACGTGATGGATGTGTCCTCGCTCAACCTCGGGCCCGAGAACTGGAAGGGCGTGCCGGCGATATCGCCACCGACGAAGTAATTGCAGCAGCAGGACACGGCCTGGCCGGCAGGGGTTTGATCCAATGGCCATCGTGCGTATCAGCTCAGGGGTTCCGCGCCTGCTGGCGACTGGCCTCGTCCTGGGTCTGGCCATGGGTGCGCCGCGTGCGCTCATGGCCGGCCAGGCCGTGCTGCACCTGGAAATCGGGGATCCCGGCCGCAAAGGCCGGGAAATCCCGCTGATCCTCGACGGCATCACTGACACCGGTACCGGCAAGCTGGTGACGCCGGATGAAATGGCGCAGAAGCTCGCCGGCACCGGCATTCTCTTCATCGGTGAGAACCACACTAACCAGGAGTTCCATGACGTCCAGATGCGCACGATTCGCGCCTTGCATGAGGCGGGACGCGAGGTACTGATTGGCCTGGAGATGTTCCCCTACACCGAACAGCCGGTGCTCGACAACTGGAATGCCGGCCGTTACACCGAGAGCGGCTTCGTCGAGCTGTCGCGCTGGTATGACAACTGGGGTTACCACTGGAATTACTACCGCAACATATTTCTCTACGCGCGCGAGAACGGCATCAACATGTATGCGGTGAACAGTCCCCGTGAAGTGGTGAAGTCGGTACGCACCAAGGGCTTTGAAAACCTCTCGCCTGAAGAGGCTGCACACCTGCCGCCACGGCTGGCGACGGACAACGATGAACACCGGCGCATGTATCGCGCCTTCTTCGACAAGGACGATGCGCTGCACATGAACGATGCCGCGCTCGACGGGCTCTACCGGGCGCAGACCATGTGGGATGCCACCATGGGCTGGAATGCCTTGCAGGCGCTCAGGCAGCACGGTGGGCCAAACGCGATCATGGTGGTGCTGATCGGGGCCGGCCATGTCACCTTCGGCCTGGGGTCGGAACGGCAGATCGATCCGTACTACGACGGGGGTATCGCCTCACTGATCCCGGTGACAGTGGTGGACGACGACAGGAAGCCGGTGAAGCAGGTCCGGGCCTCCTATGCAAACTTCGTCTGGGGGCTCCCCGAAGAAATCGATACCGTTTACCCGACTATCGGCATCTCCCTGATGGGCGCGCTGGGCAAGGACCCGGGACAGATCATCCAGGTCAGCAAGAAGTCGGTGGCCGAGCGTGCCGGCCTGAAGGTCGGTGATGTCTTGCTGAGTCTCGACGGAACGCCGATCAGTTCCGACAAGACGCTGCGCCGGCTGCTTGCCGAGTACCGCTGGGGCGATGTGCTGAAAGCCGTTATCCGCCGCGATGGCAAGGAGACGGCGCTCAATATCAACCTGCGCCGCGCGCGGTGATGTCCCCTCCAGGGGATGAAAAAAAAACCCGCACTAGGCGGGGCTTTTCCTGAATCCCGGGACTGGCCCGGGAATTACTGAGGTGATCCAGACTTGTTGGCTGGCTGGGGGTCTTCGGCTTGTTCGGGTTCTGGTTATAAGCTACCTTCCATGAGTATATCGAGGGGGCATAAACAGGGATCGAGCGGATCCCTGACTCTTTGGGCCATTCGGGGGCTGCATACGGTTGAATGACCTGCCGCCAGGCATGGGGGACGTCGCTTTGGCGACCGGTATTGTGCCAATTGCGGCTTTCCTGTAACGAACGATCAAATCGTCCTGACAAATCAAGGATAGTCTCGTGAGAAAGGCAATATCGCTTTTGGCGCTGCTTGTGGTTTCAAACCTTGCCGGCGCGGTGGAGTTGACACTGCTTGCCGACAACACCCGCAGCAGCTCCGGCACACTGAGCTACCAGGTTTTCAAGTCCTGTACCCCGCCTTCAAACGTTGCCGGTACCGGGTGCAGTACTTTCGCTTCTGCCTGGCAAGTCGCCAATGGCGTCACCGGATCCACGGCCACCTGGGACTGGGACGGCACCACCCTGACCGCAACCGGCGTGTTCCAGAGCACCTCGCACCTGTCCAGCAATCCGAACGGTTCGGCCGTCATCAGTGATAGAACCGTCAACCTGACCATCAACACGACCCTCATGACGACGACGGCCGCCAGCTACAACTGCATCGAAGGCAACTTCCTCGCCAATGTCGGCGCCCATGGCTGCCTGAATACCGAGACCGGTACCGATTTCGTCAACAACAGCTCTGCCCTGTACAACGTCGGCGGTGATGCGAGCTGCATCAACCGTACTATCGGCGGTGATGACGTGAGTACAGGCAATGTCCGCGGTCTGACGGCCAGGGCGGCTGGTGGCGGTTGTGATGCTACCGACGGTGCCTACGACCTGTGGACTGTCGTTACCGACAACACCGCCACCGGCGGACAGCTGATCCTGTCCAACGGCGTCGATATCGCCGCGGCCGGTACACACTTCCTGACCTTCCAGCGTGTGGCCGATGCCGTGGATGATGGCCCTGTCGATGTGCTGGAAGCGACGCCTGCGGTCATCAATGTCGGCGCCAACGATATCGCCTTTACCGGTACGGTCACCGTAACCATCATCGAAAACCCGACCCAGGCACCGGTTCCGGTTGTCAGTGCGCCGGGCCCGGCAGCCGACCAGACCATCACCTACACCTCCAATGCCGGCGCAACCGGTACTGACAGCTTCGTTTACTCCATCACCGATGGTGTCAATACGGATACCGCGACGGTGACCGTCAGCATCCTGCCCTTCGGCGCCAATGACGATTCGATTGCCACGACTCGTGGCGTGCAGCCTGCTCCTATTGCCGTCGGGGCCAATGATGTCGGTTTCGGCGATAGCGTCCAGGTCACGATTGCCAACGGCGGTGTGTGCGATCGGGGCGGCATGGCTGTGGTAAGCGCAGGGCAGGGCGGTGTGCCGGGCGGTATCCGCGTTACTTACACACCGGCAGCAACAGCCCCAGGCAGTGCCGGATACACGGAGACCTGTGCCTACACCATCGACGACGGTATCGCGCCACCCGATACGGCGAACATCGTCATCACCGTCAGCAACCTGGTACCGGTCGCCAACGATGGCAATGCTTCGGCGATTACCGTCACGCCGGGCGACACAGTAGTCGGGCGGACGGCAACATTCACCTCGCCGGGCCTGGGAGGCAGCCTGGGCAATGCCGGTGTAACGACGGCCGGCGACGGCGCCTACGGCAGCACCAGCGTCAGCGGAAACGTGATCACCTATACCATTACGGATCCCGATTTCGTTTCCGGCAGCGATACCTTCACCTATACCGTCACCGATCCGGATGGTGCCGATGAGGATGAAACCGACAGCGGCACGGTCACCGTCACCATCACGGTCCAGAATGCCGTACCGACCCTCGCTGTCGGCCCGATCACGACGATCGCCAACACCGCATCGGCAGCGATTACCCCGACCTTTACGCTCGGCAATGGCTCGGTTGATCAGCACACGCTGGCGATAAGCACCAACGGTACCCACGGTAACTGCGTGTTCTCGTCAGCCGCCAGTGCCGAGGTGGACGATAGCGATGTCTATACCGCCGGTACGGTGGTCTACACGCCGGACAACGGTTACACGGGCCCTGACAGCTGTACCCTGACTCTCACGGATACGGCCGGTGCCGGTCAAACGGTTGCGGCGACGATCGATGTCGACGTCAACCCCGCACCCGCCGGCCGCGGTGGTGGTGGCGCGCTCGACCTGTGGAGCCTGGCGTTTCTTGGCGGGCTTTCTTTCCTGCGTTTCCGGCGCAAGACAGTCATGGCGATTGTGCCGTTGATCATCCTGGGCGCAGTCCTTGGTGTTCCTGCCAGCGCTTTGGCCCAGCAGGTAGAGGAAATCGTGGTCACTTCACGCCGTGTTGAGGAGAAGCTGAAGGAAGTACCGCTGTCGATCACCGCGTTCGATTCCGGCACGATCGATTCTGCCGGAATCAGCAGCCTGACAGATGTGGCGAATCTCACCCCGGGCCTGTCGTTTTTCAATGCCTTCGGCGAGAACCTGCCGGTTCCTGTCATCCGCGGCGTTGTGCCCCAGGACATCTTCGGCGTCAACGCGACGGCAGTCTTCGTGGACGGCGTCTATGTCTCCGGACGCGAGGGTCTCAACTTCAGCCAGCTCGACGTCGAGCGCATTGAGGTTATGAAGGGACCACAAAGCGCCATGTACGGTCGCAACGCATTCGCCGGAGCGATCAACTATGTGACCAAGGCACCCAGCGATGTGTTCGAGTCCCGGACTGAAGCTGAGCTGGGTAACCGAGGCAAGCAGCGCATCATGGGCCAGGTCAGTGGTCCGCTCATCGGAGATACCCTGACCGGCCGCATCTCTGCCATGTATGACGAGTGGGACGGGTCCTACGACAACACGATTGCTTCCGGGAACGACATCGGCGGCTATCGCTATCGCAGCCTCCAGGGCCGCCTTCGCTGGAGGCCTGCAGATGACCTCGACATCAACCTGGGGCTGTACAGTTCCAACGATGAGATCGATGATCCCGCTGTCGGCGGATTGCCGGCCAATTGCGAGGACCAGCTGGAGTTGACGGCAGCGAACGCTGCGGAGGAGCCGTTCTCGCGCCTGCAGAACTGGTGTGGGCGGATACCGGATCTGGCCGCGCTGCCGGACAGACTGGATCCCGCACAGTTCCCGAACATGGTGTTGCTGCCCAATTCGATCACGCGTGATTCGATGCCCAAGCTGGTACAAGCTGTCGGTGAGGACCGTGACCTGCTCCGCGGCAATCTCAATATCAATTGGGACCGTGAATTTGGCACCTTCAATTTCCTGACTGGCTATTCGGATACCGAGCAGAACAGCATTTCAGACTTCAATCGCACTTCTGGCGACTCGATCCCTCTTATCTACTGTCCTGACGCAACTACTGTTGTGCCTCCACCCAGCTGCAACGAACCATTCCCCTGGGCGCGTGCGCCGATGGGGGTGTACGACGTTGAAAATGGCTCCCATGTTGAGGAATGGAGCCAGGAGATCCGCTTTACGAGTCTGCAAGATGAGCCCTTGCGCTATATGGGCGGGTTCTACTACTACAGGGTGGACCAGAAAAACTACCCGGGTAACCCTGTTGCAATCGCTCAATTCCCCGGTTCTTTCATGGACGTCGGTATCGGTCCCGCTCCCTATCCGACGTCGCTGGCGATTGGTTCGTACATTTTTGGCCAGTCCTTGACCCCGAACGGGGCCATTGATCCGGAGGTGCGTGTCTTGTCGCGCGACAAGACCGAGTCCTGGTCCATATTCGGATCCCTGGATTTTGATTTCGCGGACGCATGGACGGCCGGGGCTGAAATCCGTTTGGCGCAGGAAGCACAGAAGACCTACAACTTCCAGTACAAACGCTGTGCTCAGCCAAATGATGCTGATCACCAGCCCTACGGTCCTTTCGAGGCGAGCGTTTTTCCGTTCAACAACCCGCCGGTGGATGATTGCGGTGACGATTATTTTGATCTGCGGGTCATGGGATCCTGCATACCGATACCCACAGACAACCCTGACAATCCGACCGAGGATACGAACGGGGATGGCATTGTCCACCCCTTCGACGATGGAAGCTGCACACCCGGGCAGGACTACGGCACAGCACGTTTCCAGACCGTCACCGGGCGGCTGAGCCTCAAGTACCAGTTCGATAGTGGCTGGATGGCCTATGGATCTGTGGCGCGGGGCGAAAAGCCCGGTGGTCTGCAGATCCTTCCGGCTGAGGTCCGTACCGAGACCGGTGTTGCGACAGAGGTGTTCACGAATACTTTCGAGCCGGAGAAGCTGATCGCCTATGAGATCGGCGTCAAGGGCTTTGCTTTGGACAATCGGGTTGGCCTCGACATGTCGGTCTTCTACAACGACTGGACCGACATCGTGTTGCGCCAGCTAAGCGATCGTTCGCCGGAAAGCGGCCTGCCCTTCACCCAACTGGAAGCGCTGAACACCAACTCTGGCGACGCCAGGGTATGGGGCTTCGAGGTTACCGCCGATGTCGGTATCACGGACAATCTTAGCGGCCGGTTTACAGTTGGCTGGACGGACGCCGAGCTCGACAACGCGCGAATGGATACCTTCTCCCTGTTCCCGAGCTTCTACACCACCGAACCGAGCTGTGCGCCAGCGGCAATCCAGGGCCTGCCGGTGGGGGACCAGGATGCAAAAGCGGGTTGGTGTCAGCAATTGTCCGGCGACGTGTCGGGCAACACGCAGATGCGCCAGCCTGAATGGACGAGCAGTGTGTCCCTGACCTATGAGCGGCCTCTGACCGGCGACTGGACCTGGTTCGCACGGACCGACGCGAATTACCTGAGCAAGATCTACGTAGGCAACGACAATCAGGGCTGGCTGCCGGATCGCACTAACGTCAACCTGCGTCTGGGTATCCAGTCACCGCGCTACTCGGTGGAATTCTGGGTCCGCAACCTGCTCGACGACAACAACCCCATCGCGGCGTTCCGGGACATCTACTGGACCAACGACGACGATATCCAGGGCACCCAGAACCCGGCACGTTTCCAGGACGCCTCGAATTTCGATGACTTCCCGCCCTTCCGCATGTCGATTTCCTACCCGAGCCTGCGTACCTACGGGTTGGTTGCGAAGATGCGCTTTGGCGGTGCCGAACGTTAGGGCGGTTCCGCAGGCTATCCTCTAGGCCGGATGTCTGGCGCGCATCAACTGCGCGCCGGCGCCGAGCGCCTTCAGCTTGCCGAGCGCGATGTTCCAGGCAATCGGCGCCATGCCGCAGTTGGTGCACGGCATGATGCGCTCGAGGTCCACGTGTT
>JAHDYM010000053.1 GCA_023383705.1 Gammaproteobacteria bacterium | reverse complement strand
CCGGGAATTTTTGCCATCGGTGATATCTGTGATTATCCGGGCAAGAAGAAGCTCATCCTGAGCGGCTTCCATGAAGCCGCGCTGGCAGCCTTTGCGGCCAAGGCGATCATCGAGCCGGGCAAGAAGGTGCACCTGCAGTACACGACGACCAGTCCGCTGATGCAGAAACGCCTCGGAGTCACCGGCGAGGAGTAGGGCGCCGGATGCGCTGATCATGGCAGGCAAACGGCCACTGGTCATCGCACACCGGGGCGCTTCGGCATACCTGCCGGAGCACACGCTGGCCGGCAAGGCCATGGCCCATGCCATGGGCGCCGACTTCCTCGAGCAGGATGTGGTTGCGACGCGCGACGGTGCATTGATCGTCTTTCACGACCTGCATCTCGATGACCTCACCGACGTGGCGCTCCGCTTTCCCGGTCGGGCGCGGGCCGATGGCCGCCACTATTGCATCGATTTCGATCTGGCCGAGGTCCGGCAGCTGGCGCTCACCGAGCGGCGGCGCACTGGCGGCGACCAGCCGCGTTATCCGGGACGATTCCCGGCATCAGCCGGCCGTTTCACGATTCCTACCCTTGAGGAAGAGATCCGCTTCATACAGGGACTGAACCGGTCCACGGGCCGTTGCGCCGGAATTTATCCGGAGATCAAGGCACCCGCCTGGCACCACGAACACGGCATCGACCTGGCGGCGCTCATGCTCGGTGTGCTCGGCGGCCATGGCTATTCGGCGGCCGGGGATGCGGCGATCGTCCAGTGCTTCGACGGCGCTGAACTGAGACGGGTTCGCAATGATCTGGGCTGTGGGCTGCGACTGGTCCAGTTGCTGGAAGGCGGCCTGCCGACGACGCCCGAACTGGAGGCCATCGGATGCTACGCCGAGGGCATCGGCCCCAGCCTGCGCCAGACCGTCGGAACCGGCCTGGTAGCAGCGGCCCATCGGGCCAGCCTGCAGGTCCACCCCTATACGCTGCGCCTGGATGCCTTGCCCGAGGGCTGCCCCGGTTTTGCTGAACTGATGGACGCGCTGTGTCGCGGGGATGCGGTTGACGGCCTGTTTACGGATTTCCCTGACCGGGTTGTTCAGTATTTAAATCAGCATTTTGCGGGACTTTCCTGAGCTTCGATACATCAAAGCCGTTGCGCGTGAGTACGGCAACCATCGCCTCGTAGTCGCTGTCCGGTATGGACGGCGTGCGGGCCATCAGCCAGACCCAGCGCCGGTCCGGAACCGCGATGATCGTGCGGCTATAGGCCGCATCGCGGTCTATCACCAGGAAATCGCCGGCCGGCAGGAACCAGAAGAATTTCATCTTCCATTCGGTATTCAGCGGTGGATTGGCAACGCGGGCGCGCGGCGTCATGCGCCTGGCGGGACCATCAAAACTGCCATCACGGAAGGTGTAGGTGGTTTCGATCGTGCCATCGGCAGTGAGCCGATAGGATTCCACACCGTTATGCGCATCCTTCTCGGAGACGAATGGCAAGTCGATCGGAATGAAGGCCAGCACGTACCAGTCGCCCATGAAGCGCTGGAGATCCAGTGGTTGCTCCATGCCGCGCAACGGTGGCAGTGAGCTGCCGGTACAGCCGGCGAGGACAACGAGGCAACTGGGGGTAGAACAAGCAGTCGTGTCACCAGCCGCCATTTGAGTTAATCAGTGGCACTGGGGGCGCCGCAGAATTCGGGAAGAATCATGTTCTAATCTTCTGTCATGTTTAGCGGCGGTCTCTTGACGACCCAAAGCTGTCATTGTTTCCCGGTTAGATTGCTATAAATTTTGTGGGCAATTTCTACCCGTTCAGCATTGGGGTAGTTTTTATTGGCCAGCAACACAACCCCGAAGCGCTTTTCAGGCACAAACGCAACATAAGCACCGAAGCCGTTGGTAGCACCAGTCTTGTTAACCCACACATTGCTGTTAGGTGTGGCTGCAGGAACCTTAGCGCTTACTGGGGTTGGATTCAGGATAAGTTTGGGAGCATTGCCTTCTTGCAGCATAGGCAAGTCAACAGGCATTGCATACTCCTCCCAGATGAGGTCTTGAGTCATCTGGCCTACGCTGAAATAGCTCTTGCGGGTATTGTTTAAAGCCGATTGCAGCATGCTATCCAAGGGCAACATGCCCATGTTGGCCTTCACAAAGGTGATCAGGTCAGTAGCCGTGGTTTTGATGCCGTAGGCTTCACTGTCCAACATGCCTGGATTGACACGCACAGGCTTCTTATCGTTGTTGTAGCCCCAAGCGTAGCTGGACATCTTCTGTGCAGGGATGCTCAGATAAGTGCTAGTCAAACCGAGGGGCTGGAAAATGGTTTGAGTCATGGCGGTGCTGAAATCTTGCCCCAAACTTTTCGCCGTTATCCACCCTAAAGCACCGATGCTTGGGTTTGCATAAGTACGCATCGTGCCGGTTTTGTACGCAGGCTTCCAGGTGCGGAGGTATTCCAGAAGCTGCTCCCGAGTTTGGACTTCATCAGGCACCTGCAGAGGAATGCCGCCAACGGTGTGCGTTCCAAGATGGAAAAGCTGCAAGTTACCGAAGTCCGTACCAGACAACTCAGGCAAATACTTTGCTGCTGTATCGGTCAGTTTCAGCTTCCCAGTGGCTTCTGCGTGCGTCGCCAGTGTGGCTGTGAAGGTCTTACTGATAGAGCCAATCTCAAAAATCGTCTCGTCAGTTACCGGTGTTTGTTTCTCAACATCTGACACGCCATAGTTTAAGACATAAGTCTTGTCCCCCAATACCAATGCCACAGCCATACCAGGAATCTGGTTCTTTTCCATGGCAGGCAGCACGGCTGCAGAGATGGCTTTCATTGCTTCAGCACTGGAAATTTCAGCAGCATTGACAGCCGAGCCAAGACCAAAGACAGCGGCTGTCAGAAGGACAGTAAACAGACGGTTTTTCAATTTTTACCTTACGGGTGAAGGAGGAAAGCCAACGCTGGCACTTGCGATGCAATTGAGTGCTGTAGCGCTACGAGCTGGGGATTCTAAAAAATTTGATAGCAAATTGGCTCGGCATCGCGGAGCGATGAGTGACTGCTTCTGGCCGCATGCCGCCGACCGCGGTCTGGCTCGAAAGCAGTCTGTCAACGCGCCGTTTCATTGTTGCCATGATCATCTCTTAATCGCGCACAGGCGGCCACAGGCGGGCCGTATGAACCAGCGTCAGTATCCACACCGTTTCGCCTTCGATCTGGTACACCAGGCGATAGCTTTCGTGCGGGATCAACTCGCGGGTCCCGGGAATCTTTCCCGGCTTGCCCAGCATGGGGTGCTGGATCAACCGGGCGGCCGCGTCGCTGAAAATCTCATCCATCCGGCCCGCCGCGCGCGGATTGTCGGCTGCGATGTAGTCCCACACATCGGCACGGTCTTGCTGCGCTTCGGGCGTCCAAACAACTCTCACGACTGGCTCGCCACACTGGCACGCCGTGCGGCGAATTCGGCCTCAACTTCATCGTTCGATCGCCCCAATCCAGCGCGCATTGAAGCCCGGCCGGCCTCGACCTTGCGGCGCAGGAACTCGTCGTACTCGCGCGACTCGCGCTGGCGCTGAACGAACTCGCGCATCAGTTCGCGCAGCACTTGCGACGCCGGGCGATGGGTCGCCTCGGCTTCGGCCATAAACTCGGCGCGCAACTCAGGCTCTAGCTTCATCGTGAAAACGGCTTGTTTTGACATGATCGGGGCCTCCTGCCACTTAATACTAACAAAGTATATACGCCGTCATTACTAATCGCTATTCACAGAAAGCTGCAAGGCGGGCGTGCGCTATGCCAAGGCCTGTCGGAAAACATTTGTTTGTCGACAGGCCTTCAACAGTCCCCTGCACCAAGCTCCGAGTGACCGCAAAATTGTGCGGAAAACTCTGTCGCCAGACGCTACCATACGGAAACCTCTTCTTAATGGTTTTCCGCTAATGTTGGTAGGTTACATGCGCGTGTCGTCGGATTCCGACCGCCAGAGCACGAACTTGCAGCGCGATGCGCTGCTCGCCGTCGGCGTCGATGCGCGGCATCTGTTCGAGGATCATGCTTCCGGCGCGAAGGACGACCGCGCGGGCCTGGCGCGGGCGCTCGAATTCGTTCGCCCTGGCGACGTGTTGGTCGTGTGGAAGCTCGACCGGCTCGGCCGTTCGTTGTCGCACCTGCTCGCCATCGTGACCTCGCTCAAGGAAAAGCAGGTGGCGTTCCGCTCACTGACGGAGAACCTGGACACCACCACGCCCTCGGGCGAGTTTCTGTTCCAGGTGTTCGGCGCGCTCGCGCAGTACGAGCGCGCCTTGATCCAGGAGCGTGTCGTCGCCGGTCTGGCTGCCGCCCGCAAACGCGGCCGGATCGGCGGCCGGCCGCAGGCGATCACCGGCGAGAAGCTGGAGGCCATCGTCGCTGCGCTCGATGGCGGCATGTCCAAGGCGGCGGTGTGCCGCAACTTCAACGTCAAGCGCACCACCTTGATCGAAACGTTGGCACGGGTCGGTTGGCCCGCGTCATCACACCCGGGCGCGTAGCGGCATGGTGGACGGCAACGCGGAAGATCAGTGGCTGCTGGCACCGGCCGAACGCGAGCTGGTGATGACCAAGAACCGCGCGAATCGGCTGGGTTTCGCCATCCTGCTGACCTTTTTCCGCGAGCGTGGCCGATTCCCGCGCGATGAGGCCGAAGTTGAACGGCAAGGTATGTCTGCCCTTAGCCGGCAGCTTGACGTGCCCGCGCCGATTGACGGCGAAGCCTTCCTCACCGGCCGCACTGCCGAGCGCCTGCGCGCCGAAATCCGTGTGCGCTTCGGCTTCCGTGAGGCGACGGTCGTCGATGCCGAGATGCTGACGGAGTGGCTGCGCGATCACGTCGCCAGCGAGGTGGGCGGCGAGATCGTGCCGATGATCGAGCGGCTGGAAGCGCGCTGTCGCGAACTCGCCATCGAGCCACCAACGCCCGAGCGGATGGAGCGGCTTGCGCGCAGCGCGTTGCGTGCCCACGAAGACCGTTTCCACAACAGCGTCTTTGAACGCTTGCCGCCCCCGACCCGCGAGCGTCTGGATGCCTTGCTGCGCCCAGAGAAGACCGACAGCGAGGAAAGCGCTACTGATGCTCAAGGGGAAGCCGCCGGCAGCGCTCCGGCCGTTCTGCTGAAGCTGCGCGGCAGTCCTGGCCGTCCCGGCCTTGCCAGCATGCAGGACGAACTGGAGAAGCTGGAACTGATCCGTGGCATCGAGCTGCCCGCCGATCTCTTCGATCAAGCGTCATCGCGCGACCTGGAGCGCTGCCGGCAGCGCGTATCGGTCGAGGTTCCCCGCGACCTGCGCCGACATCCCGATGCAGCGCGCCTCACCTGGCTGGCCGCATTCGTCTACCTGCGCGCCCGCAGCCTGACCGACGACCTGGTGGACTTGCTGATCGAGACCATCCACCAGATCGGCGCGCGTGCCGAACGTAAGGTCGAACGCGAACTGCTGGAGGACCTCAAGCGCGTGTCCGGAAAGCAGAACCTGCTGTTCAATCTGGCCGACGCCACCTTGGCCCAGCCGGACGGCGTGGTGCGCGACGTGGTGTTTCCAGTGGTCGGCGAGCAGACGCTGCGCGATCTGGTCAAGGAGTGGAAGGCCACCGGCCCGACTTACCGCATCACGCTGCGCACTGTGATCCGGAATTCGTACCAGGGCCACTACCGGCGCATGGTGCCGACCTTGCTGGCCGCGCTGGAATTCCACTCCAACAACGACCGCCACCGCCCGGTGATGGACGCGCTCGACTTGGTGAAGCGCTTTGCCGACACCAAGGTGCATACCTTCCCGGCCGACATGGAGGTGCCGCTCGATGGCGTGGTACGTGGCCTGTGGCGAGAAGCCGTCATGGAGACGGACGCCGCCGGCCGGGATCGGGTCAACCGCGTCACCTATGAAATCGCCGTGCTGGAAGCCCTGCGCGAGCGGCTGCGATGCAAGGAAATCTGGGTGGTCGGCGCGAACCGCTACCGCAACCCCGATGAGGATCTGCCGACCGACTTCGAGCAGAACCGCGAGGACTACTACCGGGCGCTGAGTCTGCCGCTCGATGCGGAGCGCTTCATCGCCGACTTGCAGGCCGAAATGCGCGCGGCGCTGTCCACCTTCGACGCCGGGTTGAAGAAGAATCCATCCGTCCGGCTGAGCAGCAAGGGCGGTGGCTGGATCACGCTGACGCCGCTCGATGCGCAACCCGATCCGCCCAATCTGACCGCGCTAAAGGCCGAACTCAATGCCATCTGGCCGATGACCAGCCTGCTCGATATGGTCAAGGAAACCGATCTGCGGTTGAGCTTTACCGATGCCCTGAAAAGCCCGACCTCCTACGAGACGATGGATCGCTCGGTATTGCAGCCGCGCCTGCTACTGTGTCTGCATGGCCTGGGCACCAATGCCGGCTTGCAGCGCATGGCCGGGCTGGATTCCGGCACCACGGCGCGCGACCTGGCCTATGTGCGCCGCCGTTACATAAGCGTGGACGCGATGCGCCGCGCGATTGCCATCGTCGCAGACGGCACGCTGCAGGCCCGCAACCCGGCGATCTGGGGTAGCGGCACCACCGCCTGCGCGTCGGACTCCAAGCACTTCGGCGCGTGGGACCAGAACCTCACCACGCAATGGCACGTCCGCTACGGCGGGCGCGGCGTCATGATCTACTGGCATGTCGAGCGCAGCTCGCTGTGCATCCATTCGCAGCTCAAGTCGCCGTCGTCGTCGGAGGTGGCGTCGATGATCGAGGGCGTGATCCACCACTGCACCGAGATGGAGGTGGATCGGCAGTATGTCGATTCGCACGGCCAGAGCACGGTGGCGTTCGCCTTCTGCCGCCTGCTGGGCTTCCAGTTGCTGCCACGGCTGAAGGCCATCCACTCACAGAAGCTGTACCGGCCAGAGACCGGCAAGGCCGACGCCTACGCGAACCTGCAACAGATTCTGACCAAGCCCATCGACTGGGACTCGGTGCGGCAACAGTACGACCAGATGGTCAAGTACGCCACCGCGCTGCGCCTGGGGACAGCGGAAACCGAAGCCATCCTGCGCCGCTTCACCAAGAAGAACGTGCAGCACCCGACCTACAAGGCATTCGCTGAGCTGGGCAAGGCGATCAAGACCATCTTCCTGTCCCGCTACCTGCACGACGAGGCGTTGCGCCGGGAAATCAACGAGGGACTGAACGTGGTCGAGCAGTGGAACGGCGCGACCGACTTCGTGTTCTTCGCCCGTCGGGGTGAGATGGCGAGCAACCGCCGCGAGGATCACGAGGTCAGCATGCTCTCGCTGCACCTGATCCAGAACTGTATGGTCTACATCAACACGCTGATGATCCAGAAGGTCTTGGCCCTGCCGCAATGGCAGGGCAGGTTCACACCACGCGACTACGCCGCCCTGACGCCACTGATCTGGGAACACGTCAACCCGTATGGTCGGTTCGATCTCGATATGAACACCCGGCTCGACCTGCCGTGATCGAGATGGCGGCTGGTGACACGACTGCTTGTTCTACCCCAACTGGCCCAGAGCAATTGCCGCAGGCGGCTTGGGGAGCTTGAAGTGCGCATAATATATATTATGTTAAATATCGTCATGGGTGGCTCAGGGCTGGGCCACGACCTGGTCGATCTGGATCGAAACCACGCCTCCCTGGGTATCCACGGGACTCCAGCGGGCTTCTCCGTAAAGATCACCTGGCTGGGCGACCGGGTTGCCGGCATTCGCGATGCGGGCTACCAGTGCTGCCGACTTGAGCGAAGCCAGGCCCGGTCCATCGGGCAGCATCAGATCCGCATCGCCGATGCGCAGTGACAACGGCAGTTCGCTCGCCATCCGGCGCACGACTGCCAGCGGCGGTCCGGGATTGGCTGGATCGCGCACGAATATGAACAAGGCTGCTGATGGCGAGATACGGCTCCGCAGGCTGTCGCTGATGGAAACATCCACCGCAATTCCGGTATCGGCAGCGTCGCCGGGGGCGGCTTGCGCCTTCAGTGGTTCCGCTGCTGCCGAGTCGAGTTGCGCGAGCTGTGCGGCGATGATCTGCCGGACTTCCTGCGGTGGATCGAGCTCCAGCAGTGCCTGCCATCGTGTACGCGCGCTGCCGATATCGCCGCGTGACAGGGCCAGTATGCCGCCATACCACAGCGCCTTCGGATTGCGTGGATCCAGCGCGAGAACCGCCTCGACTTCCTGGCCGGCTGACCCTGACAGTGCTTCCGGATCCGCGGTGATCATTGCTTCTGCCACGCCCAGCCGGGCTGCCAGATTGCTGCCGTTCGACAGCTGGACGGCGCGCTGGTAGGCCTGCGCAGCCTCAGCCGGGCGATCGACTGCAAGATAGGAGCTGCCGAGCAGGACCCAGCCCTGCTCATCAGCCGGATTGTCCGCCAGCTTCTGCTCGAGGCTGGCAACGGCATCATCCAATGAACGGGCCGCGGCAGCAGGGTCTGCAAGCTTTTCGGCCGGTCTGGTCCAGTCATGGCTGCTGACCTTCGGGTATGTCAGGCCAACCAGTACCGGGATCATCACGGCAGCGAGTACTGCGGCCTGCGGCGAGCGTTGCGGCCCCGGCCGCAACAATGGCCAGGCGATTGTGGCAATGCCTGCAATCGTCAACAGTGCGGCGATCGGGATAAACAGGTTCATGCTGGCACTCATCAGGTTCCCGACGGCGGATCGCCGTCTTCGGTCGGTATGGGCAAGCTGGTACGCCGGCTGATGATCCGCCACAAGGCCGCAGCACCGATCAGCAGCAACAGCCCCGGCGCCAGCCACAGCATGGCGGTATTTGTTTGCCAGCGCGGCCGGTAGAGCACGAAGTCGCCATAGCGCTCGAGCAGGAAGGTCTTGACCTGCTCCTCCGACTGGCCCGCTTCAAGCAGGCGGCGGATTTCCCGGCGCAGATCGACTGCCAGCGGTGCCGTCGAATCGGCAATCGTCTGGTTCTGACAGACGAGGCAGCGTACCTCGTTGGTCAGATGCTCGTATGCAGCCTGCTGTACCGGATCTGCCAGGGATTCTTCTGGTGCGATCGCCGATGCCGGCTGCATTGCAAGCAGCAGCATTGCCGTCAACAGGAATGTCACCGGCCGCCGCATCAGGGAGAGATTCCGGACCGTGCCGCAGCGATACGCGGCATGAACTCGTCCCGCCATACGGCGAGCGTCATCGGTGCGATATGTTTGTAGAGGACCGTGCCGTCGGGCCCGACCAGGAACGTTTCGGGTGCACCGTAGACGCCCCAGTCGATCGCCGTTACGCCCTCCTCGTCCACGCCAACTGCGGCGTAGGGGTTGCCGAGTTGCTGGAGCCACTGGCGGGCCAAAACCGGATCATCCTTCCAGTTGATGCCGAAAATCGGCACCCCGCCCTCGCGTGCCAGGGTGAGCAGGGTCTCATGCTCCTGCCGACACCCGGTGCACCAGGTTGCCCAGACATTGACGAGGCTGGTCTTGCCGAGCAAATCCTGGCGTTGCAGGTTTTTTTGCGGATCATCGAGTCGCGGCAGGCTGAACTCGGGCGCAGGCTTGCCGATCAGGGGTGACGGTACATAACCTGGATCACGGAACAGACCGACCGCAAACACCGCGACCAGCAGCGCAAAAATGCCTCCGGGCAAGAGATAGCGCCACATCGCTGCTGTCGGTCCTCAGGGCCGGGCGGGCTGCGAGTCGGGAGCCATGGCGGGAACCTGCGCCCGCGCCGGCATGCGGTAACGCCGGTCACTTGCGGCCAGCACGCCACCAAAAGCCATCACCAGTGCACCCAGCCAGATAAACCGGATCAATGGCTTGTATTGCAGTCGCAGGCTCCATGCGTTCTTGCCGAGGTCGTCACCGAGTGCCACGAAGACATCCCGTGACCAGCCGGCATCTATTCCCGCCTCCGTCATCGGCGAACTGCGGGTGCCGTAGACGCGTTTCTCGGGATGCAGGGTCGCAATCGTTTGCCCGTCTCGGGACACGATCATTTCGCCGCGCAGTGCCTGGTAGTTGGGACCGCGTACCGGCTGCACGCCATTGAATCGTATGCTGTAGTCGCCGACCTGTGCGGTTTCACCAACCGCAATGCGCTGGTCGGTTTCGATACTGAAGGAACTGGTTACCGTGACTCCCAGCACGAACAGGCCGAGTCCCAGATGTGCGATACACATCCCAAGCGCAGCCCGGCTGAAGCGCGGACCCTGTCCGAAAAGCTGCCGCACCGGATCCAGCAGGGCGGTGAACACCAGCCAGAGGCCTGCGGCGATACCGACCATGGTCAGCAGGTTTCTTCCGCCGTAGACAAACAGGGTGATGGCAACGCCGGCGACGACTGCCACCACCGCCGGAACGCGCAGGCGTCTGGCCAGCGCGGAGGCATCCGCCGAGCGCCATGCCGTGTGCATGCCGATCCCGACTGCGATGAGCAGAGGCAACATCGGCAACAGGAATACCGTTTCGAAATACGGTGGGCCGACCGAAATCTTGCCGGCATTGAGCGCGTCGAGCACCAGCGGATACAGGGTGCCCAGCAACACCAGCCCGGCCGCTATGCACAGCAGGATGTTGTTGACCAGCAGAAAGGTTTCTCGGGAAAAGGCGCTGAAGCCGACGGCGCGGTCCAGGGAAGGTGCCCGCCATGCATAGAGTCCGAGCGCCACGCCGATAACCACGCCGAGGAAGCCAAGGATGAACAGGCCTCGTGCCGGATCGGAGGCAAATGAATGTACGGACACGAGTACACCGGAACGCACCAGGAATGTTCCGACGAGGCTCAGTGAAAATGCGCTGATGGCAAGCAGCAGGGTCGAGCCCTTGAAGAGCCCGCGTTTCTCCGTCACTGCCAGCGAGTGAATCAGCGCCGTACCCACCAGCCACGGCATGAACGAGGCGTTTTCGACCGGATCCCAGAACCACCATCCGCCCCAGCCCAGCTCGTAATAGGCCCACCAGCTGCCCAGCGCTATGCCGAGTGTCAGGAACACCCAGGCTGCGGTTGTCCAGGGTCTTGCCCAGCGCGCCCACTCGCTGTCGATCTTTCCGGCCAGCAGCGCCGCGATGGCGAATGCAAAGGCGACAGAAAAGCCTACATAGCCGGCATACAGGATGGGCGGATGCAGCGCCATTGCCGGATCCTGCAGCAAGGGGTTCAGGTCGTTGCCGTCAAAGGGAACCGGATCGAGCCGCGCAAAAGGGTTGGAGGTAAACAGCACGAAGGCGACCAGGCCGGAGTTCACGCCGCCCATTACGCCGAGAATCCGCGCCCTGATGTCTACCGGCAACCGACCTGAGAGTGCGGCTACGGCAATTGCCCAGATCGACAGGACCAGTGACCAGAGCAGCAGCGATCCCTCATGACCGCCCCAGACTGCTGCGACCTTGTAGATCTCCGGCAGCCTGCTGTTCGAGTTGCTGGCTACGTAGAGGAGCGAGAAATCGTCTTGCAGGAATGCCCATGCGAGCGCGATGAAGGCGCCGGCCACAAACACAAACTGCCCGGAAGTTGCCGGGGTGCCAACAGCCATCCAGCTGCTTCGGCCCGTATGTGCGCCAACGAGGGTAAAAAATGTCTGGAAGACCGCGAGGCACAAGGCAAGTACCAGGCAGATTTGGCCGATTTCCGGAATCATGCGAACCCCCGGCCTGGTTCAGTTGGCTGCTGGATCGCTGACCGGCGGTGCGGCCTGGGCATCGGTGTTCATGCTTGCGGCCACCTCCGGCGGCATGTAGTTCTCGTCGTGCTTGGCCAGCACTTCCTCGGCCTGGAAGACCCCGTTGGCATCCACCTGCCCCATGGCGATCACTCCCTGCCCCTCCTTGAACAGGTCAGGCAGCACGCCGGAATAGGCCACCGTCATGGTTTTCTCATCGTCGCTGACATCAAAGCGCAGCTCGAGATCACCCGGTTCCCGACGCACGCTCCCTTTCTGGACCATGCCGCCAAGACGGATCTTCTTGCCATCGGGTGCTTCCCCGGCAATTGCCTGGGTCGGCGTATAGAAGTACAGGAGGTTTTCCTGGAAGGCCCGCAAGGCCAGGCCGACTGCTACTGCGACGCCGGCCACGAACAGCCCGACCAGGATCATTCTTTGTCTGCGAGGAGTCATATGTTCACCTTTCTGCCCGACTGTCTGACCAGCCGGAGTTGCAGACGTTCCCTGGTCTGGCGCAATTGGCGCCGCGCCGCCAGCAGATTGATGACCAGCACGATGGCGGTGATGCCGAAGGCCGGCCATACGTATTTGGCGTAACCGCCCATGGCGAGAAACTCGCTCATCCGGCCGCCTCCACCCGGTTGGCGCCGCGCAGCACATCCTGTGCCCAGCGCGCGTGGAATTCACGCTCCAGCACTTCTCCCCGGACCCGCATCGCCAGTACGCCCAGAAAGAACAGCGTAAAACCGAGGATCATTACCAGCAACGGCCAGAGCATCTCGAAGGCGATCGACGGGGCATCGATCTTGGAGATCGACGGTCCCTGGTGCAGTCCTGCCCACCACACCACCGAAAAGTGAATGATCGGCACGTTGACGACACCGGCGAGCGCGAGCACCGCACTGGCGCGGTCTGACTGGTTGAGATCATTGAAGGCGCTGCGCAGGCTCATGTAACCGAAGTAAAGGAACAGCAGGATCAGTTCCGAGGTCAGTCGTGGTTCCCACTGCCAGTAGGTGCCCCACATGGGCTTGCCCCAGAGCATGCCGGTGATCAGCGCCGCCGCTGTAAAGGTTGCGCCCACGGGCGCACAGCTGGCGGCCACTGCATGCGCCAGCTTGATCCGCCAGATGAGTCCGATGCCGGCTGCCACAGCCATGGTGACGTAAACCATCATTGACAGGTACGACGACGGCACGTGGACGTAGATGATCCGGTAGCCTTCTCCCTGCTGGTAGTCCGCCGGGGCCAGCACCAGCCCGCCCCAGCTGCCGATCAGGATCAGCAGCAATGCCGGCCACAGGAGCCACGGTACCAGGCTGCCCGCCATGCGATAGAAGTGCGGTGGCGAGGCGAGTTGAAAAAACCATGTCCACATATGCCCGGTTGCTCCGTGATCAATCTGCGCTGATGCGAATCGCCACCGCTGCTGCCGGGGGAGCCAGGCTCAGGGCCAGAGCCAGCAACGCACCCAGCAGGTAAAGCGGACCGGTGGGATCATCGCCGCCCAGGGCTATATCCGTTGCACGAGCGCCCAGCATCAGCACCGGCAGCATCAGCGGCCCGACCATCAGCGCCAGCAGCACGCCGGACTGGCGCAACCCTGCCGTCAGCGCCGCACCGATCGAGCCGAGCAGGCTGAGCGTGGGTGTGCCAATCAGCAGTGACAGCAGCAGGACGCCGATTGCATCGGCCGGCAAATGGTAGGTGATGGCGAGCATCGGCGCCACGGCCACGACGGGCAGGCCGGTCACCAGCCAGTGAGCCAGCGTCTTCGCCAGTATAACGAGGCCCAGCGGATAGGGCAGCGTCAGCATCTGCTCCATGGTGCCGTCCTCGATATCGGCGCGGAACAGCTGGTTCAGTGACAGCAAGGCTGCCAGCAGTGCGGCAATCCACAGGACGCCAGGTGCCAGCGCCCGCAGGAACTCGGCGCGCGGGCTCAGCGCGAGGGGAAACAGCGAGACGACCAGTACGAAGAACACGACCGGATTGCAGATATCCGACCAGCGCCGCATGGCGACCATGAGATCGCGCTGGAGCACGACCCAGAAGAGTTGCCCGAGGCCCAGGTTCAAGCGGCCTCCCCCATCTGCAGTACGGTGACCGGTGCGGTACCCAGGTCGATCGACTGATGCGCAACGATGACCGCGGTGCCGGATCCGGCGAGGTGTTCCTGCAGCATCCGCGCCAGGAATTCCCGCCCCGCCGCATCCAGGTTGGTCTGCGGTTCGTCGAGCAGCCACAGTGGCGCGCCGGACATCAGCACGCGGGCGAGTGCCGCACGCCGTTTCTGGCCGGCCGAGAGCACCCTTGCGGGAAGACCGGCGCAGGCAGTGAGGCCCGTGGCGGCCAGCAGTTCGGTCAGCCGGCCCGTCGGGTAGCCAGACAGCCTCGCGAAGAAACGCAGGTTCTCGGCCGTGGTCAGATCGGGCTTGAGCGCGGTTGCATGGCCACAGTAGGCCATGATGTGCCGGCCTGACTCATCGCGTCCAAGGATGGCGGCGCCATTCCACTGCACCTCGCCCTCCTCGGCCCGGGTCAGGCCGGCGATCACGCGCAGCAGGGTTGTCTTGCCCGAGCCATTCGGACCGCGGATCAGCAACGCACCACCTGGTGCGGCAGAAAACGACAGCTGCTCGAACAGACAGTTCGCACCCCGCCATAGCGTCAATCCTGTGCCCGTGAGCAACTCCGCACTCCCTGAACCGCCGTCCCTGCGGCGCGCCATCCTGCACCAGGATCTGCTTTCGAAACAAGTTATTGACGGTACTCATTCAGACTGCTTCACCGGTGCACCAGCGGCAGTTGCGAGCGGGCATCGGTCGCGACTTGAGGCTTTACATAACGGAATGCCCTGACTAGACTGATCCCAAACAAGAAAAGGCTCGACAGCCATTGTCCGCACTGATCAGATCCGGTGAACTCAAGCCAGCGGTACAGGATGTGCCGTTGCGCGCCGCCGCGTTGAGCGCTGCCTCTGCATATGTGAACCGGTGCCTGCGCGCCCAACGGCCTTTCGCGGTCCTTGCCGGCAGCGTGCAGGCAGCTCTTGCAGCCCTGCTCGACCACCTGGCCGACGATTGCCGGTCCCGCGATGACCTGCATCTGGTGCGGATCGATGCGCCAGGCGACAGTATCCAGGATTTCCTGTCGCGGACACTCACCCAGCTCGGTTTTGAACTGCAGGCGGCCGAGCTCGATGACCTGCACAACCTGCTCGTGGTGTTTCTGCGCCATGAAGGTGCGCGCGGGCGCCGGACCGTATTCCTGATCGAACACACCGAGCGTTGTGGTCCCCGCGTGCTCGAGTTCCTGCAGGTGCTGTCGCGGGTGCGGGTTGCTGCGGTTCCGGCGGCGACCTTCATGCTCGCAGGCACCCAGGCGCTTTGCCGGATCCTGGACTCCCCCGGCATGGCTGGCCTCAAGCAGTTTACCCGTGAGCGTTTCGATCTCGATGCCGCCGTCGTGCGGGTTGCAGATGCTGCATTCACCGTCATCCGCAATCCCCCTGCTGCCTCACCGGCCCCTCCGGCCGCGGCCACTGCCCGGGGGCGGAGCCTCGTGGTGATGCTGGATGGCGTGATCATCGAGCGACGGCTTCTGGCGCGTGGCCGCCTGCTGATTGGTCGCAGCCGGCACAACGATCTCTGTCTCCAGAGCCGCTTCGTCAGCCGGAATCACGCCGTGCTGATCGTCACCGATACGGAAGCCCATGTGGTGGACCTCCGCAGCACCAACCCGACCCGCGTAAATGGACAGCCGGTGCAAAACCGGGCGCTCGCGGCCGGTGACCTGCTTTCCATCGGCAACTATCAGTTACGCTTCGACCTGGGCAACTGATTTCCTGCCTGCGGAGAAGCTTGCCGATGACGATTCGCTACGCCCTGTATTTCCTGGTCATGGCGCTGTACACCGCACCCCTGCTGGGCGTGCCGGTGATGCCGCCAGCCTTCCTGCGCAACTGGGAGCACGGCGCAGTATTCCTGCTCGTGGTCCACGAGTTTTCGGGTTTCATATTTTTTGGCCACACGTTGTTCAGCAATATCTGGGCGATGCGGATCAGGATGACTGCAGATCACGCGACCGGCGTGATGGCTCGCGCCATGCTGCGCAAGATGGCACTGGGCATTACGGCGCCAACGTCCATCCTGAGTCCGCTCGCAGGGCTGCTGCTGGTCAATGGCTGGTTCGGTGGCTTTGAATCATCGCCCTGGGCGCTGGCGGCCTATGTCGCGTTCTGGATCATGGCCGCGATACAGCTGGTGCCCGACATCATCCGTTACGCCGTGGATACCCATGCGGCGGACCCGAAGAGGGATGTGAAGACCGCAGCGATCCGCGGCATCGGTTCGACGATCCTGACCTTCTATATCATCTGGTGCATGGTCACGAAGAACGCCCTGTTCATCTGACCGGCCGTTGCTACCAGAGCAACGGTTTCCAGATCATCAGGTACAGCACCCCGAAGACGCTCACCGTGATGCCGATCCATGCGGTCGTCAGCAGGCGCGACAATCCGGCGATCTGCTGCAGATCCGGTTGCGGCTCCGCCGTCAGGCGGATCCACCTTTTCATGAACGGGCCATAGACGGTACCCATGGCCGCCAGTACCAGCGTTATCACCAGGCTCACGACTATCCAGGGGGTATTGGTCGGCCAGAGCGACAACCACATGGCCGCGCCGCAGATGGTGGTCACCACATAGGCCGGTACAGCCAGCCGGTCGTCGATCTTCTTGATGAGGCGCAGGATGTTGGAGCCATGCACGGGATCGGCGTTGGCTGCCAGCAGCCAGAAGATATGCGTGACGTTCGAGCCAAAGCCGATGCATGCGGAAGCGACATGCAGCCATTTCAGGCTGAGATAGATCTCGGTAGTCATTGCCTCCCCCGGCGCCTGGCTCGGACAAGCCGGAGGATATCAGTGCGCCGGTAGTGAATCGACCTCGATCATTACCTCGTTACGGCGCAGGAACGGCGGCACGAAGGGCGCGTTGTAGCGGGCAAGTTGCGGCTCTCCTCGTACGCCGATACCCGCAGCAGACAGCGCATCCAGCAACTCGTCGCGGTGGGTATTGTAGTTGCTCTCGGTCCAGCGGCCGGAGTAACGCAGTACCGCAAACAGCCTCGCGGGTTCCCGGACTATCCTGATGCGCGGATCTGCCGGTACGGGCGCCGTTTCCAGGCTGTATTTTGCCGGCAAGGTGAAGGCAATGCGCCACCCTGCTCCGGAGCCGGTCTGCTGAACCGGCACGGTCATGGCAATCTTCTCGCTGCCGGCTTTTTGCGATACCGGCGCGGTCATCGCGATCTTCGACTGGGCCGTGTTGCTGCCGCTGATATACCGGAACAGTCTGCCAAAGCCTTCATTCCCGGCGCTCTCGAAGTCGGTTTCGCCTTCCACCAGCGTCTCCGCGATCAGATACGCGGCATATTCCCGGTATTCGATCTTCCCGGCGGTATGCCTGACCTCATAGGCGGGTTCCTCGATGCTCATGGCCGGACTCCCGAATAACAAGACCGCGGTAAACACCAGCACCTGTGCCATGCAAAGCGGAGCTGCTGGCCTGTTCATGATGCATGCGACCTGCGGGTTGAGGCTGAAAGCACCGATACGACCGTGACAACCAGCATGACCGCACAGCCCGCAGCCGCGGCGAGCCGCACGGGATCACTGGTTTCAAGTGTCTGGAGTACGATCCCCAGCGATGCCCAGAGGAACACAGCGGTGTACACCGCATCCTGCGTACGCACACCCATCGCCGTGTATACGGCCGTAGCGGTAACGACGGTGAGCAATGCCCAGTCGTCCATCGGCAGTCCGAAAGGCCAGGTATCCAGGGCAAAAAACCACGCTGCCAGGTTCGCCAGGGTGGCGGTCGTGATCCAGCCGAAGTACAGGCTGAAAGGCGCATCCACGCAAAGCCGCTCCGCCAGGGATGCGGGCGGCGATGTCGATCGCAACCGGACATAGATGAAGATGAGGCAGACAAGGATCACCAGCATCAGCACGAGGCTTTCGAGGATACGGCCGTAATGCCACATGAATATCCAGAGGCCATTGGCGATGCAACTCAGCCAATAGGCAGGCTCTATACCGGCCAGCCGCGAGGTATCGCGAGTTCGGGCGGCATGGATCGAAAAAGCCGCAAGCCCGGCGTAGATCAGACCCCAGATGGAGAAGACCCAGCCGGCAGGCGTGAACCCCGTGGGATAGCGTGCGCTGATCTCGCCGGTATTCACGCCATTGATAGGCAGGATGTTTGCAGCCGCGTTTACTGCGATGACTGCGAGGGTGAAAAGCAGGGAAAGATATCTGCGCATACTGTGATCCCCGGGAGCCGAACTCCGGTTGCGGAAATGGCGCTCAGGCCGCCATGCCTACAGTATTCGCTGTTGATGCCAGTCCGGATGCGCGGCGCCCCGGCCGGGTGGTCAGTCCTTGCGGCGTGTCCTGCTTATCGCAAGCATGCCGAGCGCAGTACCGAGCAGCCATGCCGTGGCCGGGAGAGGCACCGCAGTGATACTCACGCAACTGCCGGTGTCGTAGGTCGCGCATTGCAACCAGGCCTGCCCGCGCAGCTTGCCCCAGCTGGGCTCTATGCCGTTTTGTGTGGAAACGCTTCGCGTCATGTCGGCATGGCTGGCG
>JAHDYM010000052.1 GCA_023383705.1 Gammaproteobacteria bacterium | reverse complement strand
ACACCGGGCAGGCTGCTGACCGGGATCATCCGGGCGAGTTGTGGCTCGAGTTGCGCCGCACTGACCTGCCGCGCCGCCAGCACCCGGCGCAGCACCGGATGCAGCCCGGCCGGCAGGTCGGCACTGGCTGCCCCGGCAGCACTGCGCACGCGAATCGCCGTGCTATCTTGGCCTGCAAAACGGGGATGACGCATGCAACTCGATGCCGAACCGGGGTCCGGAAATTATATACAGTCGGTCACGCATGAAATGTTGCGGATCAACGGCCGGGACTATCGCGGCCATGTCATCGTCAGTGCGGAGCAGGTCATTGCCGACTGGCAGCCGCGGCCGCTCGCCGAACTGCAGATCGAGGACTTCCGGGCGGCTCTCGACAGCCAGCCGGAAACCATCCTGTTTGGCACTGGCGCGAGGCACCGCTTCATCAGCAACTCCCTGCTCACCGCGATCATGTCGCAGGGCATCGGCCTCGAGGTGATGAGTACGGCTGCCGCCTGTCGAACCTACAACCTGCTGCTCGGCGAAGGCCGGCGCGTGGTCGCGGCCCTGCTCCTGCCCGAACCGTCCTGAGGAATTCAGCGCGCGGGCAACTGGCCGAGCGGATCCAGCGGCTGGCCGATGCGGCGAATCTCGAAATGCAGCATCGCGCGACGCGTGGTTCCGCCGGGCACCGGCCCCTCGCCCATCCGCGCAATCTGCTGCCCGGCGCTCACCCGTTCGCCTTCTGCAACCAGCCGTGCCTGGTTGTAACCGTAGGCACTCAGCCAGTTGTCACTGTGCTTGATGATCAGCAGTTCGCCGTAACCGATGAGTCCGTTGCCCGAGTACACCACCTGCCCCGCGGCAGCCGCGCGTACCGGATCGCCGGGCCGTCCGCCGATCTGTATGCCCGAGGCCGTGAGCGGCGATTCGCCGTAGCGGCTCAACACCGTACCGGATACCGGCCACTGCCAGCGCGGTGGCGCCTCGACCGCAACCTGCGGCACAGGCGGGGACGCGGCACCACCCGGCGGTGACAGGCGCAAGCGCTGGTTCACATGGATGATCGTGCCGTCGCCGAGCCTGTTCCAGGCGGCAAGCTGTTTGACATCGAGTCCGTAGCGACGGGCGATCGAGTAGAGCGTTTCACCGCTGCGCACCAGGTGATATTGCGGACGCGAACCCGGCTTGACCGGGACAGCCGGAGAGGTTTTCGAAGCACCGCGCGCGGTACCTGGCCCGCTGCCACGCTCTGCCGTGCCGCAGGCGGCGAGGCCCAACGCCAGGAACAGGATGCAAGGCAGCTGGCGGGTCACCCCGTACCTTCAACGAGCGGCACAAAAGATACCTGTGACAGCAACTCGCGTTGCAGGCCATCCGGCGTGCGCGTCACCCGCAGCAGTTCCTGCTGGCCAGCCGGACCCACCGGGATCACCAGGCGCCCGCCTGGCGCGAGTTGCTCGAGCAGCGTGGCCGGCACCTCGGCCGGGGCGGCGGCAACCAGGATCGCGTCGAAGGGCGCCTGCCCGGGCCAGCCCTTGAAACCATCACCATGCCGGTAACGGATATTGCCGAAGCCCAGTTCATTGAGACGGGTACGCGCTGCGCGCTGGATATCGGCCAGGCGTTCGATCGTGAAGATCTGCCGGGCAAAGGGCGACAGCACGGCCGTCTGGTACCCGCAGCCGGTCCCCACCTCCAGCACCTTGCGCAGCGGCGGCTCGTTGCCGTTGCCATTGCCCGTGGCCGGCAGGAGCGCCTGCGTCATCAGGGCCACAACCCAGGGTTGCGAGATGGTCTGGCCCTGCCCGATCGGCAAGGCCGTGTCTTCATAGGCCCGGCTGGCCAGCGCCTCATCGACGAACAGGTGTCGCGGTACGTTGCGGATGCGCTCGAGTACCGCGGGATTGCTGATGCCATTCTCGCTGAGTCGCTGCACCAGCCGGTCACGCGTCCGGGCCGAGGTCATGCCGATGCCGCGTGTTGTGGGCTGACCGTTCACTCGGCCAGCCAGCCCGCCAGCAGTTCCAGCCTGGAACCGTGGGTCAGGTCGAGTTGCAGCGGCGTGACGGACACATAGCCATGCTCCACCGCGTGAAAATCCGTACCGGGACCCGCATCCTGGCCCTTGCCGGCTGCGCCGACCCAGTAAATGATGCGGCCCTTGGGATCACGCGCCTGCACCACCCGCTCGGAGCGGTGCCGGTAACCCAGCCGCGTGGCCTTGAAGCCCTTGATCTCCGGCCAGGGCAGGTCCGGCACGTTGATGTTGAGGATGGTATCCGGCGGCAGCGGCGTGCTGCTGAGCCGCTGGAACAGCGTGCGTATCGCCTGGCCTGCGGTATCGAAGTAACGATGTTCGCCCACCAGCGACACGGCAATTGCCGGCAGGCCGAGAAAGCGCCCCTCGACGGCCGCGGCGACCGTACCGGAATACAGGACGTCGTCGCCGAGGTTCGCACCGTGATTGATGCCGGCAATGACCATGTCCGGCTCGTGCTCGAGCAGGCCGGTGATCGCGAGGTGAACGCAGTCGGTGGGGGTACCGTTGACGTAATGTATGCCCTCGCGTGTGCGGCCGACCCGCAGCGGCATCTCCAGCGTCAGCGAGTGACTGGCGCCGCTCTGGTTGCGATCGGGCGCAACCACGGTGATCTCGGCCAGGTCTGACAGGCTGAGGGCAAGCGTGGCCAGGCCATCGGCCAGATAGCCGTCGTCATTACTGAGCAGCAAGCGCATTGTTGTTGGAAGCCGTGCGAAAATGGAATGCTAATGCAAAGTGCCCAAGCAGAGGAATCCCGGTGAACCACAGCAGCGGAAAAAAACCGGATCCAGGCCCGGATGACGGCCTTTCCTTCCGGGAACTGGTCGGCCCTGTCACGCCGCTGAAGACGCGCGGGCGGGCCCACCTCAAGAAGCGGCAGCCGCCGCCCCGGCCGCTTTTCCTCGAGGCGGACGAACGGGCCGTGCTCGACGAATCGATTTCGGGCGGCCCCTCCCAGCCACCCCTGTCCGCCAGCGACGAGATCAGTTTCCGGCGCAAGGGCGTGTCCGTTTCCATACTCCGGAACCTGCGCAGCGGCAAATACGCGATCCAGGAAGAACTCGACCTGCATGGCATGAACGCCACCCAGGCGCGGACCGCCCTGCGGCAGTTCATGAACGAACTGCTGATGAGCGACACCCGCTGCGTACGCATCATCCATGGCAAGGGCCTGCGCTCGGGACCACGCGGCCCGGTGCTCAAGGGCAAGGTCGTCGAGTGGTTGCCGCAGTGGGACCAGGTACTGGCTTTTGTCACCGCACCGGAGAACAACGGCGGCACCGGTGCCGTCTACGTGTTGCTGGCACGCTGAGCAATCGCGCACCTTTCCCGCCGCTGGCATGCATCAGCCAGTGCGGATGACCGGGGCGCGGTTGCCGTGGCCGGAACAGGCGCAAACCCTGTGCTATGGTTCAGCCAGGGCGGAACCTGTCCGCCGACGGGAGGCTGGATGTCGGGTTTGCTGAAACTGCTCGCTGCACTGCTGCTGGCAAGCAGCCTGTCCGGCTGCATTTATTCGAAGGCAATCACCCCGCTCGACGAGAACGTGGAGAACACGCGTATCGGCACGAAGACCGGCAGGGCCAGCGTTCACATCGTTGCCTGGATGGTCGCCTGGGGTGATGCGGGCGTCGAAGCTGCCGCAAGGAACGGCGGGCTCGAGGTGATCAATCACCTGGACACCGAGCGACAGATCGTGCTGTTCGGCCTGTACAGCCGTATCACCACCATTGCCTACGGGGAGTAAGCCGATGCGCAACCCTGCCATGGCGCTGCTGGGTGCCTGCCTGGTCACCGGTTGCAGCACGCCGGGACTCCTCTACACCAATATCACCCTGCCGCTGACCGTCGACATGAACAGCACGCAGCGGGCCGTCGACAGCACTGTCACCATCCAGCGCATCATCCGCGAACCGCTCACCGGCGCGGGCATCCGTGCCGAGTGGTCAAACAAGGCACCAGGCGACTCCGCGCGGATCGGCGGCCTCGACGAGGTCAGTTACGCAGACGTGCAGAGCAACAGCGTGCTGGCCGGTATCTGGCAATCGACGACCATCCTCGTCTACGGCGACCAGGTGACTGAACCGGCACAACAGCAGGCCAGAATTCCCTGACAGCGGCAGGCCGTTTACCGGGGCACAGCATGTCCGGACCCCTGATCGAGCGCATCCATGCGGCGGTAGCCGCCAATCCGGCCGCGCCAGCCTTCATCTTCCAGGACGGCATCGTCAGCTACGCGCAGTTCCTGTCGCTCATCCATGCGACCACGGCGCTGTTGCACGACCGCGGCGTCCGCCCGGGCGATACCGTTGGCCTGTCGATGGGCCGCTGGCCGATGCACTGCGTGGCTTTCCTCGCGCTGGCCCGTCTTGGTGCCCTCGCGCTCCCGCTGCCGCGCAATCTCGGGCCGGACGCTGGCCGTGCGCTGGCTGCGCGCTTCGGCGTCAGCACCGTGGTCAGCAACTGGAAGGATGCGCCCGTGCAGCCTGGCGCCAGGCTGGTGCTGCTCGATTCGATGTCGCTGTCCGGTGCTGCAGGCGAACCCGATGTCGGCGGCTACCAGCCTGACGGCAACACTCCGCTGCGCGTCGCGCTGACCTCGGGCACCACGGGTGCGCGGCGCGGCGTCGTCCATACCCACGCAAGCTTCATGCAGCGCGTGGACCTGACGGCAGTCGACTGCGACCGGCACAGCCGGCTGCTGCCGCCCGACCTGCACATCACGGCGGGCTTCCTCATGGCCATCGCCGTACTGACGCGGGGTGGTACGGTGGTCTTCGACCGCACCTTCAGCGTCACCGACATCGCCAATACCATCCGGCTCTACGGCGTCACGCATTGCCTGCTCTCGCCCGCCGCCGTTCCGCGCATCGCCGCCATCCTCCCCGAACGGGGCCTCGCCTTCCCCTCGCTACGCCACCTGCGCATCGTCGGCGCCACGCCACCGCCCGCCATGATCGGCTTGCTGCGTGCCCGGTTCACACCAGAGGTCTACGGGGTCTACGGCATCACGGAAGTCGGGATGCTGGCACTCGCCACGCCCGAACTGCTCGCAACGGTCCCGGGCTGTGCCGGCCGCGTCACGCCATGGGCCCGCATTGAGGCGCTCGGCCCGGACGGCCAGCCCCTGCCGCCGGGAGAATCCGGTGAACTCCGGGTGGCCACCGAGGGCATGCCCGGTCAGTACCATTGCGATCCGCCCGGCGCGGTACCGGCACGCTTTCGCGATGGCTGGTTCTACCCGGGCGATGTCGGCAGGGTGACCGCCGACGGGCTGGTGTTCGTCGAAAGCCGCGCCGATGACATCGTCAACCTCGGCGGCCACAAGTACGCGCTGCCGCTGATCGACGCCGGCATCGAATCGCACCCGGCGGTGCGCGCCGCGGTGGCTTTCACGCTCGAAGATGCCGACGGCAATGTGGTGGTCGGCGCCGCCATCGAGCGCGAACCCGGTCCGGCCGCGCCCGGACTCGAGGAAATCGCCGCGTGGGTCCGCCGCCAGATGCGCATCACGGTCGCCATGCGTCTTTTCGAGGTGCCGGGACTGGCACGCGACGACATGGGCAAGATCAATCGCGACGCGGTGCGGATGCGGGTAGCAGGCCGGCGCCCTGGCTGAGGACCTGGCGTGCCATGGCGGCTCAGAGGGCGCCGGCGTCGCGGTCGTTCACCAGTCGCTCGGCATCCGCCCGTCCGAACAGCCAGAACATCGCCGGTGTCAGGAAGGTATCGAGCAGCGTCGAACTGATCAGGCCGGAGAAGATGACCACGGCCACCGGATGCAGGATCTCGGTGCCCGGCCGCTCGGCCTCGAAGAGCAACGGAGCCAGCGCAAAGGCCGTGACCAGCGCCGTCATCAGCACCGGCGACAGTCGCTCCAGCGAACCGCGCACGATCATGCCGTGGTCGAAAGCCTCGCCTTCGCTGCGCATCAGGTTGATGTAGTGGCTGACCTTGAGGATGCCGTTCCTTACCGAGATGCCCGCCAGCGTGATGAAACCGATCAGGGCCGCCACCGACAGTGGCTGCCCCGACCACCAGAGGCCGATCACCGCGCCGACCAGTGCCAGCGGGATGTTGGCCATGATCAGCATCGACAGCCGGACCGACTTGTAGCGGCTGAACAGCACCGCGAACATCAGCACCAGCGAGACGATCGAGAGCAAGCCGACCAGCCGCGAGGATTCCTCCTGCGCCTGGAACTGGCCGCCGAGGGTGACAAAGTAGCCTTCCGGCAGCTCGGCCTTGCCCACCACGTCGCGGATGTCCGCCACGATCTCCGAGAGCGCGCGCCCCTGCGCATTGGCCGAGATGACGATGCGCCGCTTGCCGTCGTCGCGGCTGATCTGGTTTGGTCCGTCGCTGTCCTCGATGCTCGCGATGCGGGACAGAGGGATGCGCCCCCCGGGTGTCTCCAGCAGGATGTCGCCGAGACCGGCGAGCGACCGTGAGGACTCCGGCAGGCGCACCACCAGCGCGAAGCGCCGGCTGCCCTCGACGATCTGCGCGACCTTCTTGCCCTCGACCAGGCTCTGCAGCGTGGCCAGCAACTGCGGCGTCGGCACGCCGTACTGGGCCGCCGCCGCGTAGTCGATGCGGATCTTGATCTGCGGCGCCAGCACCTGCTTCTCGATTTCCAGGTCGGCGATGCCGGGGATGCCCGCCAGCCTGCCGCGCAGGACGTCGGCCTGCGCGCGCAGCGTATCGAGATCGTCGCCGAAGATCTTGATGGCGATCTGTGAACGCACGCCGGAAAGCATGTGGTCGATGCGGTGCGAGATCGGCTGGCCGACGGCAATCGCCGCCGGCAGGTTGACCAGCCGGGAACGGATATCGGCGGTGATCTCGCCCATCGGGCGGTTCAGCTCGCCGGCCGGCATGAGGCCGACATCGAGTTCGCTGACATGCACGCCCTCGGCATGCTCGTCGAGCTCGGCGCGTCCGCTGCGGCGCCCGACATGGGTGACCTCGGGCACGCCCTTCACCAGGACCTCGGCCTGCCGGGCGAGTTCCGAGGATTCGGCCAGCGTCACGCCCGGGTTCAGGCGCAAGTCGACCAGCAGCGTGCCCTCATTGAACGGCGGCAGGAAGGTCCTGGCGAAGAAGGGAACGGCGAGCGCGGCCAGCAGCACGGCGATTCCGCCCGCCGCAAGCGCCGCGCGCGGCCGTTCGAGTACCGACTGCAGGGCATGCCGGTAGCGCAGCTTGAGCCAGGCCAGCACCTTCGTGTCGCCGTGCTCGAGCGACTTCATGCGCGGCAGCAGATAGAAGGCGAGCACCGGCGTCACCGTCACCGAGACCAGCAGCGAGGCCAGCGTCGAGACGATGAAGGCGATACCGAGCGGCACGAACAGGCGTCCCTCCATGCCGGGCAGCGCGAACAGCGGCAGGAACACGAGGACGATGATGATCGTCGCGTAGAGGATCGCCGAGCGCACCTCCATCGTCGCCCGCGCGACCAGTTCGAGCAAATGCATGCGCTGATCGCCTGGCTTCGCGCGATCCTCCTTCAGGCGGCGCAGCACGTTCTCCACGCCGACCACCGCATCGTCCACCAGCCCGCCGATGGCAATGGCGAGTCCGCCCAGCGTCATGGTGTTGATCGATAGGCCGAAGTAGCTGAACACCAGCGCCGTGATGAAGATCGATACCGGAATCGCCGTCAGCGCGATCACCGTCGGCCGCAAGGTACCGAGAAAGAAAAACAGGATCGCCGCGACGAAGAACGAAGCACCGATCAGCTTGCCCTGCAGCGTGCCGATCGAGGCCTCGATGAAGCTGGCCTGCCGGAACGTCACCTTCGGCGCCGCCATGCCCGCCGGCAGCGACTTGCCGAGTTCGTCCAGGGCAGCCTCTATCGTGCGCGTGAGCTGGATGGTATCGGCCGTCGGCTGCTTCTGGATGCCGAGGATTACCGCCGGCCGGCCCTCGAAGCCGGCATCGCCGCGACGGATGGCCGCTGCGAAGGCAACTCCGGCGATCTGCCGCAGCAGGATTGGCTGGCCGTTCCGCGCGGTCAGCGCCAGGTTCTGCAGATCCTCGAGGCGCGAGGTTCGCCCGAGGTTGCGGATCAGGTACTCGCGGCCATTCAGCTCCAGGAAGCCGCCCGAGGTATTTGCGGAATAGTCCTTCAGCGCGCCTTCCAGCTGCTCGTGCGAAATGCCCAGTTCGGCCATGCGCACGGTGTCCGGCTGCACCTGGAACTGGCGCACCTCGCCGCCGATCGGGATCACCTGGGCGACGCCGGCGATTGCCATCAGCCGCGGGCGCAGCACCCAGTCGGCGTACTCGCGCACCTGCATCGGCGATATCTTCGCGACATCGATCGGGATGGCGATCTGCATGATCTCGCCCATCACCGAACTGACCGGCCCGATGCGCGGGATCACGCCCGGCGGCAGCCCCTCCTCCATCGCCGACAGGCGCTCGGAGACCATCTGCCGGGCACGGAAGATTTCCGTGTCCCAGTCGAAGGTGACGTAGATGAAGGACAGGCCGGCACTGGAAACCGAGCGCACGCTCTCCACGCCGGGCAGGCCGTTCATCATCGATTCGAGCGGAACGCTGATCAGCTGCTCCACCTCTTCGGCCGCCATGCCGCCGGCTTCGCCCATGATCGTGACGGTCGGCTTGTTGAGATCGGGGAACACGTCGACCGGCGTCTGCACCAGCGTATAGGCGCCGTAGGCCGTCAGCACGATGCTGGCGATGATCACCAGCAGCCGGTTGGCGAGGCTGTTTTCGAGCAACCACTTGAACATGAGGGTCCCTCTAGCGCACCTGATTCAGAAGCGTGGCTGCTCGCACGACGACACGGTCGCCCGGCTCCAGGCCGCTGCTCACCGCGACATGGGTACCGTCGAGCGGCGCGCTCGTCACCGTGTGCGGCACGAACTGCTCGGGCGCCACCTTCACCCAGACGATGGTCTGGTTCGCAGGGTTCTTCACCAGCGCTGCCACCGGCACACGGATGCCCTCGATCACGTCGCGGGTCTGTACAAAGACCCTGACCGGCTGCCCGATGGCGAGCGGCAACGCCGCGGCACCCGCTGCGCCACGGAACATCAGCGGGAGCGCCTGTTCGCGCAGGCTGTGCGCGACGCCGGCCAGTTGCAGCGGCACCTGTTGCTCGCCGACGGCAATGGCGGCAGCCGTGATGCTGTTCGCCAGTGCCAGATCGAAGGCCAGCGCCTCGACCATCAGGCGACCCGGATCGACGATCTCGAAGAGGATCTCGCGTGCATCGACAACCTGCCCGGAAACGACATTCGCCGATGCGATGACACCATCGACCGGCGCCCGCAACTGCTCGTTGGCCACCGCCGCTTCGGCTTCCTCGATCACCTTGTGCGGCACGGTGTCTGCCAGCTCGCGCAGGCGCTGCAGACGACTCTCGGCAAGCGAACGGGCCTTGCCCCCCGCTTCCGGCGTCACATAGGCGAGCACCTCGCCTTTCTTCACGGCCTGCCCGGGCAGCGGCAGGCCCTGCGGTCCCGGCGTCAGGCGCCCGGCCACCATCGCCTGCACGCGGCCGCCGGCGTTCGGGTCCATCACCACGCGGCCGTTCAGCTCGAAGGAGCGCGGATGCGAACCGGCCGCGACCGGCATGGTGCGCAAGCCGAGCTGGTGCTGCGCCGGCATGGGCAGGAAAACGCTGCCATCGGGCAGGCGATGCGGGCCGTTACCGCCTGCCGCAGCCGGAGCAACACCATGTTCGTGGTCGTGTTCCTGTTCGTGTTCGTGCTCGTGGTCGTGGTCGTGGTCGTGTTCCTGGTCCTGTTCGTGCTCGTGGTCGTGCTCCTCCGCTGCCCATACCGGCGGGGCGAGTACTGCGAACAGGATCGCGATCAGCAAGCTGAGCTGCAGCTTCATGCGACACCTCCGCGGGCCTTGTGGGCCGATGCGTACCGTCGCAGGCCGGCAAGACCGAGCAACACCAACAGCAGCACAGCCGCCGCGCCGGCATAGCCACGCCAGGTGCCAGCGTGGCCGGCACCGGCTGTCGCCTCCTCGCCATGGATATCGAGCTCGCCGGCGAGCAAGCCGCTGGCGTCACCCGCGTGGATCGTGGCCGCAACCGGAATGGCACCCGGTTCCGGCGCAGCGCCGAGCACGGCCTCAAACTGCCCCTCGCCGTGCGTCTCCACCGGCACCTTCACGCCATCGACTTCGATTTCAACGCGGGCGTCCTGCACCGGGCTGCTGTCGCCGTAATGCCCGAGATAGAGCATGAGGCGCCGGCCATCGAGGACACCGACCAGCTCGAAGTCGTCCGAGGCAGCAGCAAAGCGGGGCGCAGCCGGGCCGGCAAGTGCGGCTGGCGCCTCATCATGGTCGTGATCGTGGTCGTCGCCGGCAAATGCCGGCAGCGTTGCCGCCAGCATGGCAGCGATCAGCATTCCTGTGGCTTTCATGGCGTTTGTGGTTCCTGTCATTGCTGTTCGGGAAGCAGCCCGAGCACCTGGCGCAGCGTGGAAATCGCGGCGGCAAGGTCGATGCGGGCGCGGCTTGCCTGTTTGTCGGCCTCGACGGCCTCCAGTTCGATCCGCAGGCGGGTGGGAAGATCGGTCTCGCCCATCCGGAAGGACTTCTCGAAGAAGCCGCGTGTCTCACCCGCCAGCCGGGCACGCCTCTCAGCCGCGGCGAGCCGGCTACGCGCCGCCTGCAGCTGCGCATCGGCGGCATCGATTTCGGCGAGCAGGCGCTCGCTTTCGAGACGCAGCTGCTCTTCCGCTTCCAGTGCCTCGGCGCGTGCGAGGCTGCTTCTCGCGCGGTTGCGGCTCTGCAGGCCAAAGGGAATACGGACACCGAAGGTCATGGTCCGGTCCCAGGAATTATCGAAGGGTCCGCGTTCGCGTGTCGTGGCGAGCAGCAATTCGGGATTGCTCCACGTCTGCACGCTCGCCAGGTCCGCGCTGCGCCGCGCGATCTCGGCGCGATCGAGCAGCTCCGCAAGCCCCGGGTGAGCGCTCCCGGTCATGGTGGCGGCGCGGGCCGGATCCGGCATCGCCTCCGGCGTATCGACGGCAGACTCGTCCGGCATCAACCCGGCCAGCGTGCGCAACTGGCGCCCGCTGGCGAGCAACGCGCCCCCGGCTTCGGCCAGCGTTGCCTCGGCGCCGGCCAGCGCAGCCTCGGCCTGATGCTGGTCCGCACGGGCGAGGTCGCCAGCCTTGACCCGCCGACGCACGTCCCCCGCAATCTGCTCTGCATTCGCCAGCTGCTCCCGGGCCAGCTGGTGCTCGCCCCTGGCGCGCTGCCAGTTCCACCATGCCTCGCGGACGGCAGCGGCGGTGCGCAACTGCGCGGCGTTGAAGCGGCTGATGACTGCGCGCGATTCCGCCTGGGCGAGCGCGCTGCTGCGCGAGCGTTCGCCTGGCAACCAGAGTGGAATGGCAACGCCCGCGACATACTCGCGGCTGCCCTCATCAGCATTGAGCTGGTCGGTCTTCGACGACAACTCGAGCGAGGGCCGCTCGGCGGTCCAGCTGTCGGCCGTCTGCTGCTGCGCCTCGGCGACCTCACGCCGCAGTTCGAGGGATTTCGCCTCGGGCTGGCGCTCCCAGGCCGCCGCAAATACCTGCGACAGCGAGCGCGCACCAGGGTCGTTGCCATCGCCCGTCTGGGCCATGGCTGGCGACAACGCCAGCGCAAGCATCAGCCAGCCGCCAGGCAGACAGGGTTTGGTCAGTGCTTTCGGCATCCGATTCTCCGTTGATGGGCAGGTGCACGGGCTTTGCCGTGCGGAGAATCGACGGAGCGCAACCGGTGCGGCGGCAATCAGGCCATCGGCACGCGGGAAAAACGTCGGCAGTCGGTGAGCTGGACGTCCGCCCCGTCGATCAGACGGAGGCCGGCCAGTTGGGACGCTCGCGTTGCCCCTTGGGCGGGGCAGCCGGAGCATGCGGAGACCAGGATCCAGGCAATGCGGGAGCCGCATCCAGCGCGAGGGAAGGGAAAGCCGCCATCGCGGCGGCACAGCCGGCGTGGCAGGCACTGCAATCCGCATCGACGGCAAAAGAGGCGATATCGCCGGCATCGGCCGCCGACAGTTCATCCGCGGTCGCAGCCTGATGTTTGTGCTGGTGATGCCCGAAGTGCTGCGTCGTTGCGTCGGCCTCGTGCTGGCAATAGGGCGCTACTGCGGCCCAGCTGAGCTGGAGCGGCAGCAGGACCAGCAGGAAGATGACAAGCCAGCGGCGCATGGGGCCGGATTCTAGCCCAGTTGTCGCGGCTCAGGGCAAGCGCTGCCGGCGCCCGGATGCGCCCGGAATTTTAAAGCGTGTAGCGCTCGCGGCCCCGGCGTACGGAATCGAACAAAATCCGCTCGAGCAGGCGGAATGTTTCGCGCTTTGCACCACGCACCGGCCGGTGGACGCACAGCTCGAGGTCCCGCGTCCGCTGAATGACGATGCGCATGACGTTGTGCACCAGGTAAGGATGCAGCCGCGAACGCCGGATCAGCAGGCGCTGCAATTGCGGACGCACCTGGCGGATGAAGGTGGAGGCCGCCGGGCGATCGGGATATCGGACCCGTGAACCGAACACCTCCTTCAGGCGCTGGTCGTAACGACCGGTTTCGGAAGCGTCACGTCCCGCGCACTTGTCGGCATAGTATTCGCGCAGGCTGATGCGGCTTTCGCCCAGCGGCTCGATGTGCTTCCGGCTGCGCACCGGCGCCGGCGAGGCATGGATCTCCGCCATCAGCTCATCGACATACAGCAGCTTGCGCAGGGCCGGCCAGTCGGCATAGTCGTTCCGCCAGGTCGAATTCGGTGCCAGCCAGACCGCAAAGGTCTCGGCGAAATCCTCGGTTGGATGGCTTTGCGCGTACCAGTGGCCGAGATGCAGCACGTGGCGGCGGCTGCCCGGCCGCGGCACATAGCTCTGCGGATAGGGCACGGACGCGGGACCGAACACCTCGCGCCAGCTCTTGCGCCGGCGCAGCCGGTAGGCGGTATCGATGGCATGACCGGCCTCGTGCCGCAGGATACGGCGCAACCAGCGCGCGTTGCCGCCTTCCACCTCGTGCATCATCCGGCGTTCGAGCCGCGTCAGGCGTGGATGCGCCAGATAGAATGGAATGGCGATGCCGGGCACGCCATCGGGCGAAAACCAGTCGGTGGACAGCCAGCAGTGCGGACGGAAGCGGAGACCGCGCCGGGCCAGCTCAGCGTCGAGGCGGGCGAGTGCCGCCGGGATGCAGCCGTGGGTGGTGTCCAGGCCGAGGTCGCAGAGGCGCAGGTCCAGCAGCTGCTCTTCGGGTAGATCGGCCCACCAGAATTGCCGGCGCATCGCCAGGTTGCGTCGTCTCTCGACAACCGGTCGCCGCCCGCCCCGGGACTTGCCGCCTGTCCTGCCCGGCCTGGCCTGCCTGCTGTTCTTTTTCGCCATTCGACCGTTGCCAGGAACTCCGGGCGCAGTCTAGCGTCAATCGGGACGGGAGCGGAGTCCTGCCCCGGGCAGAAAACCGGACAATCGGGTGTAAGGTATCAGCCCCTCCGCGACCAAAGCCGCGACCTCCTGTTCAACAAGCCACGGAGAACAAATGCCATGAAGAACGGATCACGCATCGCATCGACGGCCATCGCCAGCCTGCTGGCGCTTGGCGCCCTGGGCATCGCCAGCACGGCGAGTGCCGCGCAAGATGGTGCCAAAGAGAAATGCTACGGCGTCGCCAAGGCCGCCCAGAACGACTGTGCGGCCAACGGTCATTCCTGCCAGGGCATGGCAAAGACCGACAACGACCCGGCCGAATGGAAGTACGTGCCCAAGGGTGAATGCGAGACTGCCGGCGGCAAGACCAGCGCGCCCGGTTCCGCGAAGTAATGGATGGCGCATCGGCAAACCCGGCCGATGCGGCGCAGCCGATCCCGGCACAGGCCGGGATCGGACTGCGCGCCCCGCACCACCGCGAGTTCATCGCGCGGCGGCCGGACATTCCCTGGGTGGAAGTCCACAGCGAGAATTTCTTTGCCGACGGCGGCCGGCAGATGGAAGTCCTCGATGCCGTGCGCCGCGACTACGGCATCAGCCTGCACGGCGTAGGGCTCTCGATCGGCTCCACTGACGGGCTGGATGCCGAACACCTGCGACGGCTGCAGCGACTGGTCAAGCGGACCCAGCCCGCGCTGGTATCCGAGCACCTGTCCTGGAGTTCGGTGGACGGCGTGTACAGTAATGACCTGCTGCCGATGCCGCACACCACGGAGGCGCTGCTGCATTTCTCGGCACAGGTCGGCCAGGTCCAGGATTTCCTCCAGCGGCAGATCCTCATCGAAAACGTCTCCAGTTACCTGCGCTTCCCGGAAGACAGCATGAGCGAGTGGCAGTTCATCACCGAACTGGCACAGCGCAGCGGCTGCGGCATCCTGCTCGACGTGAACAACGTCTACGTCAGCGCCCGCAATCACGGCTTCGACGCCGACGCCTTCATCACCGCGATACCCGTGGTACTGATCCAGGAGATCCACCTTGCCGGCCACACCGTCGTCAGCGATGAGGGCCGGGAACTGCTGATCGACACGCACGACGCGCCGGTCTGCGACCCGGTCTGGGATCTCTACCAGCGCACGATTGCCCGGACCGGCCCGCTACCGACCTTGATCGAATGGGATTCGAAACTGCCCACGCTGGACCGACTCATCGCCGAAGCACGACGCGCCGATACGGTGGCCGGAGTAAGCCATGCGCGCGTTGCATGAGGCCCAGGCAGACTTTCTCGCTGCCGTGCTGGGGCGCGATCCGGCGCATGCTGCACCGTGGCCGCAGCGTCGCCTCGCTGTCTACCGGACCAACGCCCGCGAGAATTTTCTGGCAGCACTCGAGGCTGCGTTCCCGCTGCTGCAGGTACTGATGGGCCACGACGAGTTCCGCGCGATGGCCTGGGCATTCCAGCGCAGCTGTCCACCCCGCTCCGGCAACCAGTTTTATTGCGGTGAGCGTCTCGCGGGCTTCCTTGCCACGCACCTGGCCGGCACAGCGGATGCCGAACTCGCTGAAGTGGCCGGCTTCGAGTGGCTGATTCAGGAAGTCATGGTGGCTGCCGATTCGGCAGAGCGCTTTGATTTCGGACAACTGGCGGCAATCCCCGCGGCTCGGCACGGCGCACTGCGCTTTCGCTTTCATCCGGCCGTACGGCTGTACACGGCCGGGCTGCCACTGTTCGGGCTGTGGCAGGCGTACCAGCAGGACGGGACCGTTGCTCAGGCCGCGCTTGCCACAACGGCCAAACCTGAAGCCCTGCTGATCCGGCGCAGCGGTGAGGGCGTGGAACTGCATCGGCTGGCGCCGGCAGAGTTCCGCTTCCTGGTAGCACTGCTCGGCGGCGCGAGCCTCGAAGCCGCGGTCGGGCCGGCGGCGGCAGATGGTGGCGAGTGCCCGGATCCCGGCCAACTGCTCGCCCGCTGGATCTCGGCGGGAGTGATCACCGGACTGGCGGCATGAATCCGGTGATGATCATGACTGCGGCCAACATCCAGGCCGCACGGCTGCTCAACCCCCTGCAGCCCCTGTTGCTGCTCGGCCTGCGCCTGTGGGTGAGCTGGCAGTTTTTTAAATCCGGCTGGCTCAAGCTCGGCGACTGGGACAACACGCTGTTCCTGTTCCAGGAGGAGTATCGGGTACCCCTGCTCCCGCCCGAACTGGCCGCCGTCGCCGGCACCTTCGGCGAGCTGTTCTTTCCGCTGCTGCTGATCCTCGGCGTCATAGGCCGGTATGCCGCGCTCGGCCTGTCGGCCGTCAATGTGCTGGCCGTTGTCTCTTACTCGCACATCCTGCTGGCCAGCGGCTTTGAAGCCGCGCTGGCCCAGCATTACCTGTGGGGACTGATGCTGCTCGTGATCGTGATCTTCGGCCCCGGCAGCCTGTCGGTTCAGCGCGACTCCTGATCCCGCCTGTCGACCCCACCCGGATAGCGACGCGCAGCCCGGCGCAGGAATGCCATCTGGGCCGTGAAATGCCGACAAGCCCCGCACACCAGCAGATGCAGGCGTACCGCCATGCGCTCCCGCCAGGACAATTCCTCGTCCATGCTGCGTGAAACGAGTTCGGACGTGTCTTTGCAACTGAGCATGTCGATGACCTAAGAACGCGAGCCAAACCAGCGCTTCTGCAGACACTCGCGCAGCCGCAGCCGCGCGCGATGCATGAGCACCCAATAGTTGGACGTGGAGATCGCCAGTTCCTTGCAGATTTCCGCCGCTTCGAGTCCGCCGACTTCACGCGGTTCTCGATGGGCATCGCGTAGCTCCGATCAGTCGAGAGCGCCGACCCTATTTCTTCTTCAGATTAAAATTCGTCGCTCCGCAGCCGCAGCGTAGATTCTCTTTCGGCCCCTTTGTCGGACTGACGTACAAGTACTCGCGACACATCGCATTTGAACACCGAATGCTCTCGAGCAATGCTCGATATGAGCCAACGACAGAGAGCAACTCCTTCGGTTGTAGCGTGGCCCACTGGTTGTAGTGCAGCGCTTTGTTTATTGCCCATTGCTCCGCGTTGGACTCTGCTACCTTCTTTGAGAATTCATCTTGTAGTTGGACGATTGACGTTACGTCATGCCCCCATGACGTGGCCGCCTTCTTGGCATCCTCAAGCAACTTCCGGAATGCTAACAACACAGGTTGAAGCAGGTCTCCCAGGTCGTACTGCCCACTCGATCGGTACTCGACTGATGCGCGAAGGTTGCCCGCAACCAGTGTCGCTACATGCTCCAGAAACCAACGTAGTTGCGCTGCCGCTCCAGACACATCGTTCTTCGAAAGCTTCTCCTGCAGACTGTCCCAGACATCAACGTCACGCCACACGTTTGGCCCGCCCTCGACCGTCCATCCGGCAAAGGTCATTGACTTGGCGATCAACTGATCTGATCGCATGTATTGGAGCCAGAACGGGTCGTGCGTCGTCAGAATAAACTGCGTCTCCGGAAATCGCTTCTTGAGTAGAGAGCACACTTCTCGTCGATGGCCGGCGTCAACTGACATGAGCACGTCGTCAAGCACAGCGAACGTGAACGCGGTCCCGAGCGTGTGTTTCATCAGGGCAAGGTAGAGGCACAGACCCATCCCGTCCTGGTGGCCCTCGCTGTGATAGGCACCGGGCGGAAACTTTCCTCGACCATAGAAATCCACATCGAACGCCAGTTTAGCCGGCGATGGGGTGCTGAGACTGCCGGTAAACTGATTCTCGTCGTCGTTGTTAATGAGGCGATAAAAGTCCGTAAAGTCCGCCTCGACAGACTTGTAAATGCCCTCCAAAACCTCGGTACTCGCCTTTCCGTATGTGTCTGATACGTTGAGCGACAGCTTTGCCGCTTCCTCGGCCTGTCTCACCCGGGCACTATTCGTTCGAACGAGTTCGTACTTCTCTTGCGCAATAATAAGAAACTCTCGCGCAGCTTCTTCCTTGCTGGGTTCGGGGATGGAGGCCACATAAGCACCGATCGCTGTTACTTCGGCCGCAACATCTTGTTCGATTGCCCAATGTTTGTTTCCTAAGTCGGCAATTCCATCCGCCAGGCCAGATGGATCCGAGTACGCACGCTTTACTGCGGAGGTGGCGCTGTCGATTCCAATCGCTGCGTTCGATAGAGCGGCGGTGACAATTTGAGGCTTCGCGTTCTTTCCCAGTTGAACAAGTTCCTTCGCAGCTCGCGAAAGGTTCTCGTTCGAAGTCACGACGGGCGCCAGCAGCGTCTCAACGTTCTTCAGTTCCTGTGAGGTCGCCGCTGCTGCAGCCTGTTTGGCATTCAAGTGGCTCTTGAGTGCGGCGATGTCCCATTCGACGTCACAAAGTGGACATGCGTCATGATCAAGCAGCGCAAGGCCCTGTGAGACTAATACCTGCTGCCGAAATGCAAGGAGCGCATCCGCGTTGTCGCGAATGCCCACTAGGAGACAATTTGCGCTTTCACGCTTGGCAGCTACATCCTTTGAATTGGCGACGAGGTAGGCTTGCTGAAAGGCATCGAGGTGTCCTTCTGCCGTCCTTTTGCCTATCCGTGGGGCGGGGTCGGTAGGCTTCTCTACGGCGATAACACCGGCCTTGAGATTTGTATCGTGGGCGAGATCCGAGATCGCTTCGAGTCCAAGCACTTCTCGCTTCTCATTGATCGCTTGCAGCAGCTGGGACTTTTTCAGCTCTCCTAAGCCGAGATGCTTCGCTAGATCCGAACGAGCACGTACGTCCTCCCCCTTCGCGGAGGTGTGCTCTTTTTTGTAGTCATTCGCAACCTTTTGTAGCGACGCGCGCACCTTTTCGATCTGATCGAGCCGCAACAATGTCTGTACGTCTTTTGAGCGCTGGCCCGGTGGCGTAATGATGTACTTCACAATCTCCCGACGAGAAAGTGCGAACTCTGGATGCATCGCGAGATGGTCGATGATGGCCCTGGTCTTCTGATCGCTGGGAGACACGGACACGGACGCTGGCGTTGCCACGCAGCGTTCAATATCAATGCTCTTACCTAGAGCTTTGGCATAGACCCGAAGTCGGACCTTGCTTCTCTCAGGATGCTTTCGACTGTCAACATGAGGACCATGAGTTCGGAGTAGCAAGTCGCCCGAGCCGGAGCCCGACAATCGCGTGATGTCGCCTGTGAGTGCAAACTCGATGGCATCGACGATGCCGCTCTTGCCCGTACCATTTGGGCCGCAGATTCCAAAATTGCTTTTGTCTAGCTTGCAGTGGAGCTTGCGGATACCACGAAACTCCTCAATGTCGATACTTTCGATGGTGATCATGTGACATCGTCGTCAGTTGTTGACAGAGCATGCGCAAGTGACTGAGGGTCAAACTTCTGGTCGTGGAGGAGTGTCGTTCGAATTCGATCAGTCACATCGCGATCAATAGTGGCATCCGCCTCTAGACGCCCCAAGAAGTCTTCGAAGACTTTTGCGACGCTAGGGGACAGAGGTTTCTGTGGGTTTGATGAAGGGGCCATATGCAATGAACATTAGCAAACGCGGGCCGAACAGCAAGTGCAAGATGCCCTGGGATGCGCCGCCACTAGCGGGAGTACGTTAGTGACTGATTCCAAAGTACGCCAGCCCAACTGCCGGCCCATCATAGAGTCCTTGCCGGGGTTTTAGCCTTTCTAGATTCCTCGCTCCGGCGAATAGGACGTTCAAAGCCCCTGTTGCCGGCAATATAGCCGTCAGCGCGATGCTGACGACCGGTGATAACGCGAGCCGGCCAATGCCGCAGCGGGTTGCACTGCGGGAAATGCAGGCGTGAGGGCCGGATTCTCGC
>JAHDYM010000051.1 GCA_023383705.1 Gammaproteobacteria bacterium | reverse complement strand
GAGCAGAACGGCATCGTCTTCATCGACGAGATCGACAAGGTCACGCGGCGCGGCGAGACGCAGGGCGTGGATGTATCGCGCGAGGGCGTGCAGCGCGACCTGCTGCCGCTGGTCGAGGGCTGCACGGTCAGCACCAAGTACGGAATGGTGAAAACCGACCATATCCTGTTCATCGCCTCGGGGGCCTTCCATGCCTCCAAGCCTTCGGACCTGATCCCTGAACTGCAGGGACGCTTTCCGATTCGGGTGGAGCTGTCGGCGCTGTCCACCACCGACTTCGTGCGCATCCTCAGCGAACCGGATGCCTCGCTCACGCGGCAGTACGCCGCACTGCTCGCCACCGAGGGTGTCACGGTCGAATTCAGCGCCAGCGGCGTGCAGCGCCTGGCGGAGATCGCCTTCCACGTGAACAGCGAGCAGGAGAACATCGGCGCACGGCGGCTGCATACGGTCATGGAACGCCTGCTGGAAACGATCTCCTTCGATGCCGCTGACCGCAATGGCGAACGGATCAGCATCGACATCGACTACGTCAACCAGCACCTGGGCGCACTGGTAAAGAACCAGGACCTGAGCCGCTATATCCTCTGAGGTCCTTGCCGCATGGCCTGCGACCGGCAGCTTGAGATGCCGGCGGCCGTGTGGACAGCCCGGCCCGTCGGCGGGATGATTCGCAACCTGGGGTTCTGGCAGCGAGCAAGGCAATGCGCACGACAGGAAGGCACGCCCGGTGAAGTGGCTTTCACGTTGCGCCGGCCTGCTGGCGCTCGCCGCCCTGCTCGGCGCCTGCAGTAATCCGGAGGACGATTTCCGCACCGCGGAGCAGGCCGGCACCGAGGCAGCCTGGCGGGAGTTCATCACGCAGCACCCGGACAGCGGGCTGGCCGGACAGGCGCGGATGCGCCTCGACGACCTGATCGAACAGCAGGACTGGGCCAGGGCACAGGCAGCGCAGACTGCCGAGGCGCTGCGGTCTTATCTGCAGGCGCATCCCATGGGTCCCAATGCCGATGCCGCGCTGGAACAGCTGCTGGACCTGGAACGCCGGTATATCTGGCAGACGGCGATCCGCACCGCGAGCCGCGAAGCCTTCGAGAACTTCCTGCTGCAGTATCCGGATGCACCGGAAGCCGACGAGGCACGGGAGCGGATTGCGGCGCTCGGCCCGCCCCTGCCGCCAAAAGCGGCCAGTCCTGCAGCCGTGAAAGCCAAGCCGGCGAAGACTCCGGCACCGGCCGTGAAGAAGGCACCCGTCACCGGGTCGGCGAGTACCGCCGGGACGAAAGCGCCAGCGACCAGCGCCGGCAACACCCGCCTGCAGTTCGGCGCCTTCTCGACCCGCGAGCGCGCCCTGCAGCAGCGCGAGTTGCTGCAGTCAGGCTTCAGCCAGCGGTTGCCAGGTGCCCTGTCGGTGGATGCGCCGGGCAGCGGCAGCCGCGACCAGCTCTATCGCCTGCGCTCGGCACCGATGGCCGAAACGCAGGCGCGCAGCATTTGCGCCGCCCTCAGGGAAAAGGGCCAGGCCTGCATGGTCGTGCCCTGAGCGGAGGTGCCGGTGAAAAGCAGAGCACGCAGCAAACCGGCCGCCAGGCGCAGGCCGGTGAAAGGCAAGCCGGCACCTCGTGCGGCCAGAAAGGCAGCCAGCAAGGAAGCCCTGCAGCGCACCACTTACGAGGGTAGCTGCCATTGCGGCGCCATCGAATACAGCTACGCAACGGCCTTGCCACCGGGGAAGTGGGTGGTGCAGAGCTGCCAGTGCAGCTTCTGTCGCGGCCACGGGGCCTGCACCACGGCCGATCCGGCCGGCGAGATGCAGTTTCGCTTCGTGCAGCCCGAGTTCCTGCGCCGCTACCGCTTCGGTTTGCGCACCGCGGACTTTCTTGTCTGCAAGGAATGCGGCACGCTGGTCGCCGCCGTGCTGCTGTCGAGGCGCGGCGCGCACTCGATGATCAACGTCAACAGTCTGCGTACCATGCCCAGGGGCCTGCCGACGGGCAAGCCGGTGCAGTTCAACGGCGAGTCTGCCGAAGAGCGCCGCTTGCGCCGCGCGCGCAGCTGGACACCGGTAAGTGGCCCCGTATAGAGCGATACTGCTGCCATGCTGACCATCCCCGAAGACCACGGCCTGCCGATCGACCCGACCGCCCTGCGCGTGCGCAATGCCCCGCGGCCGGCCTCCACGCTCAAGCCCTTTGCGCCCGGCGACGTGCTGGTCGGCGCCACGCTGCTCAACAACCCGCAAGACGACCATGCCGGCCATGGGCGGATCATCCAGTTCGATGCCGAACTGAACGAGAAAGGTGTGCTGTGGCTCACCGGCACGACGCACCTGGTGTACGGGCTGAGCTTTGCGCCGGACGGCACGCTGTGGGCACAGGATCCCTGGGCATGGACGACGGTGCGGGTGAGCCCGGATGGCCAGCAGTTGTTCAACCTGCAGTTCGATCACCGCGCCTTCTCGAAGGTGCACTTCATGGCGGACGGCAGCCTGCTGTTCACCGAAATGCTCGATGGCGAACACCAGCCGGAGCCGCTGACCACGCGCCACCGGCCGCTGCCGGGACATCACCGGCACCTGGGCGATGGCGACCTGTGGCGCTATACGCCGGACGGCGAGTTGATCGAGATGCTCGAGCCGGAGGTGCACGGTGGCATGAGCGGCAGCATGGCCGTCACGCACTCGGTGTTGTCACCGGACCAGAGCCGGCTCTTCTACGTGTCGGAAACCGGGCCAAGGCTCATGCAATTCGACCTGGTCAACGGCTGCCAGCTGCCGGATCTGCGCAGTGGCTCCGAAGGCGACCGGACCATGATGCACTTCGACCTGTCGATGACCCCCGGGGGCGTGCTGATGGTCTGCATGGGCAACCGCATCGATGCCCTGACCCAGGACGGCGTCTGGCTGCGCAGCTACCCCCTGCCGGGCTTCGGCTGGTCGATCATCGATGCGCGCAGCGGGCAATACGCCTATGTGGGCAACTGGTTCAGCGGCGAAGTCGTCAAGCTGGACCTGCAGGGCGGCGAGATCGTCGCGCGCACCATGGTTGCCGAAAAGTGCATGGCCGGCATCGCGCAATATCTGCCGGCCGGCTGATCAGGGTTTCCTGAAACGCAGCGCGAAGCGGTCGCTGTTGCCCTTCACCGAGTGCCGGCCGACCTCGTAGCGCAACTCGTCATCCGGTATGTAGTGCAGGTTCGAGAAATCCTCCAGCACGAAGCCCGCCGCCTGCGCTTCCTTGATCACCAGCACCGGATCCATGCGCCGCCAGTTCTCGCCGCTCTCCGGCTCGTTGTGCCGGCGGGTGTGATCCAGGATGCCGTAGCGGCCACCTGGCTTGAGCGCGGCAAATACCGCACGGTTGAGGCTCGCGCGCGCAGCCGGGGTCAGGTTGTGGTAATTGCGGAAGGTCAGCACGAGGTCGAGATCCTTCACGCCCAGCGAGAAATCACCCAGGTCGAACTTGCCCATCTGGCCGGCGGCCGGGGCAAACTTGGCGTCGGTCTGCGCAACCTTGACCTTCGCGAGCGCCGGCACGTCCCTGATCATCGGCTCGATCGCCCGCGCGGTGCCGATGGCCACGTAGAGCTCGCCTTTGTCGGCCAGCACCGGGGCGAGGATCTTGGTGAACCAGCCCCCCGAAGGAATCAGCTCGAGCACGCGCATGTCATCGCGCAGGCCGAAGAATTCCAGGGTCTGGCGCGGCTTGCGCTCGCCATCGCGCTCCTTCTCCTCGGCCGTGCGTATATCGCCCTTCATCGCCGCCTCGATCTTTTCGCCCATCGGCGTGAGCTTTTCGGGCATGAACTGGGCGTGGGCGAGGCTGCTGGCAAGCAACAGCAGTGTGGCGATCAGGGCATTGTGCATGGTCATCCTCCGTTGGAGCTGCGCCGCATCCACATGCGGGCAAAGGTGTTGTCGTGCTGTATGTAGTGGTGGAACAGCGCCGCCGCCGCATGCAGGCCGATCAGCCAGTAGCCGATCGTGCCCACTGTCTCATGTATCTCCTTGACCTGCTTGGCCAGCGGCTTGTTGGTGCCCGTGAGTGGCGGCAGCTCCAGGCCAAAAAACGGTATGGGCTTGCCCTCGGCGCTGAGGAGCAGCCAGCCGGCGATCGGCATGCAGATCATCAACAGATAAAGCGCGACATGCATGGCATGGCCGATTCCGGTCTGCCACGCGGCCGGTTGGGGCACGATCGGCGGCGTGCCGCCACGGACACGTGCGTAGAGGCGGATCCAGACCAGTGCAAGGACCGACAGGCCGAGCATGAAGTGCCAGGTCTTGAGCAACTCACGCGGATCGCTGCCTTTGGGCCAGAACTCCCGCAACTCGATGCAGGCATATACGGCTGCCAGCAGGGCCAGCATGAGCCAGTGCAGAAAGATGGTGGCCGACCCGAATCTGTCTTTCATGGCAACGAACTCCCGGGCTTCCGCGCAAGGATACCGGCCGGTTGCCGGTTGGCCGAGTATAGATCAGGCCAGAGGTCGACAGGCGGGGATCGACGGCAGCCAGCTCACTCGGCCGGACAGGGAAACCTGAGGTCGCTGTCGAGATTCCCCGCCAGGAAATCAGCCACATCACGGGCCAGAACGGCCGGTTCCTCGATGTAGGCATAGTGGCCCAGGCCGGGATACTTGCGCACCGCAACCGGCGCAGCGCTTAGCCAGTGCGCGAATACATCGGCCTCCAGATGCATCACGGTCTGGTTTTCCAGGCCCCAAAGCACCAGGGTCGGTGCACGCACGGTGCCCAGAACCTGCTGCGGATCGCCGGTACTGAAGTTGGCAAGGTACAAGGCGTTGATTTCACGACTGCCGGCGCGACGGTTCATGTCGTAAGTCATGTCGATGAGTTCAACCGATGGCTGGTGTGGCGGGACAAAGTTGCCAGCCAGCGATTCAGCCCAGAAGCCCCGCGAGCGGTAGCGTGCCTGGACCCAGCCAAGCAGGCGGGATGCGGGGCGGCGCAAGGGATTGGTGGCTGCCGTGCGTGGCATGCCGGCCGAATTGATCAGCACGAGCCTGGAGACCTGGTCCGGGTAGCGCGCCGCATACCGGAATGCGGTAATCCCGCCGGACGAGGTACCCACGATCGCCACCGACGACAGTTTGAGGTGGGCCAGCAATCCGCGCACCAGTTCCATGTTGCGCTCGATCCCGTAACGCCGGGTCGGGTCATCCCCGGTCAGCCCGGCGCCGGACAGATCGAGGCGAATCACGCGGAATCGACCTTCAAGTTCTGCGGAGAGCTGGTCCCAGCTGCGCAAGCTGAGGAACGAGGCATGCAGCAGGACGATGGGCGGACCGCTGCCGCGATCCAGGTAATGCACCCGCACACCATCGACATCCACGAACTGCGAATCAGGCAGCTGGTAGCGGCTGACGAGCTCCGTCATTGGCAGCTCCAGCCAGCCGCGGTCAAGCGCCCAGCTGCCAATCACGGTAGCCACCAGCACGGCCAGACCGGCCAGCGCCAGGATCCTCGCCGGACCAAACCGTTTCTGGTCGCTCACGGCGATACCCCGGCACGGACCTGCTGCGCGAACCCGGCAAGCTCCCGGTTGAAACGCAGCGGTTGCTCGGCAAAGGTCGAATGTCCGGTGTCGGGATATACCGACAGTCTTGCGTCTGGCAGCCGGGCAGCCAGGGCACGCATCTGGGCCTGCGTCGCGACAGCGTCCTGGTCGCCGAGGATGATCAGTATCGGCAAATCCATGCGTGCGATCAGGTCGGAATTGTCCATCGTGCGTGTTGCCAGCGCGCGGTGCGCATAGGCAGGCAGCATCAGCGTTGCGGCAAACATGGTCCGGCGGATGTCGTCGGGCAGCGGGTGGGCAGACATCCGCGAGGCAAACTGCTCACCGCGGGTCAGCGCCTCGGCGATGTCCGGCGGATAGGCCTGCAGTGCGGTACGTATGGCCTTGCCGAGTTCAGGCAGCGCCGGATTGATCTCCGCAGGCATCAGGCCACCATGCGATCCGGCCAGTACCAGGCCAGCAATGTTCCCGGTGCCGTACTCACGGACATAGTCGGTGATCCAGTACCCGCCAGCCGACCAGCCGACCAGCAACGGGCGGTTCAGCTGCCTGGCCTTCAACAGCGTGGCGATATCGTCCGCCCAGGGTCGCGAACCCGCATAGGCCGACTCGGACCAGGGCTTGCCGGAGCAGCCATGGCCGCGCATGTCGAGCGCCAGCAGTCTATGGGTCTGCGCCAGCCCGGACTCGAACTGGCGGGAAAACACTGCATAGGTCTGCGAATACCCGTGGACGAAAACGATGGGCGGACCCTGCGGATTGCCGGTTTCGGCAACACAGAGGGGCACACCGTCCGACGCGGTCAGGAATTCGACCTTCGGCGCGGCAACCGTGCTGGCAGCAGCAAGTGCTGCCAGCACGGCGAGTGCTACTTTCCGGCGCAGTTGGTGCGTGCGGTCAGGCCCCACGGCGCACCCGGCGCCCGCGCTGCGCCATATGTGTTGGAAAAACCGATGACGTACGAGTTGGAGACATACTCTTCGTCGGTGACATTCTTGCCCCAGAGCGCAAAGGACCAGTTCCGGTTGGGCATGATCACGGTAACGTTGAGATCCAGCAGCGTGCGCGACGGCAGGTAGGACAGGTTCAGGACTTCCGCATATTGCTTGTCCTGGTAGCTCAGGTCGCCACGCAGCGCATATTCCCAACCCGCGTATTCACTGCGGTACTCAAGGCCGCCGGCCAGCTTGGTGGTCGGCGTGCGCGCGAGCTGGTTACCGCCGATCGGCGAGGCAAAGGCGTCCGGCCGCGGTGGCCGGACCACGGTCACCACCGGACACACCGGAGCCGCAGAACTGTTTGCGCACTGCGAGCCAAGGCCGAAATCCAGTGTGCCACTGTCAAACTCGGGCTCGGCGTAGGAGCCGGCGAAGTTGAGCGTCCAGTGGTCATCGATCAGCGCAACCGCCTCCAGTTCCACGCCCCAGGAGGAAGCGCCACTGGCGTTGGTGATGTAGTTGGCGTCGGTTGACGGACTGGCGGGATTGGCGGGAATCAGGTCCGCAGTCGGCAACTGCAGGTCTTTCCAGTCGATGTAGAACACGTCGTAGTTCAGCTGCAGCCGTCCGTCGAGCAGTGTCTGCTTGGCACCCAGCTCATAGGTCGTATTGGTCTCGGCATCGTAGGTCTCGAAACCGGGGTCGGCGGTCAGTGTATTGAAGCCACCGGATTTCGAGCCCTTGGCCACCGAACCATACACCATGGTTTCCGGCAGGACCTGCGCCTTCAGGCTGACCCGCGGCGTAAAGTCATAGAAGGTCCGGGGCGGCAGCACACCGGTCAACTGGGCACGCTCCTCGGCTGCATACCGCGCTTCCACATCGAGGGTGTAGATCTCCGCAAAGTTGTAGCCCAGCGCGCCAAACCACGCATCGGTCTTGTCCTTGAAGCGCGATACAGCGGCCGGGAAGGCGGCTATGGAGATCTGGCCAGTCGGATCCTGGATCAGGGAGCGGCGCGTCTCCACGGAGTTCACGTAGGACTTGTCCTCGACATCGCTGTGGTAGTAGCCGATGCGCCAGGTCAACAGGTCATCCAGGAGTTTTCCGTCGAAACGCAACTCGTGGGAATCCGCCTTCTGGTTGGTCGGTCCGGTCAGCATCAGGATGCCGGTGGGCGTCTGTGGCGTGGCACAGGGCGGTGCAGTGCTTGCAAGAGCACCGCAGCCCTCTAGTTCCGGATTGGGCGGGTTCGACGAATGGGCAAAGGTATTCTGGTCGAGATCGTTGTGTCCGTACAGGTAACTGGCGGTGATGTCATCGACGATATCCCACTCGATGCGGCCCGTGAGCAGACTGGTCTCGGCATAGAGGCCCACACCGCGTGGATCCACCGTAACGCTGCTCGAGTTCACATCGAGCTTACCGCAAACGAAGCGCATCATGCCGGCGGTGTTCGGATTGCAGTTCGTCTGGTGATCGAGTCCCCAGATCGTCGAACCGTTGGGACGGATGAATTCGATGGCACCCTGTTCGTTTTCGACATCGGACTTGAAGTAGCCGAGATCGAACCGCAGCGTCTCCATGGGATGGAAGCGCAGTTGCGCCTGGTAGGCATCGTTGTCCCAGCCGCCCAGATGGCCGTCCGTACCATCGAAACTGTTGCCAAAACTGGCGTCCCGGGTGGCAACGCCATTGTCACCGCCGGCGAAGTTGTTCCCCCAGGTGCCGTCGGACTCGCTGGTCACACCGTAGACACGCACGGCGAGCTTGTCGCCCCACAAGGGCAGGCTGACGCTGCCGCGTGTTTCAAAACGCTCATCCGAGCCGACGGTGACCGCGGCATCGCCATCGATTTCTCCCAACACGGGCTTCTTCGACACGTAATTGATGGCGCCGGCAAAGGCACTGCGGCCGTACTGCGCATTCTGCGGTCCCTTGAGCACCTCGATGCGCTCGACGTCGAGCAGCGCGAAGTCGATGTTGCCCTGCTGCTGGATATGCACCCCGTCTACAAAGGTGCCGACGTTCTGGTTGCGGTCGGTCAGCGTGTTCTGGGTCAGGCCGCGGATGATCGGTGCCGGACTGGTGCCACCCGCGAAGTTTTCAAAGGAAAATCCGGCCGTGTACTTGGCCACGTCACCCAGGCTTTCGATATTCCGGCTGGCTATGTCATCGGCGCTGAAGGCCGAGATCGCCAGCGGTACCTCGTTGATTTTTTCCTCGCGTTTGCGCGCGGTCACGACGATTTCCGTGACGCCGCGGGTTTCGGCCGCGGGCGGCTCCTCCTGGGCGGATGCGGGACGGGCAGCGAGCGTGGCTCCGGAAGCGGCAACCGCCAGCATGAGCAGGCTGGTCTTGCGAGCAAACAACATAAATCCCCCTGTGTTGGTTCGTCGTTCGGCCGAGTCTAGGCCCTGTCAACGACCTGCCCCGGCGTCGATTCATGAACGACCCGGGAATGCATGTTTCGCAGGGAAATCAGCTACCGACGTAGCAGGTGATCCACTCACGCAGCACGAACGACACGGAAAAATGCCGGTGGAACCTCGACTGCGCAGAACCGGGCCAGGGATGCCCGCCGGACAGTCAGTCGTCGCCCATCATGTTGCCGCCCAGCAGTCCGCTGGACTGGACGCTGACCCGATAGGAACGGCTCACCGGAATGTTGAGCCCCCCGCGGACCCGGATAACCCAACGTTGATCCACCCGCGCCACACGCTCGACCGCAGCCTGACTGACCCAGAAAGACCGGTGTACCTGTAGCCCCGGCTGCGGGTTCATCTCCGCAATCGCGTCCGAAAAACGCATGAGCAACAGGGTGTTGCCCTTGCTGGTATGGATCTTGGTGTAGTGCTCCTCGGCCTCCAGCGCATGGATGTCGGCACCGCGCAGATTGGCGGGCAAACGCTGGACGAGGCGCGGTTCAGCGGGCAGCTGGCTGCCTGTGGAAGTCGCCGTCGCGGCGGAGTCGAGGACTGGCGCCGACTCCTCGCGGACCACAGCCGGGGGGGCGGCAGGCGGCTGGAAGCCGAAGCGCGGCACCCGCCGCAACCGGAAGTCCAGCCAGTTGGCGAGCAACCACCAGGCCAGACCCTGGACAGTCATTGCAATGTATCCAGCCAGATCCTCGGCAGGTGGCGGCCAGAAGCTGCCGAAGGCAGACCCCGGGACCAGCGCATGGACGAAGAAGCTGTTGAGCACATCCCGGAGTGGCCACCAGAATCCGAAGCCACCGACGAAGTAGCCTGTCAGCAGGATGACGAGAAGGGGCGGCTGCCAGGGACGCAGCACCCACGACATCAGCTTCGAAGCCAGTCCATAACAGAGCCAGGACAGGATCGAGAACAGGGCCGTATAGGCCATGTGGTGACCAATGGTCTCGAATTGCTGGGCGCCGATGCGTACCGCGCCGAGGAACAATCCGACGCCAAAGGGCAGAAGGAGATGAAACTCGATGATCTGGCGCTGCGATCTCCCGTTCTGGTGCGGGGAATTGAGCGATGTCACGGGTTCGGTCATTGAACTCGCAGGAATCGGCACGAATGCCATTCATGCAGAGTTTAAACCCGCGCGCGCACTTCCACGCAAGCCCGGACCGGCTGGCCCTGGGCCGCCGGTTACTGCCCGGACGGGGACTCAGGGCACCCGGGGCGGCGCCGGCGTTTGCGTCCGCGCGTAGTTTTCCAGGCTCGAATAACTCGGCTCCACCCATTTGTCCGGTGCCGTCAGGTACAGCGGATATCGCTCCCGTACCCTGGCCAGCACCGCCGGTGCTGCCTGTTCAGCGCTGGCGACACTGGTGAAGCGCCCCATGTACATGGCGTGGCCGGGTGCCTGGCCCATCAACATCCACGGCAACCAGGGCGTTACCCGCGACCATACCCCGTTGTGCGGCATGTGGGTCAGTTCCGGGTTTTCTGCATCCTCGCGGCGGATGAAATAGCGGAACATCTCCGACACCCGGTTCATCGGTCCGGCCGACTCGCGCGGCCAGCGAGCCGGATCCAGCGCATTGCGGTAATAAAGGTGAATATCCGTATCGAGCGTCACGGTATCGTTGACCAGGCCCCAGTTTAGGCGCAACGGACGCTTCGGCGGCTTGTCCTTGTTCAGGCCACCATAGCTGGGCGGATCCGGAAAGAACTCGGAGATCACGAAATTGAACGGGTCGTTGGCGATATCGACAACCCGGACCCGCTCGCCGGTATAGGGGTTGCGCCACTGGTCCAGCAACTGCCCGGTGGCGAGATCCCGGTAAAAGACCAGTTCACGGCACAGGCGCTGGTAGCTGCCGTCGGCCTGTCGCAGCAAGCGGTGCGTCGAGAACAACTCGAAGCCGAACAACGGCTTGACCGGCTCACCGTCGCGTACACCGTGAACCACACCGGTGCCCTGACCAAAGATGAACTTGCCGGGCGCGGTATCGCCCTCGATGCGCGCATACATCTCGCGGTTCCAGACCGGGTCATCAAAAGCCAGCGGCACCCGGTCGGGCAGTTTGCCGAAGCTGCGCATCGGGAATGAGGCTGCACCAACGGCGGCGCCTGCCGCGAGAAAACGCCCGAGCAGCCCGCGTCGCGTGGAAGTCTGGGTTGTCATGTCCGCACTCCTGCCTGCGATGAAAACGGCAAGCCAGTCTGCGTCAGGCTTGGCCACCGCGTGCGGAATATTCACAAGTGCTACTGGTTATGCACGAATGCCGCCCGTAGGGCACACGCTCACCGCTGCATTCAGCCACGGTAGTACGCCCGCAGCGCATCGGCAAACAGTCGCATCTGCTCGACCGTGCCCATGCTCACGCGGCACCAGGTGGGGTATTGCGGAAATGGCCGGCCGAGCGCGAAGCCGAGCTCGCGCATCGCCGCGAGGAAAGCCGCAGCGGGCTGACCGGTGTCGAAGAACACGAAGTTCGCACGCGTGGGGGCATAGGGCCGCTGCAACTCATCGAGCGCAGCCGTGGTGATCGCCACGCTTGCGGCCAGCTGCTCGCGGCTGGCCGCCTGGAAGCCGGGGTCGGCGTAACTGGCGGCGGCAGCGGCAAGCCCCAGGCTGCTCACCGCCACCAGCTTGAGCTTCGCCATGCGCTCGATCAGCTCGGGCCGCGCCAGCGCATAGCCGATGCGCAGCCCCGCAAGCCCGTGCAACTTGGAGAAAGTCCGCGCCACGATGAGATTGTCGCCGGCGCGTACCCGGTCGACGAGCGAGTGCTTGCCCATATCGGAGGCAATCTCCAGGTAGGCCTCATCGACCAGCGCCGTGGTCGCGGGCGGCAGTGTCGCCAGGAACTCGCGCAGCTCGCCGCCCGGCACCATGGTGCCGGTGGGATTGTTGGGGTTGCACACGTACACCAGGCGGGTTGCCGGCGACACGGCCGCGCGCATGGCCATCAGGTCGTGGCGCATCTCGGCATCGAGCGGTACCTCACGCACACTGCCGCCGATCGCACGCACATGGTCGGCGACAAAGGAGAAGGTCGGCGTCGCCGTGACCAGCTCGCCGCCGCCCGGGCCGGCCAGCAGCGCTGCGATATGCAGGATCTCGGAAGAACCATCGGCGATCAGCACATGCCGCGGCGTCAGGCCCTCGCGCGCGGCGATCTGCGCCTTGAAAGCCATCTCCTCGATGATCGGGTATTTCCAGCTGTCGCCGATGCCCGCCTCGATCGCCGCGCGGGCGGCGGGCCCCGGGCCGTAGGGATTCTCGTTGCCGGCGAGGCGGATGGCGCCGGACGCGGCGGCGCGGGAAGGCGGCGACTGCGCGGCTGCGGAACGGGACAAGGAGCCTAACGCCACGCCCGCCAGCAAGGCTGGCGTGGCACCGATGACTGCGCGCCGGGAAACTGCTGCCTTCATGTGCGTGACCCCCCTGAGGTGAAAAGCCCGATTCTTGACCGGGACAGACAGGCGTTTCCGGACGGGCTGGGTAGCATGGCGACGTATTCAGTCCTGTTTCCTGCTTGCTGTTCCATGCGCGACCTCGACCCCCTCATTGGCATCGTCAGCTGTGCGACCGCCTGCCTCGTGTTCTGGCTGGTGGTCCTGTTGTTCTGCTGGCTCTAGTCGCCCCTCCGTGCGCCCGGGACTCCGGCCGGTCCAGCGCCGGTAGGCACGTGAAAAGCTGCTCTGGTCGGAAAAGCCGAGCAGGTAGGCGATCTCGGCATGACTGAAGCGCTTGTCACCGAGATAGGCCCTGGCGAGGTTGTAGCGCGTCTGGTCGATGAGCTTCCTGTAGCTCAGCCCCTCGGCCTGCAACTGCCGTTGCAGGGTGCTGAGGCTGCGGTTCAGCCGCCTGGCTACCGTCTCCTGGCCGACCTCTCCGGTGGGCAACAACCGGACCAGCATGTCACGCACGTTGGCGGCCACTGGCTGCGTCTGCAGTCCGGCGATATAGCGCTCGGCCACCTGCTCGATCGCAGCGGCGATGGCCGGGTTATCGGTCGGCAGCGGGGTTTCGGCAGTCGCGGTGTCGATCAGCAGGCCGTTGACCGGCGCATCGAAGCTGACCGGCGCGCCGAAGGCAGCGGTGTACCGGGCAGGCTCGATATGGCAGGGATGCTGCAGCCAGACAGCCAGTGGCCGGAACGGTTTCCCCAGCGCCTGACCGGCCAGCGACACCAGCGCGAGCAGCGTGGCATCGACACCGGCTTCATGGGGCTGGTGAGCGGGATCAGGGAAGGCAATGCCAAGTCGATAGCCCGCAGCTTCACGCTTCAGGCTCCGGGTCAGCGGCAGGGTGATGAGCACCTCGGTATACCGGCAGAAACGGTTGAAGGCATCGACCAGATTGCCGCTGCTCATCCAGGCATAGCCCAATGCGTGCAACCCCTCGGGCCTGGCACGCCGACCGACATTCAGGCCACAGGCGGGGTCACCGGTGGCTGCGATGCTCAGTTCCCACAGGCGCCGCACCGCGCGTTGCGATACGCGGGCACCGGACTGGTGCGTGTGCTCCCTGGGGAAACCCGCGCTGGCGAACAGCGGCGCCGGATCCACGGCGTAATCCTGCTCAAGGCTCTCCGCCAGATAGCGAAGAGCCGAGGCCAGCGCTGTAGGTTCCAGCAGCATGATGGTCAGACATTGAACAGAGGCTGACCTGAAATGACAAGCCTGGGCGATGGAAGCGCCCTACCCTTTGCCAGTCATGGAAGAGTATGCGCGTGGGGCAATTTCTCTGGTGTCGGCAATAGACCGGGCCAGCCGGGCTGTCCATATTGGCGCCCGGCTGCCCGGCAAGCGCGGAGCTCCGCCTGACCCACATGACTACGCATACCTGGGCGGCTTCGTCGGCGCACTCGTCGAGTCACTGGCGCTGGATGAAGGGTTTGCCGAACTCGTGGTCTACGCGTATCTGCTGCAGGAAGGACTGGAGACCGACGCCGCCCGGCTCTCCCAGGTACTGCTCAGGATTCCACCGGACGGGAACTTGCAGCTCGATTTCCTGCGCGGACGTGGCGATGCGGAAGCCTATCTGGAGAAAAAGGTGTCAGATTTATTTTCCTGACCGTTCCCTAAGCAATCCGGGACTTTTCCCCGGTCATGATCCGCGCTCGATCAACTCGATCTTGTAACCATCCGGATCGGTGATGAAGGCGATCACCGTGGTACCGCCCTTGACCAGGCCCGCCTCGCGGCTGATTGCGCCACCCAGTACCGCCGCCTTCGCGCGCACGGCGGCGCACGTCGCGGCAACATCCGCAACGCCGATCGCGATATGGCCGAAGGCGGTGCCCTGCTCATAGCGCTCGACACCGTAGTTGAAGGTCAGCTCGATCTCGGCATGCTCCGGATTGCTGCCGTAACCGAGGAAGGCCAGATCGTAGTTCTGCTCAGGCCGCCTGGTGATGCGCAACAGCTGCATGCCGAGTACCTGCGTATAGAAGTCGATGGAGCGTTGCAGGTTGCCGACGCGAAGCATGGTGTGGAGGAGTCTCATGGCGGGTTCCTGTGTGTGAATAAGCCAACTAAGCCAACTAAGCCAAATAAGCCAAACCCGGCACCGTCAGAGGATGAATCTGGTGTCTTCTGGGTAGCCGGTCATTTCGAGGTAGCCGCGGCCGACGGGGCGGCCGCCTTCGAGGAGTTCGCTCGCGCCTTCCCAGTAGACGGCGCCGGTGGTGAGGCTGGAGTCGAGTTCCTGATCGTCCATGAGCGGGCGGGTTTCAAACACGCGCGTGCCGATCGTGATGCGCTGCGCGACCGGCCACGCGGCCCGGTGACGCGATGAGTTCCAGTGGCGCAGCGGTGTGAAGCCGAGCTGAGCCGGCGGAATGAGCTGCACGGCGCCGTTCGCCGCACGCAGGGCGGCATAGGTCTGCACCGGCGGCCGGCCTGCCTGCCCGCTGCGTATCTGGAAGGCGGCCAGCGCGCTGCCATCGTCGAGGTTCATGCCGATCCAGTCCCAGCCCGCCGCATCAGCGGCGAGCGCGGCACTCGACCACTCGTGATCGAGCCAGGCGATGCCAGCCAGCTTTTGCAGCTGCCCGTTCCGCTCGAGCTGCGCCTGCACCTTCAGTTGTGGCCGCGAGTAGTAATAGCTCGCCTGCAGCGGCTCCGGACCTTTGTGCGAGAGACCCGCCTCGCCCTGCAGCCACGGCGCGGCCGAGGCGCTGGCGGTGAAGCCGAGGCTGAAGTCACGCGCGGCAATTCGCGCGTGATAGATATCCGTGGCCGGATCACGTCGCAGCGACCAGCCGGAAAGCCTTGCATCGGTATCCCCGACTGCCGTTTCAGCCAGCCCGAAGCCCGCGCGGGCGATGCGCTCGTCGACCAGCAGCGCGCCGCGCGCAGGATCCGCAATCGCCGCATGTGCGATCACCAGCTGGTGCGCCGCGAAGGCACTGGGGTTGGCCGGGTCCACATCGGTACGACTGCGAAAGAAGGTGACCTGGAAGCCGAGCGGCTGCGCAGGCCCGCCCAGCCAGCCGGTGAGATACCACCACTCGGTGCGGAAATCCGGGTGCGCGCCAAAGTCCTGTGGGAACACCAGCGCACGCGGCAGCACTTGCGGATAGCTGACGGCGGCACGACCCGCCGGTGCAGCCAGTGCGGCGAGCGTGAGCAGCAGGCGACGGCGGGTCAGCATCACCAGTCCTCGTGTACGGCACGCAGGGGGCTGGTGCTGATCGCACGCCGGCCGGCGATGGCCGCCGTGCCGGTGGCGCAGGCCAGCAGCGCCACGATGAGGCCCGCGATCAGGCCGAAGGGCACGATCAACTGCATCGACCAGTGAAAGGACTGCGGATTGATCACGCGGATCAGCACCAGCGCGATCACCAGGCCGGCCAGCAGTCCGACGACGATCGCGTTGACGGTGGCGAGCGCGCCCTCCAGCGCCAGCACGCGCAGGATCTGTCCGCGCGTCACGCCGATATGCCGCAGCATGCCGAACTCGCGGCTGCGCGCCATCGCCTGCGAGGAGAAGGTGGCGGCCACGCCGATCATGCCGATCAGGATCGCCGCCGCCTCGAGCACATAGGTGACGGCGAAACTGCGGTCGAAAATCCGCAGGCTGAGCGCGCGGATCTCGTCGGGTGCGCGCAACTCGATCACCTCGCGGGACTCGAGCGTCTGCAGCAGCTCGCGACTCACATCCGCCGCCTGCACCCCGAGCCGCAGCCAGATCGCGGCATCCGTGCGCGTCCGGTCACCGGTGAGGCGCTGGTAATCCTCCGCCCGCATGGCCACCGAACCGAACTGCCGCGCATAGTCGCGCCAGACGCCCATCACGGCGAAGCGTTGCAGGCGACCCGCCAGCGGCAATTCCAGCATGCCGCCGACTTGCGCACCGTACAGGTCGACCATCGCTTCCGACACCCAGACCGGCGGCGGCATATCCGGCTGCCAGGCGAGCGGGCTGCCGACCAGCGGCAAGGCCGCACCCGGGTCGGCCGCATCGATCATGCGTGCGACGACCACTACCGCGGCCCGGTCCGCTGCGAGCTGCACGGGCACGGCCCGCGAGAACTCCACGCGCTGCACGCCGGGATGCGTGCTGATGCGCTGCAGGTCAGCCGGCGGCAGCCAGGCATCCGTGGTGGACTGGCCGACCCGCGCATAGAGATCGGCGGGCAGCACCTGCACCAGCCAGCCATCGAGCGTACCGCGAAAACTCGACACCATGGTCCCCATCGCCACCATCAGGCCAAAGCTCGCGACGATGCCGGCCATGGCGATCGCCGCCGCGCCGGGCGCCTGCACCATGCGGTTGGCGGCCAGCAGCAGCATCGGCGCGCGGGTGCCGGCGCGCGTGGCCTGCAGGCAGTTGGCCAGCGGCCGCGACACCAGCCGGGCGATGCGCGGCTGCAGGGCGATCGCACCGGTCAGGATCGCGCCGATGGCCAGATAGGCTGGCAGCGGCACACCGGAAACCGGCGGCAGGGTAAGCAGGACACCGGCGGCGAGGAGCAGCGCAAGGCCCGGCCAGATGCGGCCCAGCGGACGCAGCACCTCTTCTGCCCCGCCCGCGTGCAGGGCCGCAGCCGGCGGCGTGTGTGCAGCTTCGCGCGCGGGCAGGTAGCTGCCCGCCACGGCGGCAAGGATGCCGAGCCCGGCAAAGCCGGCAGCCGTCAGCAGCGGGAAGCCGAGCACCGGCTGCCCGACATTGAAATAGCCACCGCCGAGATCGCCACCGAGCGCTGCCAGTGCCGCACGCGCGATGGCGGCGCCGGCAAATAACCCGAGCACGCTGCCCACGGTACCGATCGAAACCGCCTCGGCGACCAGCAGTCGCTTGAGCTGGCCACGCTCGAGGCCGGCCGCGCGCAGCCAGGCAAACTGCGCACGTCGCGCCAGCGTGCCCTGCGCCTGCAGCGAAAACACCAGGAAGCCGCCGGTGAATAGCGCGACCAGCGCGAGCACATTCAGGTTGACGCGATAGGCGCGCGACAGGTTGGCCAGCCGCGCGCCGGTGGCATCGGGACCGGCCAGGTTCACGCCGGCTGGCAGATCGAGCCGCGCGCGCAAGGCCTCGAGGCTCACGCCGTCAGCCAGGCGCAGGTCGATGCGCGTCAGGCGACCGAGGCCGCCCAGCCGCCATTGCGCGAAACCCAGGTCCATCACGCCGAGCAGGCTGCCGGGACGGACGCCGGGCAGCGTGCCCCGCACCTTCAATGCCACCGTGCCACCGCCGGCCTGCACGCTGAGCAGGTCACCGACCGCCACATTGAAGCGTGCCAGCGCCGAGGGCGAGAGCAGGATGCCGTCGCCGAAGATGGCGAAACGGGAGGCCGGGCTGTCAACCGTGCCGGGCCGGTCGCCCATCAGTGTTGGCGACAGCGCCGCGGCGCGCAGCACATCGATGCCGAGTACGGTGAGGCGCGGGGGATACTCGTCAGGCGTGCCAGCCACCAGCACATCGGTGGCCAGTACCGGACTGGCCATCTGCACAGCCGGATCGGTGGCGACGCGCGCGTAGAGCTGCTCGTCGAAACCCGTGCGCGAACCCTCGATGACGGCGTCGGCCTCGCCGTTGATCTCGCGCAAGGCGGCGTTGAATTCGGCGAGCGCCGCGCCATTGATCAGGCTCACCGCATAGCCGAGCGACACGCCGACGGTGATCGCCAGCACCTGCACCGCGGTGCGCAGCCGCCAGGTCCAGGCGTATCTGATGATCAGCTGCCACCAGATCCACAGCATGTCAGCGCGCGTCCGGGCCTTGCCGATGCAGGCGGCCCCGGCTCAGCAGCAGCACCTGGTCGGCCAGTGCAGCGGCCGCCGCAGAATGCGTGACGAGCACGCCGGCGGCGCCGCGCCCGCGGATCTGCGCGACGAGCAGGCGCATGACCATCGCTGCGGTTTCGGTGTCCAGGTTGCCGGTCGGCTCGTCGGCGAGGACCAGCAAGGGCCGGTGTACCAGCGCACGGGCGACTGCCACGCGCTGCAGTTCGCCGCCGGAGAGTTCGCGCGGCAGGCTGCCGGCGCGACCGGCGAGTCCGACCGCAGCGAGGAGTTCAGCGACACGCTGCTGGCGCTCCGCGGCGGCGATGCCGAGCAGCACCAGCGGCAACTCGATGTTCTGGCCGATGCGCAGGTGCGGGAGGATGTGAAAGGACTGGAAGACAAAACCCAGCTGCGCACGGCGCAGGCGCGTGCGCGCATCGTCATCGAGTGCGGCGAGATCCTGGCCACCGACCAGGATCCGGCCGCCATCAGGCTGGTCGAGTCCGGCAATCAGGTTGAGCAGCGTCGACTTGCCGGAACCGGACTCGCCGACGATGGCGACGAGTTCGCCCGGCGCGACCGACAGCTCGAGCTGGTCGAGGATCTGCCTGCCGTCAAAACGCCGGGAAAGCTGGCTGACTTCGAGTGCAGATCCAGCCATCGCGGTCCTGCTCAGGCACCCGGCCGGCTTTCCGGCGAATCGTCGCTGCCGCCATCGGGATCAGGCGGCTCCTCGTCACCGGTATCCTCGGTCAGGCCCACCAGACTGGCTGGCAGCTCCTTGCCGGCCTTTGCGCCCAGGCTCTTGATGTCGAGCGCGCGCTTGACGAGGTTGCCGCGGCCGGTATGCAGCTTGCGGATCGCCTCGTCGAGCGACTTGCCGGCCGTCTGCATGTTGCGGCTGACCTTTTCCAGGTCGCCGACGAAGGCCACGAATGCGTCGTGCATGCGGCCGGCCTGCTCCGCGATGCGCATGACATTGCGGTTCTGGCGCTCGATCCGCCACACGCTCTCGACCACGCGCAGCGTGGCGAGCAGCGTGGTCGGGCTGACCAGCACGATATTCTTCTTCCAGGCCATGCCGTACAAATCCGGATCAGCCTGTACCGCCAGCAGGAAGGCCGGCTCGACGGGAATGAACAGCAGCGTGAAGTCCAGCGACCCGAAGCCATAGAGCGCCGGGTAGTTCTTCTCGCTCAGGGTCCTGATGTGCGTGCGCACGGAGGCCAGATGGTCGCGCAGCGCCTCGTTGCGATCGGCATCGTTGCCGGCACTGGCATAGCGCTCGAAAGCCAGCAGCGACACCTTCGAGTCGACGACGATGCGGCGCTCCTCCGGCAGGCGAATCACCACGTCCGGTTGCTGCCGGTCGCCGGCCTCGTTCTGGCGGCTGTCCTGCACCTCGTACTCGCGGCCCTTGACGAGCCCCGAGTCTTCCAGCGCCCGCTCGAGGATGAACTC
>JAHDYM010000153.1 GCA_023383705.1 Gammaproteobacteria bacterium | reverse complement strand
CCCGGTGCCGGTACCACCTTCATCATCAGGCTGCCGCTGGCTGTGCCGGGCGCCGCCCAACCGCGCGCCAGCAGGGATGTAGCGGCATGAACCAGGTATCACCCCTCCATGCCGACATGCCGGATCGCTCGAAACGCTTTACTTTCGGGATCCGCAGCAAGGCGATGGCGGTGGTTGCCCTGCTGATACTGATCGCGGTTTCAGTTACCGGCGCCCTCGTCTACCACGGTGCGACGCGGGGCTTGCTCAAATCCCATCGTGAGCTGCTGGCCCGCGAAACCATGGCGACTGCGCAGATGCTCGACAGGTTCATGGACACCATGCGCCGTGACACCGTGCTGATAGCACAACTTCCGGCGATCACCGAGTTCAGCAGCCCTTACTGCGCCTCTGCCATGGATGAGAAACTCCACAGTTGCCAAAGCCGTGCCACGAAGGTTCTGACGAATATCCTGCGCGCACGAGACCCCTATCAGGAGGCCAGCATTGTTTCCGCCACGGGCCAGGAACTGCTGCGCGTCCGTGCCGACGGAAGCAACACCTCAGTCGTACCCGAGGCGATGCTGCGTGACGTACGGCATCACCCGGCCTTCAGGTCCGGCATCCTGCTGCAGGCGAACGAGACCCTGCTCTCGCAGGGCCGGCAGGGCCAGGACGACACCGGCAACGGGCGCCGGACCCGGTCGCTGTTGCTGTCGGTTGCGCCCCTGTTTACGCTGAACGGCCAGCTCTTCGGCCTCGTGATGATCGAAGCCGACCTTCATCAGCTCGCCATGACAGCAGCCGACACGAGCAGCCTGGCGGACAACCTCTATATCGGCGACGACCGCGGAAACATCCTGAGCCAGTCCGGCACCGACGATTCGGCACATCTCGAGCAGATGTTCCCGCAACTTCGCCTCGCCAGCATGGACCCTGACACCGGCGGGCGCACGCTGATCGCGGACAACCGCTACGGGATCCCGCAGATCCTTGGCAACACGACGCTGCCGCTGGAACCCGGAAAGCCGGAACGCTTTCTCCGCATCCTGCTGGCAACCGCCTACGACACTGCCGTATCTGCAGCGCAGCCCCGCTGGATAGAGGTAATTGGCGTTCTCGGACTGGCCGCATTGCTGACCCTGCCGATTGCGTTCCTGGCCACTGGACGGATCATCAAGCCGCTGCTGCGCATGAACGACACCATCAGCACGTTCAGGCCAGGACAATTGCTGGAAAACCTCCCGACCTCCAGGCAGGACGAAATTGGCACCCTGGCGCGGGCATTTACCGGTCTCGTCGACAACCTGGCCGGCAGCGAGGCCCGCCAACGTGCCGTGATACAGATGATGCAGGACGCACACGTGGTCGCCGACGAAAAGCGGCGCATCGTGGCCTTCAATCCGGCTGCCGAAAAAATCTTCGGCTACACGGAACGCGAGGCACTTGGTACATCGGTCAGCCTGCTGCTGCCGGAACACTCCCGGGACAAGCACATCACGGCCTACGAGAACTACAAGTACACGAAAAGCACTGGTGATGTCGGCATCCTGCGTGAACTCCATGCACGGCGCAAATCGGGCGAGATCTTTCCCGTTGAGTTGATGCTCAGCGCATTCACGGTAAATGGCGAGCAGCTGTTCAGTGCCGTCATGCGCGACATCAGTACCCGCCGGGAGGCCGAGGAGCAGTTACGTTATCTGGCTGCGGCGATCGAATCAGCCGAAGAATGCATGGAGATCCTCACGGCAACCGGGGAGATCATTTACGTCAATCCTGCCTATGAGCGTGCAAATGGCTGCAGGCTGGTCGATGTGCGCGGCAAGCATCCGGATCGACTCCGGGAGTTCGACGATCGGGACGGAGAACTGGCGGCAATGCTGGCGGCCGCGAAACGCGGCACCACCTGGCATGGCGTACTGAGAAGCCGCAACAGTCAGGGAAAAGCATTCACCGAGGATGTCAGTCTGTCACCGATCCGCAACAGCGAGGGAACCCTCAGCGCTTTCGTGGTGGTCAAACGCGATATCTCCGAACGACTCGGCATGGAGCAGCAGCTGCTGCGCAGTCAGAAGCTGGAAGCGGTCGGCCAACTCGCCGCCGGCATCGCCCACGAGATCAATACACCAATCCAGTTCGTCAGCGACAACATCCGCTTCCTCAAGGACTCCTTCAAGGATCTGGCCACACTGATCGAACGGCTCAACGGCCTCGGCAGCAAGGCTGCCGATGGCCGCATCCCTGCCACCGAGATCGACAAGGCACTGCAGGACGCCGACGCCGACTACCTGCTCGCCGAAGCACCCAGGGCCATCGACCAGTCACTCGATGGCGTCGATCGTGTCGCCAGGATCGTCCGCGCGATGAAGGACT
>JAHDYM010000050.1 GCA_023383705.1 Gammaproteobacteria bacterium | reverse complement strand
CGGCCGAACAGGTTGTGCGTGTCGCCCATGATGTCCTGATAGGCGCCCATCAGGAAAAAGCCCAGGTAGTAGGGCCGACCCTCCTGGAGCGAATGCACGGGCAGGTAACTCTTGTCGTGCTGGGCGGAAATGTAGTGACTGACCTTGCCGTCCGAGTCACAGGTCAGGTCGACCAGTACCGCCCGGCGCTCGGGCTTTTCGTCGAGCCGGTCGATCGGAATGATCGGGAACGACTGGTCGATGGCCCAGTGGTCGAGGATCGACTGGAACACGGAAAAATCACAGAGGTAGCGATCGGTCAGCTTGTCCTCGAGTTCCAGCACCTCGGCCGGCGTCGGATCGATCTCCGCCGGACGCAGGCGATCCAGCAACTCCCGCGCGATGGACCAGTACAGCTCCTCGATCACGGCCAGCTGGTCCAGCCCCAGGTAACCGAGGCTGAACAGCGTACGCGACTCGATCCGGACTTCCTCGATGTCGTGATAGGCCTCGATGAGTTCCTCCGGTTCACGGTCCGGATTGCGCACGTTGTCGAGGATCTTCCGCATCGAATCGATCGCCGCGTGGGGTTCGGCGTGCAACGCGCACTGATCGGCAGCGTTCACCCGATGGCCTTCCAGCACCGGCACCAGCAATACCGAGTGGTGGGCAGTGATCGCACGGCCGCTCTCGGAGACGATGACCGGCGTGGGCACCTCATGGGCGTCGCAGACCTCCTTGATCGCGAATACCACGGCGTTGGCGTATTCTTGGAGGCCGTAGTTCACGCCGGATTCACCGCGCGTGTGCCCGGCACCGTAGCTGACACCCAGACCGCCACCGATATCGATGTACTTGATGCCGATCCCCTGCTTGAGCAGGGAGGCATAGATCTGCGTGATTTCCTTGAGCGCGCGCTTGAGCACCTGGATATCGATGATCTGGCTGCCGATGTGGAAATGCAGCAGCGCCAGCGCCTCTGGCCTGCCACGCCGTTCGAGTTCCGCAACCAGCCGCACCAGCTCCGGCACCGAAAGCCCGAACTTCGAACGCGTACCGCCAGACTCCGACCAGCGACCCGAACCACGGGTCGCGAGGCGCACGCGCACACCCAGCCTCGGCGCGAGGCCCTGGGAGTCGGCCACTGCCAGCAAGGCCTCGAACTCCGAATACTTTTCCATGACCGGGATGACGTTCAGGCCCAGCCGCTGCGCCGACACGATCAGCGACAGCATGGTGCGGTCCTTGACGCCATTGCAGATCAGCAGCATGCCGTCCTCGGTCAGATGCGGCAGGCACGCGATCAGCTCGCCTTTCGATCCGCACTCGAGGCCCATTCCGTACTTGCGGCCGGCCTCGAGTACTTCCTCGACCACCTCGTGCAGCTGGTTGACCTTGATCGGATAGACGCCGTTGTAGCGGTTGCCGTAGTTGGCCTCCTCGATGGCGGCAGCAAAGGCCTCGTTGAGCATGCGCACACGGGCCTGCAACACATCCTGGAAACGGACCAGCACCGGTGCGCCGACCGCACGCCGCTCGAGTTCCTCGATCAGCTTGACGAAATCGATCGACAGGCGCTCGTCGCCGAAGGGCCGCACAGCCGCGTGCCCCTGCTCGTTGATCGTGAAGAAGGAATCGCCCCAGGACTCCACGCGATACAGCTCGGCGGACGCTTCCGGCGTCCAGCCCGCCGGCTCTGCAGCGACCGGCTCACGAATCGTGGTTACAGCACTCTCGGCCACTTCAGCTGGCACTCCGGTTATTCGCCCATCACGCAGGCGAAGATCAATGGGGCGACGATGGTCGCGTCGGACTCGATGATGAACTTGGGCGTATCCGCAGACAGCTTGCCCCAGGTGATCTTCTCGTTGGGTACCGCGCCGGAATACGAACCGTAGCTCGTGGTGGAATCGCTGATCTGGCAGAAGTATCCCCAGCGCGGTATGTCGCGGATCTGCAGGTCCTGCTCGATCATCGGCACCACGCAGATCGGGAAATCCCCGGCGATGCCGCCACCGATCTGGAAAAAGCCGATCGAGTGCTGGTGGCACTCCGACTGGTACCAGCGCGCCAGTTCGATCATGTACTCGATGCCGGTGCGCACGGTGTGCACGTTCTTTATGTCACCGGTGATCACATGCGAGCTGTAGATGTTGCCAAGCGTGGAATCCTCCCAGCCAGGCACGAATATCGGCAGGTTCTTCTCGCAGGCAGCCAGCAGCCAGCTGTCCTTCGGGTCGATCTGGTAATGCTGCTTCAGCACACCGGAACGCAGGATCCGGTAGAAGAACTCGTGCGGGAAATAGCGCTCGCCGCCCTTGTCGGCGCGCGTCCATTCGTCGAGCACCGCATGCTCGATACGCCGGATCGCCTCTTCCTCGGGAATGCAGGTATCCGTCACCCGGTTGAGGTGCCGCGCGAGCAGCGCCTCCTCGTCAGCGGCAGTCAGGTGCCGGTAGTGGGGGATGCGCACATAGTGGTCGTGGGCGACGAGGTTGAATACGTCCTCCTCGAGGTTGGCACCCGTGCAGCAGATCGCATGCACCTTGCCGCGGCGGATCATCTCTGCCAGCGACAGGCCAAGCTCGCCGGTACTCATCGCACCCGCGAGCGTCATGAACATCAGCCCGCCAGCGTCCAGATGCCGGCCATAGGCATCCGCCGCATCCACCAGCGCGGCACTGTTGAAGTGACGGAAATGATGATGAACAAACCTGCTGATTTCAGCCATCGGTACCAACCATTGAGTGGGAAAGTAACAGCCCCGGGAGTCCCGGCTGTGCGGAGGGCGAAAGAATAAGGTCTGGAGACGCGGGGGACAACCGGAAATTTCACCCGGCCCGCCCGATGCGGGCAGGACGGCTCCTTCCAGCCGGCATCACTCCGGCGCGACGGGCACCTGCTGGGTCAGGCAATGGAAGGTGCCGAGCCCGACCACCACCTCGCGACAATCCAGGCTGACGATCCGCCGTCCCGGGAAACAGCGGGCGAGGATCGCGGCGGCCTCCTCGTCGGCCGGGCAGTTGAAGGTCGGCAGCAGGACCACCCGGTTGCCCACGTAGAAGTTCGCGTAGCTGGCCGGCAGCCGCTCGGTGCCCCGCCAGAGGGGTGCCGGCATCGGCAACTCGATGACCCGCAGCGGCCGCCCGTCGAGCAACCGGACCGACGCCAGGCGTTCGCGGTTTTCCTGCAGGGCGTGGTAATTGGGATCCGCCGGGTTCTGCTCCATGACGGTGACCACCTGGTCCTCGGCGATGAAGCGCGTCAGGTCGTCGATATGGCCATCCGTGTCGTCGCCGACGATCCCGTCGCCGAGCCAGATCACCTGCTCCACGCCAAAACAGCTCTTCAGCCTCGCCTCGATCGTGGCCTTGTCGAGCGTGGGGTTCCGGTTCTCGTTGAGCAGACACTGCTCGGTGGTCAGCAGCGCACCCTTGCCGTTGACCTCGATGGAACCCCCTTCGAGGACCATCGGTATGCGCTGCACGGGTATGCCGAGCGCTTCGGCCATCCGCCCCGGGATCGCATTGTCCAGGTCGAAGGGCGGGTACTTGCCGCCCCAGGCGTTGTATTCGAAATCAAGGGCCAGCAGCGGTGCACCAGCGGAACCACTGCGCGTCACGAAAATCGCGCCGTGATCGCGGCACCAAGCGTCATTGGTCGGAAACTGGTGGAAGACGACACGTTCCGGCGGCACCCGCCCGCCCAGCAGCTTCTGCACGTGATAGCCATGCGCCGCATCGCGGACATTGATGCGCACCAGTTCACTGCTGGCGAGCGCACCGACCGCCTGGGCCATGGTGCGCTCGACCCCCGGCAGGTGACCTGGCCAGGTATCCGTGTTGTGCGGCCAGGAAATCCAGGTGGCCTGATGCTGCGACCATTCGGCCGGCATGCGATAGGCGGCGCCCGCAGCGCCCTGCGCGTCTCCTTCCATGGCTTGCCGTCCGGCCGATCCCGCCAATCAGGCGGTGCGGATCGACAGCACCGGGCAGGCGGCATGTCGCAGCACCGCCTCGGTGGTGCTGCCAAGGAGCAGATGCTTGACGCCGCTGTAGCCGTGCGTGGTCATGATCACCATCTGCGCGTCATGCGATTTGGCATAGCTGACGATCTCGTCGGCCGGGCGACCGACCAGCACCGTACCGGTCGCGCTGATGCCCAGTGCAGTGATGCTGTCACGGACAAAGGCATCGAGGCGGGTACGGGCCGATTTGGTGAGTTCATCGATGGAGGGAATCGGCACCGGGCCCATGTCGAGCGTGGCGTAGATCTGCGGCTCCTCGACGACATAGAGGCAGTGCACCTCGGCCTTCAGCTGCGCGGCCATCTGCTGCACCCAGCTGATGGCTGACCTGGACCGCGGCGAGAAATCCGTGGGGAATACGATGACGTTTTTACCGGCCATGAAGCGAATCTCCCTGCGTGCAGAGTTGAATGATGCCACCCACTGTCTATTTAGCAGCATCTGCCATGCAAGGGAATACGTACAAGCGGATAAAGCCCCCGGACCAGCGGGTCCGGGGGCCAGGCAACTGCAGACTCAGTGGTCGTGATGCCGGCGCTTGTGGCGCCCGTCATGGCGGTCGGCATGATGGTGGCGATGGTGATGATGGCGGTGGCGGCCCTCCGGCGCCCACCCGTATCGCCCGTACGCCGGTGGTGGTGCATGGCTGTAAACGGGTGGCGGGTACCAGGCCACCGGTGCAGGGTAATAATGGCCGCCACCCCAGACCATGTCGACGCCGAGCCGGATCGTCGGCTCGGAGTGACCGGCCTCGGCCACCGAAGCAAGGGCCAGCCCGGACATGAGGGTGGCGACGAACAGGGTTCTGTGCAACATGGGAAACGGCCTCGCTGCTGGTGAATTGATGACGGGATCAGGATATGCACGGGCGCTGAATCGGAACTGAATCGGGATCAGCACCGCGATCCTGAGTGCCACCGCACAGCACCGGGATGGGGGGACGGGCAGACTGGCGCGATTCCCCTCTCATGTCGCCAAAGGGCAGCCTTGATGACCTCCAATGCCGAGCTGTTTCGTTTCCTGCAGAAGCTGGTCAATGACATGTACGAGGACCTCGAGCTGCCGGGCTTCCCGAACATCGTGGCCCGCCTGCAGCAGACCCTGGCGGACGAAAAAAGCAGTGCGCGCGACATCGTCCGGCTGGTCAGCTCCGATGCCGCGCTCAGTGCGAGGCTGCTGCAACTGGCAAACTCGGCCGCATTCAAGCCGGGCGACCGGGCCATCAGCGATCTCAAGGCGGCCGTCACGGTACTTGGCTTCAGCCTGGTACGCGGCACAGCCACCTCGTTCGCCATGCGCCAGATGGAGCAGCAGGAATGGCTGTTGCCGCTGAAACCGCAGCTGCACCAGATCTGGCAGCAGAGCACCGGCGTGGCGGCAATCTGTTATGTCGGGGCCCGGCATATCTCGGGCATGCGTCCCGATGAGGCGCTTGCCGCCGGCCTGTTTCACCAGCTCGGCACCCTGTATGTGCTGACCCGCGCGCATCGCGAAGGGATTGCGATGGGCGATGCCGATGAGTGGAATGCGACGATTGCCGACTGGACGCCGACCATCGCGCGCGCAATCCTCGAGAACTGGCGGGTACCGGAACACCTTGCCAATGCGGTCGAGAACCAGAACGCACTGGGCCGCGAAGACCCGGGCGAACTGTCACTGCTGGCGAGGCTGCTGGCAGCAGCGAAGCTTTATCAGCAGATGCAGAACCCGCGCGCCGACCAGGCTGCGCTGCAGGCACTGCTCGCCGAGGTGAAGTTCGGTACGCAGCCGTTCATGACAACGATGCAGTCGACCCGCGACGAGATCGAAAAGGTACGCCGCGTGATCGGCGAGTAGTTACCAGGCAGCGAGCGGCCCGCGGGAAGAACGCCTCGGCTGGGTTGCCGCGCCATTCCTGCCGTATGTATCCACGCCGGGCTGTCCGCCCTGCAGGATGCGCAGCGCGCTCTCGATCCGCCGGCGCTGGCCGCGGATCAGCAGGCCGTTGGCCTCGTTCTGGTCGCGGCACTCGAGTGCCAGCGCACGCAGCTGTGCGAGCGCAGACCCGATGCCGGCCTGGCCGAGGTCGGGATTCGCCTGCAGCAACGCCTGTCTCTGCCGGGCAAGACCGGCAGCATGCGCCACGGCGTCCGCCTTGCTGTTGCTGATGCCGGGCAACAGGCCGACATCACGCGCAAGCAATGCCGCGCTCTCGCGGGCAAGTATCCCCAGCACGCCGCGCACGGCAGCCAGTTCCTCGGCGACGATTTCCTGCAGTCGTGCGATCAGGGTGGTGTGATCGGACATGGTGATCAGTTGAGCTCGCGTTCGAAGCGCATCAGCCGGTCGGCGATGCGGTTGGCATCCATCCTGTAACTGCCGGACTCGATGCGCTGGCGGAGCGCTTCAACCCGTGCGCGATCGACATCGGGCAGGTTGGCCAGCTGCGCCTCCACACTCTTCAGGCTGGTTGCGGCACGGGTAAGCTGCACGTCGTCGCCCGACGACGCGGACTCCGACTTGCGGCTTTGCCGGGCGTCCTCGCCACGCTCGATGGCCCGCAGCCGGGTGGACGTTATGTCTACTCCGGTGCGGCCGTAACCGTTTATCTTGTCCGCCATCCGCCATGCTCCTGAGCAAAATCAGCCCTGCGGTCCTTGTCGGCACGAAGGCCGGGAAACTTTAGGGCCCAATATGATGTTTTAACGCAACAGTACCTCGACGGTCCGCTCGGACCGGACCACCGCCTGCACGGTCTTGCCGGACGAGCCGTTTTCGACCTCGATCAACTGTCCGAGCGCCCCATCCGACCTGGCCACCCCGGCCACGCGAACCGCAAAGTTGCCGGCCAGGGCCTCGAGCGTGACCTGCTGGCCGCGCCTCACGACGATTGGTGCATCCAGCAGGGCTACGCTGACCGGCGCGCCGGTCTCCAGCGACCGCCGCAACCGTTGGCCGATTGCCTGCGCCGGGTCGGTGAGCGTTCCATGAGCGGAAACACCGGGCCCGAGCTTCGCCACGCGAACGTCACCCGGCGCCAAAATCGTGTCACGCGTCAAGCTTCTGGCAGCAACGACCACCGGCCGGGACGATTCAATCCTTACGGGCAGGTACAGGCGCCATGGCCGGTTGCCGGCACAACTGACTTCAACGGTGAGCCGTCCGGCAAGCCGGCTGGCTGCCGGCAGCACCGCCTTCAGGGGGTCCTCACAACGCGGCAAGCGCAGCCGCGGATCAGGCGAATCAGCAACAACTTCAATGCTTCCATCGGTATCTGCGGCGGCACCGCGCACGGCTTCTGCAGCCGCCTCGCGAATCCCTGCATGCGATTGCCAGGCTTCGGTGGCGGCATCCAGCGGCAGGCCTGCGAGCAGCGCGCAGGCCAGCACCAGGCTGCGAAATGTTGTGGACAGGTCTGGTCGTGCATGTGTCATGGCCGGTGTTTTGCAAGAAGCGTGCCGCCCGCTTCGAGGCCTGCCAGCCGCCCGCAGCGGCAAGCGCTTGCCGCCCTGCCGGCGAGGGTTTGCCGCCTCGCTGCCGCATTCCGCACCTTCCGGCCCTGCAAGCAAAGCTGGCACGTCGCTTGCATAGACCTCTGCAAAGACATTGCGGAGACGCACATGGCCCTCGACATCTACAAGAACTTCGACCTGAACGCCCGGGCGCTCGGCGTTGCCAACCAGCGCCTTGAATTGCTGGCTGACAACATCGCGAATGCCGACACCCCGGGCTACAAGGCCCGTGACCTCGACTTCCGCGCAGCCATGCAGAGTGCCGGCGGCGGCGGCAACCTCGGCCTCAGCTCGACCAGCAGCCGCCACCTGCAGGTGAACGGTACTGCCGGTGCCGGCAGCGCAACGCCGATGTACCGGGTACCCGACCAGCCATCCCTCGATGGCAACACCGTCGATTCACAGCGGGAAAACGCCGCCATTGCCGAGACCTCGGTGCGCTACCAGGCAAGTCTCACCTTTCTGTCGGCGCAGATCCGCGGTCTGCGCGACGCCATTACCGGAGGGCGCTGATCATGAGCATGTTCCGCATCTTTGACATTTCCGGCTCCGCAATGAGCGCGCAGTCGGTGCGACTGAACACCACCGCCAGCAACCTGGCCAATGCCAACACCGTGGCCAGCTCGGCGGATACCGCCTATCGCTCGCGGCAGCCGGTGTTCCAGACCGTGATGAACAGCAGTGCCGGCGCCGCCGCACCGGAAAGCGCCGGTGTACGCGTGGCCGGTGTGGTCGAGACCAGTGCAGAACCGGCCAGGCTCTACGAACCGGGCAACCCGATGGCCGACAAGGATGGCTACATCTATATGTCGAACGTCAACCCGGTCGATGAACTGGTCAACATGATTTCCGCATCGCGCTCCTACCAGAGCAACGTCGAGGTGCTCAACACCTCGAAGGAACTGCTGATGCGCACCCTGAGCATCGGCCAGTAGCCGTGCAATCACCCATTGAAGGAGTAAGCGGACGATGACCGGAATAAGCGGCACCGATTCCCTGCTGGCCAGCCTGCAGACACCGGCACCGGCAGCGCGGAAAGACCCGAAGAGTCTCGGCCAGGAGGATTTTCTGGCCCTGATGATCACGCAGCTGCAGAGCCAGGACCCGCTGAAGCCGATGGAGAACGGCGAATTCATCGGCCAGATGGCGCAGTTCAGCACCGTCACGGGCATCGCGGATATGACCAAGTCGGTCAGCGCGCTGACGGAAGCCTACAGTTCGGGGCAGGCCCTGCAGGCCGCCTCGATGGTCGGTCGCACGGTCCTTACCGAGGGCGATTCGGCAGCGCTGGCACCGGGACAGCCGCTCACCGGAGCGGTGGACCTGCCCTGGGCGACCCAGGCGGCAAAGGTCCGCATCTACAGCGACACCGGCCAGCTCGTTCGCGAGCTGCCACTCGGCCCGCAGAGCGCCGGCATCAGCAACTTCAGCTGGGACGGCACACTGGCCAACGGCCAGACCGCGCCGGCTGGCCGTTACTCAATGACCGCGGCGATAGAAAACCGCGCCGGCGACACGGCACTGGCCACCTACGTCGCCTCGAAGGTCGCGAGCGTAACGCTGTCCGGCAACGGCAGCGGCACGCAGCTGCGCACCGACGCCGGTGCAAGCATCGGCTTCTCGCAGATCAAGGCAGTCATGTAGGCGCGCCACGCGCCTGCACCCACAAGTATTTTGAACGGAGATAGATCATGTCCTTCCAGGTAGCACTCAGCGGCCTCAATGCAGCCTCCACCGACCTGCAGATCACCTCGAACAACATCGCCAACGCCAACACCAATGGCTTCAAGACCTCGCGCGGCGAGTTTGCCGACGTGTATTCGGGCGATGCGGTCGGTATCGGCAACGGCGTGCGACTCAGCGATGTCCGGCAGGAATTCACCCAGGGCAACGTCGAGATCACCTCGCGCCAGCTTGACCTGGCCATCAGCGGCAACGGCTTCTTCATCACCAGCGACAACGGCAGCCTGCTGTACTCGCGGGTTGGCGCCTTCGGCCTGGATGCCACCGGCATCGTGCAGAACTCGGAGGGCGAACGCCTGCAGGTATATCCACCCGTGGCCGGTACGGCCGGGTTCAACACCGGCGCAATGTCCGACCTGCGCATTACCACGGAGACCTCGCCGCCAGTCGCCAGCACCGAGGTCGAAATGGGCATCAACCTGCCGGCCAACGCAACGGTCCCGGTCGTCGCAACCTTCGACCCGAACGACCCGCTGTCCTACAACCACAGCACCTCGACGATCCTGTTCGACTCGCTGGGCGTTTCGCATACCGCCAGCTACTTCTTCAGCAAGACGGCGGCTCCGGGCGGCTGGAACGTCAACATGACTTTCGACGGCAATGCGGTTGGTGCGGCACAGCCGTTCACTTTCGACTCCACCGGTGCGGTTTCGACGCCGGCCGGCGGGAACATCGCATTCCCCGCGGTGGTACCAACCAACGGCTCCGATCCGCTGACCATCAACCTCGCGATGGGCAACTCCACGCAGTACGGTGCCGACTTCACGGTCAACAGCCTCAATCCCGACGGACAGGCGTCCGGCCGCCTGCGTGGCATAGAGATCAGCGCGACCGGCGTGGTCTTCGCGCGATTCTCCAACGGCGAGTCGGAGTCGCTGGGCAAGATTGCACTGGCGAACTTCTCCAACCCGGAAGGCCTGCAGAAGATCAGCGACACCTCGTTCCAGGAGACCTTCTCTTCCGGCGTCGCACAGCGCGGCGAAGCCACCGAATCGAACTTCGGCATGCTGCAGTCCGGGGCACTCGAGGCATCGAACGTGGACCTGACTGAACAGCTGGTGCGCCTGATCACTGCACAGCGGCTGTTTCAGGCCAATGCGCAGGTGATCTCCACCCAGGACTCGGTAACGCAGACCATCATCAACATCCGGTAAGCAGAGAAGCCATGGACAGGATGATCTATGTGGCGATGTCGGCGGCCCGCAGCGCACAGCAGGCCCAGACCGTCACCAGTCACAACATCGCGAATATCTCGACCAACGGGTTTCGTGCCATCCGCAGCGCGCTCGACAGCGCGCCGATTCCGGGCCAGGGACTGCCCTCGCGCGTGAATACGGTGGCACAACCGGAAGTCTGGAGCACCGCCCAGGGCGCAAGCCTTGCGACCGGGCGCGATCTCGATATTGCGATCCAGGGAGAAGGCTGGCTGGCCGTGCAGGGACCCGATGGCGAGGAGGCCTACACGCGCGCCGGCAACCTGCGCGTCAATCCGAATGGACTGCTGGAAAACGCCAATGGCCGGCTGGTGCTGGGCAATGGCGGGCCGATCAGCCTGCCGCCCTACGAACAGGTCTTCCTGGGCGAGGACGGGCAGATTTCCATCATTCCACAGGGCCAGACCGCCGAATCGCTGGCACAGGTGGATCGCCTGCGACTGGTCAACCCGCCCGCCGACTCGCTGATGCGCAGCGGCGATGCGCTGTTCAGCCTGCGCGACGGCAGCCGCGCCACCCCCGATCCGAATGTCCGCATCGCCAGCGGCCAGCTCGAGCAGAGCAACGTGAACCCGGCCGGCGCGCTCGCCGACATGATCGAGATGTCACGCCACTACGAGATGACGATCCGCGCGATGAATACCGCGGAAGAAACCGATGCCGCCAGCGCGCGGTTGATCCGGCTCAACGGCTAGCACAAACAGTAGTTATCTGGAGAAACTGACATGGAATCACTCTGGGTTGCCAAGACCGGACTCGATGCGCAGCAGACGCGCATGACGGTCGTTGCCAACAATCTGGCCAACGTCAACACGAACGGCTTCAAGCGCGGCCGGGCGATTTTCGAGGATCTCCTCTACCAGAACATCGCCCAGGTCGGCGGTGCCACGACCCAGAACACGGAAAACCCGACCGGCTTCAACCTCGGTACCGGCGTCCGCGTGATCGGTACGGAAAAGAATTTTTCACAGGGATCCGCCCTGAACACCGGCAACACGCTGGACGTGATGATCCAGGGCCGCGGCTTTCTCCAGATCCTGCAGCCGGATGGCAGCCTGGCCTATACCCGCGATGGTTCGTTCAAGGTCGACTCCGAAGGCCGGCTGGTGACTGCCAGCGGCTTCGAAGTACAGCCCTCCATCACCATTCCTGCCGACGCCCAGGCCCTCACCATCGGACTGGACGGTGTCATCCAGGCAACGCTGCCTGGCCAGACGCAGCCAACCAGCCTCGGCACCCTGCAGCTCGCCGACTTCATCAATCCTCCGGGCCTGCAGGCGAAGGGACAGAACCTGTACGTCGAGACCGCGGCCAGTGGTTCACCGCAGGTCTCCGACCCTGGCCAGCAGGGTGTGGGCACGCTCATCCAGGGTTCGCTCGAGACCTCGAACGTCAACGTGGTTGAAGAACTGGTAAGCATGATCGAGACGCAGCGCGCCTACGAGATGAACTCCAAGGCCATCTCGACCAGCGACCAGATGCTCCAGTACCTGAACAACAACCTGTAACCGGGCAAGGCTGAACGATGAAAACCTGTCGAATGACTTGCGTCGTGGCAATCGCTGTCCTGGCATCCGGCCTGACTGGCTGCGCCACGGTTGGCCAGCCGGGACACGCGGATTACCGGCCGACGATGCCGCCACAGCCGATGCTGCCACCGGCGACGAGTGGCGCCATCTATCAGCCGGCACGCGGGCTGTCGCTGTTCGAGGACGTCAAGGCGCGACGCGTCGGCGACACGCTGACCATCCGCCTGGCAGAGAGAACCCAGGCATCGAAGAGCGCCAGCTCGGATGCCAGCAAGGAGAGTTCAGTCGATACCGGCGTGCCCGTCATTGGCGGCAAGGGCATCACGCGCAATGGCAAGGACCTGCTCAACAACGAGTGGGAAACCGAGCAGGACTTCAGCGGCAAGGGCAGCAGCAGCCAGAGCAACAGCCTGAGCGGCAACATCACGGTCACTGTCGCCGAGGTCTACCCGAACGGCAACCTGCTGGTCCGTGGCGAGAAGTGGCTGACCCTCAACCAGGGCGAGGAATTCGTGCAGATCAGCGGCATCGTCCGCCCGGTCGACATCGCCTCCGACAACTCGGTGGACTCCTACAAGGTTGCCGATGCGCGCATCACCTACAGCGGCCAGGGCACGCTTGCCGACGCCAATCGCCCGGGCATCCTGACCCGTTTCTTCATCAAGCTGTGGCCCCTCTGAGCAGCCACGCGGTAGTACACACATGAACAGGCAAAGCGAACAGATCCGCCGGCACACGCTCTTTCTGCTGCTCGGCGCCGTCCTCATGGCCATGCTGCAGGGACCGGCGCATGCCGACCGGATCAAGGATCTCGCCACGGTCGGCGGCGTCCGGGAAAACCAGCTGGTCGGCTATGGACTGGTGGTCGGCCTCGATGGCACCGGCGACCAGACCACCCAGGCCCCCTTCACCACCCAGGCACTCACCAGCATGCTGGAGCGGCTGGGTGTGACGATTCCGGCCGGCACCAACCTGCAGCTGAAAAACATCGCCGCGGTGGTCGTGCACGCGAGCCTGCCGCCGTTTGCCAAGAGCGGGCAGACCATCGATGTGACGGCCTCGTCGATTGCCAATGCCAAGAGCCTGCGTGGCGGCACGCTGCTGCTCACGCCACTCAAGGGTCTCGATGGCCAGGTCTACGCGATTGCCCAGGGCAACCTCGCCGTGGGCGGACTTGGCCTTGCAGGCGAAGATGGCTCGAAGGTCTCGATCAACGTGCCCAGCGTCGGCCGGATCCCGAACGGCGCGACCATCGAGCGCGAAGTGCCGACCATCCTCGGCGACACCGAAGTGCTGACGCTGAACCTGCACCGGCCCGATTTCACCACCTCCATCCGGCTGGCAGACAGCATCAACGCGCTGCTGGGCGCCGGCGTTGCGGTCGCACACGATCCCATGTCGGTGCGCGTGCGGGCACCGGAAACCCAGGCCGCGCGCATCGGCCTGATTTCCACGATCGAGAATCTCGAGGTCACGCCCGCCGATGCGGCGGCGCGGGTGATCGTCAATTCGCGGACCGGCACGGTGGTCATCAACGCCAGCGTCAGGGTTTCGCCGGCGGCCGTTTCGCATGGCTCGCTGATGGTTTCCATCACCGAGGACTTCGACGTCAGCCAGCCGCAGCCCTTTGCCGAGAAAGGCGACACGGTCGTGACGCGGGACTCGAACATCAAGGTCAGCCAGGCAGAAAACCGCATGTTCCTGTTCAAACCCGGCGTGGAACTCAACGATATCGTCCAGGCCGTCAACCAGGTTGGCGCGGCACCCGGCGACCTGGTGGCCATCCTCGAGGCACTGCGCACCGCCGGCGCACTGCATGCCGAACTGATCGTCATCTGACATGAGCGCCGGCATCAGCAGCGTCAACGACTTCCGCGGGCTGGCGCAATTGCGCCAGGACGCCGCCGTGCCTTCGCAGGACACCGCCCGCGAAGCGGCCCGGCAGTTTGAAGCGCTGTTCGTGCAGATGATGCTGAAGAGCATGCGCGATGCCAACGCCGTGCTCGGCGAATCGCAGGACACGACCTACCAGGAAATGTTCGACCAGCAGATCGCGATGGAGATGACCCGCGGCCGCGGCCTCGGCCTCGCCGACATGATGTCGCGCCAGCTCGGCATCACGGGCGGACAGCCGGCTGCGCAGGTCGGCACCGGGGCCAGCACGACAGCCGACGCATCGATACCGGCGCTCCTCAGCCGCATCAGCGCCCTGCGCAACAATGCCCCGCCCGCATACGGCGAACTGCAGGTACCGGAGCCAGGAGTGCTGCCGGAACCGGATGTCCGGCCACCGGAGCTGTCGGCACTTGCCGCGCTCAACAGCGGCGTGCGCAGCGATTTCCGGCCCGCCAGCCGTGAGGAATTCGTGCGCGAGATCTGGCCGCTGGCCGTCAGGGCCGGCCGCCAGCTCGGCGTGGAGCCACGCGCCATCGTCGCCCAGGCAGCACTGGAAACCGGCTGGGGCAGCCGGCTGATCCGCGATGATGCCGGGGTCAGCGGCAACAACCTGTTCGGCATCAAGGCAGACGCCCGCTGGGACGGCGAACGCGTGAGCGTTGCGACGCTCGAGTACGAAGGCGGTTTACCAAAACCCCAGCGCGCAAACTTTCGCGCCTATCCGGACCTGGCCGCAGGCTTCGACGATTATGTCCGCTTCCTGAGCGAGAACCCGCGTTACCGGGAAGCGCTGCGCGCCGGCGCCGATGCTGGCGCCTACGCCGACCGGCTGCAGAGTTCCGGCTATGCGACCGATCCGCGTTATGCAGAAAAGATCCGCAGCATCATCGCCAGCCCGATCCTCGGGTCGGTGGATACCAGCCTAAAGGGCGGCAACGAACTGCCGAACTATCTGTGAAGCCGTGGCACAGCTCCGCGTCCCGGCCAGGTGAGATGACATGAGTGGAACGATAGGCAACGGACTCTCGGCACTGCTTGCGGCGCAGCGCGCGCTGCAGACGACGAGCAACAACATCGCCAACGCGAATACCGAGGGCTTTGTCCGCCAGCGCATCGATTTCGTCGAGAACCCGGGCGTGCCGCTGGGCCGCTACACCATCGGCTCCGGCGTCGCGACCAGCAGCATCTCCAGGATCTATGACCAGTTCCTGACCGACAACCTGCGCACCGCCACCTCGCTCGAACAGCGGGCCGACGCCTTCAACGACTTTGCCGCGCGCATCAATACCGTGCTCGGCAATCCGGATACCGGCGTCAACACGGCCGTGCAGCGTTTCTTCAACCAGGTCGAGGCCGTAGGCCGCGACCCGACCTCTGCCGCCCAGCGCAACCAGCTGCTGCTCGAGGGCGAGAACCTTGCCGAACGGCTGCAGCAGCTCGACAGCCAGCTGGCCGGCATCAACACCGAGATCAACAGCCGGCTGGGACTGGCTGCCGGCACCATCAACACCCTGGCCGGCCAGATCGCCGACCTGAATGGCCGGATCATGGCTGGCGGCAGCTCGGCCGCCTCCGACCTGCTCGACCGCCGCGACCTGCTCCTCAAGCAGCTTGGCGCACAGATCAACGTCACGACCATCCGCCAGGACGACGGCAGCGTGAACGTGCTGGTAGGCAGCGGGCAATCGCTGGTGCTCGGCACCGATGCCGCCCGGCTGCTGACCGTGCCCGACCAGTACGACAGCTCGCGCATGCAACTGGCGATCAGCACCAACAGCGGCCCGGCGCAGGACATCTCCGGCAAGGTCAGTGGCGGCACGGTGGGCGGACTGCTCTCCTTCCGCAATGACGTGCTCGACAGCTCGCGCCGCAGCCTGGGAATGCTCGCCATCGGTCTCGGTGACGCCTTCAACACCCAGCATCGGGCCGGCGTCGACCTGGCCGGCAACATGGGCGGCGATTTCTTCGCGATTGGCGGCCCGGTTGCCTCGGCGTCGACCGCGAACACCGGCACCGCAACAGCGAGCGCTGCCATCACCGATGCCAGCGCCCTCGCCGACCGTGATTACGAGCTGCGCTTCAACGGCTCGTCGTGGTCGGTGACCGACAACACGACGCACGCACCGGTCGCCATCACCGGCAGCGGTACGGGTGCCGACCCGCTGCTGTTTGCCGGCCTGTCCTTCAGCGTCAGCGGCGTGCCGGCAGCCGGCGACCGTTTCATGGTGCGCCCGCTCGCCAATGCCGCCGACAGCTTCCGCGTCGTGCTGACCGAACCGGCAGCCATCGCCGCGGCCGCACCGGTCACCGCCCGGATCAACCCCGGCAATTCTTCGCAGGCCACCGTGTCATCGCCGCTGGTCACCGACGTCGACGATCCGAAGCTGCAGACACCGGCAACCATCCGCTTCGTGACACGGACCAGCTACGTGGTGTTCACCGATATCGGCACCGACCTGACCGGACCGTTTCCATACACCAGCGGAGCCGACATCAGTTTCGCCGGCTGGACCACGCGGGTGAACGGTACGCCTGCCGTGGGTGACGAGTTCCTGGTTGAACCGGCAGCGGGTGGCAGCGGCGACAACAGCAATGCCCTGGCGCTGGCCTCGGTCTCGCAGCGCGGATTCTTCGCCAACGGCACGCAGTCGGTGATCGAACTCGGCGCCGACCTCGTCGCCACCGTTGGTTCGACGGCCAACCGCGCGAAGAACGAGGTCCTGATCCAGCAGTCGCTGCGCGAGCAGAGCGAGATCGACCTGGAAAACGTCTCGGGCGTCAACCTGGACGAGGAAGCAGCCAACATGCTGCGCTACCAGGATGCCTACCTGGCCGCCAGCAAGGTGGTCAGCATCGCCGATGGCCTGTTCCAGAACCTGTTGCAGATCGTCGGCCGCTGAACGGAGCAATGACAGGCATGCGCGTCGCTTCCAACGTCTACCAGATGCAGTGGCTGGCCTCGATCCAGCGCAAGCAGGCCGAGCTGGCTGCCATCCAGCAGCAGACCAGCACGGGCAAACGCGTCAGCACCGCTGCCGACGATCCGGCCGGCGCTGCACAGGCCCTGCTGCTCCAGCAGGGGCTCGATCGCCTTGCCAACTACAAGAGCAATGCAGATACCGCCAGCCGGCGTCTGAGCCTCGAGGAAGTCGCCCTGTCACAGGGCAGCGACGCACTCGACCGCGTGCGCGAACTTGCCATCCAGGCAGCCAATGCCACGCAGACCCAGGAAAGCCGCTCGGCGATGATGGCCGAGGTTCGCGAACTGCTGACCAGCCTCTACGACACGGCCAACGCGCAGGACGGCCAGGGCAACTACCTGTTTGCCGGTGGCCAGGTCCAGTCGCGGCCGTTCGTACCCGGCACGCCGGTACAGTACAACGGCGACAGCGGTGTGCGTTTCCAGCGGATCGGCGATACCCGCACCGTACAGGAAAACGATCCGGGCTCGGCGGTATTCATGCAGGTACCGGCAGGCAACGGCACCTGCACGGTGACCGCCAACTCCGCGAACCAGGGCACGGCCTACTGGAGTTCGGCAACCGTCAGCAATGCTTCGGCCTGGATACCGGACACCTACACGGTGACTTTCACCGCAGCGGACAGCTGGGAAGCCCGCAGCAGCGGCGGCGCGCTCGTCGGCTCCGGCAGCTACAGCAGCGGCCAGGGCATCGGCTTCGCCGGCGTGAGCGTGGGCTTCGAAGGTGCGCCGGTGGCAGGCGACCGGTTTGTCGTCGACCAGAGCGGTTTCCAGAGCGTCTTCAAGACCGTGCAGGACTTCCTCGCCACGCTGGCTGTCGATACCGGCTCGCCCGCAGGCCGGGCCAACTTCCAGAGCCGGCTCAACGACAACCTGCAGAACCTCGACCAGGCGCTGCAGCACCTCGGCAATGTGCGCAGCCAGGTCGGCGCCCGGCTGGCCACCATAGACCGGCAGCAGGACAGCAATGCCGACATGAGCCTGGATATGGCGCAGTCGATCTCGGTGATCCGTGACCTCGACTACGCCAGCGCGATCTCGCGCCTCGAGCAGCAGCTCAACAGCCTGGAAGCGGCCCAGAAGGCCTATACACGCACCCGCTCGCTGTCGCTCTTCGACGTCCTCTAGGCGTTTTCCGCCGCGCGCCGTCTCTTGGCGCAGGAACTGCGACACCCGTCACACAGTCGCCGTTCAAGTCACCGCCCGCCGCGCCGATAACCCTGCTGCACAGCTTCGCAGGCCCATCGAAACGAGTGATGTCCTGGAAAGCGGCGAAATACAGGTAAACCTCTCAGGAGACGAAAATGCCCAGTGTAGTCAATACCAACGTGTTGTCGCTGAATGCCCAGCGCAACCTGTCCCGCTCCCAGGATACCCTCGCGACCGCCCTGCAGCGCCTGTCTTCCGGTCTGCGCATCAACAGCGCCAAGGACGACGCCGCCGGCCTCGCGATCGCCGACCGGTTCACCACGCAGATCCGTGGCCTCAACCAGGCTGCGCGCAACGCCAACGACGGTATCTCCCTGGCGCAGACCGCCGAGTCCGCGCTCGACGAACTCACCAACAACCTGCAGCGTATCCGTGAGCTCGCCGTACAGTCCGCCAACGCGACCAACTCCGCTTCCGACCGTACCGCACTCGACCAGGAAGTGCAGCAGCGCATTGCGGAAATCAACCGCCTCGCCTCGCAGACCTCGTTCAACGGCCAGAAGGTCCTCGACGGCAGCTTCGGCACCGCCGCCTTCCAGGTCGGTGCGAACGTCGGCGAGACGATCTCCGTGAACCTGACCACGGGCGTGCGCGCTGACCAGATCGGCCAGATCGCCACCGGTACGGGTACCGCGGTGACCGGCAACGCGCTGGCAGATGCCGGCCTGACGATCGCCGTGGGCCAGGGCGCCGCGGTCTCTGTCGGCGCCAGCACGGCCGGCACCGCCACCACCCAGACCACGGACAGTGCCTACGCAAAGGTCAATGCCATCAACGCTGCCGGTGTTTCGGGCCTGACGGCGACCGCAACCAACGTCAGCTCCGGCACCTTCTCGACGATCGCCAACGCTGCGGCAACGTCCACCTACAACCTGACCATCAACGGTGTGGCGATCTATTCCGGTGCCGACAACCTTGCCGCCGGGGCATCGCTGACTGCCGCTGACGTCACCGCCCAGATCAACCTGTTCTCGACCCAGACCGGTGTGTCTGCGTCGGTCTCGGGCACGACGCTGACCCTGACTGCCGCCGATGGCCGGAACATCGTTCTTGCCGAGACGGTGACCCAGGGTGCCGGCGCCACGCTGACCGGTACCGGTATCGATGCCGCCCAGACGGGTACGCTCCGCGGCACGATCTCGCTTTCAGCTGCACAGAACATCACCCTCGGTGGTGCAAACGCTGATATCGGTTTCGCGGGCACCTCGATCGCCATCGACAGCACCACGCTGGCAACGGTCAGCGTGACCTCGGTCGCCAATGCCAACACGGCGATCCAGCGGGTGGACGCTTCGCTGACTGCGGTGTCTTCACTGCGCAGCCAGCTCGGCGCCATCCAGAGCCGTTTCGAGTCGACGATCTCCGGCCTGCAGGCGGTCTCCGAGAACCTCACGGCCTCTCGCAGCCGCATCCAGGACGCTGACTTCGCGGCCGAGACGGCAGCCCTGACCAAGGCGCAGATCCTGCAGCAGGCAGGTACTGCAGTGCTGGCCCAGGCCAACGCTGTCCCGCAGACAGTGCTGAGCCTGTTCCGCTAATAGCCGGGCAGACGGACGGGTGGCCGGTTCACGTGAACCGGCCACCCTTCTGCTTTGAGGGCAAGAAACGGGACTTATGTTGAAAGAGTGATTCTCACCGGCTTTGCTGCCTCCAGGAGAGGTGAAACATGGACAGTGTGATGATTCGCAATGCCGCCAGCGC
>JAHDYM010000049.1 GCA_023383705.1 Gammaproteobacteria bacterium | reverse complement strand
GCCTCCAGGAGAGGTGAAACATGGACAGTGTGATGATTCGCAATGCCGCCAGCGCGATGGCAACCACCCCCGCCAGGGCGGAGCAAAGTGGCAAGGTTTTGCCGGGTGCCGGCAATAGCCTGCCCGGAACGCCCGCCCCGGCAGCAACGCCAGAGCGCGTTGCCGAGGCCCTGAGCCGCATCCAGAGTTATCTGAGTGCCTCCCGGCGGGAACTGCAGATCAGCATGGATGAGGGCAGTGGACGCACCGTGGTCCGCGTGGTCAACCCGGAAACACAGGAGATCATCCGCCAGATTCCCACCGAAGAAGTGCTGAAACTGGCCAGCCTCCTCCGGGACCGCGGAGGTGGCATCCTCAGCGAACTGGCGTGATGGCACGCAACTTGCTTTGCTGAGGGACAGGGCTCCATCACCAGGACCAGATCCGGGCTGCAGACAGGCATGGCAACGATCACCTCATCAGGCTCCGGCTCCGGCCTCGACATCGCCGGCATCGTCGACCAGCTGGTCGCCGCCGAGCGTGCGCCGGTCGCCAACCGCCTCACCAGCCGGGAAGCAAAAGCCAACGAGCTGCTTTCCGCCCTCGGCAGGTTCAAGAGTTCGCTGGCGAGCTTCCAGGACTCACTGAAGGCACTGAAGGAGATCAGCACCTTTCAGGGCCGCAAGGTCACCGTCGGTGCCGAGAAGGTATTCACCGCAACGGCAGGCTCCACCTCGCAGCCAGGCAACTACCTCGTCGAGGTCACCGCACTGGCCACCGCGCAACGCCTCAGCACGGCGGCGCGACCCGATGCGACCAGCGCAGTCGGCAGCGGCATCATCAGCATCACGGTCAACGGCACGACCTCGAACATCGCCATCGACGTCCCTGCCAACTCCCTGAACGACATTCGCAACGCGATCAACACTGCTGCCGACAATCCGGGCGTCCGCGCCACGATCGTCACCGGCAACGACGGTGCGCATCTGGTTCTGAGCGCAACCGCGACCGGTGTGGCCAATGCCATCAGTGTGGCCGTGAGTGGCGGCGACGGTGGCCTCAGTCCTTTCGTCTACACCGCCGGTGGCCTGTCGAACACCATGACAGAGCTGACGGCAGCAGCCGATGCCGGCGTGATCATCGACGGCGTCACCGTCAGCAGCGCGACGAACAAGATCAGCAACGCCATCGAGGGTGTCACGCTTGACCTGCTCGACGCAGACCCGAGCACCGAGATCGCGCTCGGCATCGCCTACGACACGGACGGCGCCAAACGGTCCGTCGGCAACTTTGTCAGCGCCTACAACAAGCTGATCGACACGATCAGCGAACTGACGAAGTACAACAAGGACACCAGGGATGCGGCGCCGCTGCTCGGCGATTCCACCGTGCGTGCGGTCCGCGACCAGTTGCGCCGCGCGCTGAGCAGCGTGGCCGGCGACAGCGATGCAGCGTCGCTCGCCAGCATCGGTGTAACCACCCAGACCGACGGCAAGCTGGCGACCAGCGCCACCCGGCTGGATGCGGCAATCGCCGCGGATTTCGACGCCATCGGCGAGCTGTTCTCGGGCACGACCGGACTTGCGACCCGCCTGGACACGATCATCAGCTCGACACTCTCCGGCAGCAGCACGATCGCGATCCGCGAGAGCAACCTCAAGACCACGCTCAAGTCCATCACCAGCCAGCGCGCCTCGCTCGATGAGCGGCTCGCGCTGGTCCGTGAGCGACTGAGCAAGCAGTTCAATGCGATGGACAGCCTGCTGGCGCAACTCAAGACCACCAGCAGCTTCCTGTCAGCGCAGCTACCCAGCTAGGAACAGATCCCATGAGCTATCCGTCACCGCACAACCCGCTGCACCAGTACCGCGCAGTCGATGCCTATGGCGCCGCCGCCTCGTCGGACCGCATGCAGCTGATCCTCCGCCTGATGCAGGGGGCCCTGGACCGCATCATCAGCGCACGCGGCCACATGCAGCGCCGTGAAGTCGCCCTCAAGGGCGAGGCCCTCGGCCGTGCCGTGCGCATGATCGACGGCCTGCGCGCCTGCCTGGACCACCAGAATGGCGGCGACATCGCCACCAATCTGGCCGCCCTCTACGAATACATGACCCGCCGCCTGACGGAGGGCAACCTGCGCAACGATCCACGCGCACTGGATGAAGTTGCCGACCTGCTGGACGAGATCCGTTCCGGCTGGGAGCAGGTCGCTGCGTCCCCCGCACTGCGCGTGGTTCCGCCGGAAGATGCAGGAGCAGGCCGGGGCGTTGCATGAAGTCTCTGGACCGGATCATGGAACTGACCGACGTGATCGAGGAGCGCGTACTCGCCGGCGACTGGGCCGGCGCCACGGGCCTCGACATCGAACGGCGGCAGCTCCTGGCCGAGGTATTCGCCCGCAACCCGGATGCAGCATCCCACGGTGAATGCCGGACCATCCTCGAACAGCTCAGGGCACGCAACGAAATCACCATGGCCGCCGTCAGCAGCGCGCGGCAGCTGCTGACCATCGCTGCCCGGCAACTGGAGTCGGCTCCGGCCGTGGTGCGTGCATATGAGCGCAACACCCTGCAGAGCACGGTCAGCACAGCGACAGCGGGAGGCTGAGAAAGCATGAACCAGGCAAGACGTGAACCGGAATTCGAGGGACTGGCGCTGCATGACTACCTGCCGCTGGCCTGGGAACCGTCCGACCTGATCAACCCGGCCGACCTGGAGCACTACAACCAGGAAACCGCCCGGGCCCTGCAGGCAGTGGCGCTCTTCGAGGAAGCACCGAAGGAGATCTCCACCGATGCCCTGCACCAGGGACAGGAACTGCTGCATCTTGAAGTGAAGGTCGACGTGCTGCTGTCACTGGTTTCACGCCTGGTGAACCAGCAGCATGGCCTGCCCAGGTGCCACAACACGGTGCTCCGCGCCGATACGCTGGAGTGGACCGGACCTGCCGTCGAACAGGCGCGCACCGGCGACACCGGCATCGTCGTCCTGTACCCGAATCCGCTGTTGCCGCTGCCCTTCCGGCTGGCCGGACGCATCGCCGGGTCGGTCGAGCGCGGCGGTGCGCGCTGGCGCCTGACCCGCTTCGAACACATGTCGCCGGCCGTACAGATCGGCCTGGAGAAGCTGGTCTTCCGCCGTCACCGTCGCCAGGTTGCGATCGCACGTGGTACGGACGTGCTCAGCAAGACCGGCATACACCGCGCGCCAAAATTCTGACCCGCTGGCCGGTCAGCCTCCGCCAATTCCCCGGCACCGGCACCGTCAGCACAGCCTCGATGTCGCTTAAGATACTGTTTTACATGGCTCTTTAGCGTCCGGCACGCTTCTTGCTCATGGTTTCTCATGACCATTGGCAGAAGAAGTGTGCAAATGACCCACCCCAGCCAGGACGCCCTGCAAAGGGAACAGCTCAAGGATGCCCTGCATGGCTTCAGCAGCGCATCGGAACGCCTCGAGACCGCCTATGCGCGCCTCGAAGCCGAAGTCAGCGCGCTGAAGGCTGCGCTCGCCGCCACGACCGACGAACGCGATACAGCGCTGGCACGCAATGCCGAAACCGGCGCCCGCCGCAGCAAGGTCGAGGCGGCCATGTCGCGCCATCAGCGTCTGGCCGCACTCGGCGAAATGGCAGCCACCCTCGCCCACCAGATCCGCACGCCGCTGTCGGCTGCCCTGCTCTACACCTCGAACGCAGCGAACCCGGCGATTCCGCAGCCACGGCGCGATGAACTGCTGAGCCGCGCGATCGGCTGCCTGAACAACCTCGAACACCTGGTCGGCGACATGCTCGGTTTTGCACGCGGCGCAGTCGCAAGCAACCTGCCGGTCGAACTCGGCGAGCTGGCAGCGGCCACCGAAAACGCGGCTGCCGCCCTGCTGCGGCCGGGGCAGAAACTCGAAGTCGGGCCCGCACCTGCCGATGCCATCGTCTGCGGCAACCGCGAGGCGCTGGTCGGCACGCTGCTGAACCTGATCACCAACGGCCTGCAGGCTGCCGGCCCCTCCGCCGTCGTCAAACTGGACTTCAGCGTCACCGGCCAGACTGCCGAACTGCGCGTCAGCGACAACGGTCCGGGCATACCGCCCGGGCTGCACAACCGGATCTTCGAACCGTTCTTCACCTCGCGCAGCGATGGCACCGGCCTCGGCCTTGCGGTGGTGAGATCGGTGGCACGCGCACATGGCGGCGACGTGCAGGCCGAGAACACTCCCCCGCAGGGCGCGAGCTTCGTGTTGCGCCTGCCGCTGAACACCATGCCGAGCCGCCTGACCGGCAACGCGACCCCTGGCAGGACTGGCCAACAGCCGGCAACAACGTCGTCGGAGCACCAGGCAGCATGAACAAGCGACACCCCGTCCTGCTGGTCGAAGATGACGCCACGCTGCGCGAGGCGCTGGCAGAAACCATGCGCCTGGCCGGTTATGAAGTCGTCACTGCGGCTGACGGCGAAACCGCGCTGGTTGCGCTGACTGCCGACGTCTTTGAAGCCGTGGTGACCGACTACCAGATGAAGCCCATGGACGGCTTCGCCCTGCTCTCCGCCATCCGCGAACTGCGGCCGTCCATGCCAGTGCTGATGATCACCGCCCACGGCAGCATCGAGCACGCGGTGCGCTGCATGCTCGAGGGCGCGACCGACTACCTGGTCAAGCCCTTCGCGGCACCGGCGCTGATCGAGCGACTGAAGCGCCTGCGTCCGCTGGTAACGCATTCGGCCCACGACCTGGTGGTGGCCGATCCCCTGAGCGTCGAACTGGTCGGACTCGCCGAGCGGGTTGCCGCCTCCGATGCCACTGTCCTGATCAGCGGTGAAAGCGGCACCGGCAAGGAAGTGCTCGCCCGGCTGCTGCACCAGCTTGCCCCGCGCCGCGACCGCCCCTTCGTCGCCATCAACTGCGCGGCGATCCCGGAGAACATGCTGGAAGCGCTGCTCTTCGGCCACGAAAAAGGCGCATTTACCGGCGCGCACGAGGCGCGCCCCGGCAAGTTCGAACAGGCCCAGGGCGGCACGCTGCTGCTCGACGAAATCAGCGAAATGGATATCGGCCTGCAGGCCAAGCTGCTGCGCGTGCTGCAGGAACGCGAAGTCGAGCGCATCGGCGGCCGCGCGCCGATCCCGCTCGATGTGCGCGTGATTGCCACGACCAACCGTGACCTGCGGCAGCACGTTGCAGACGGCAAGTTCCGTGCGGACCTCTATTACCGGCTGAGCGTTTTCCCGCTCACCACACCGGCCCTGCGCGAGCGTCCGGGCGACATCATTCCGCTGGCCCGGCACTTCCTGCAGAAGATCACCGGCGACGAGCGCCAGACGCCTGTACTCGCCGAAGATGCCGTGACTGCACTGACTGCGCACAACTGGCCCGGCAACGTTCGCGAACTGCAGAACCTCCTGCAGAGGGCAGTGATCCTCGGTGGCGGCAAGCTCATCCGTGCACGCGACCTGCGCTTCGAGGCACCGGCAGGCAACCTTGCCCCCCCGGTCGGCACGCCAGCCGCCCAGGAGGCGCTGCTGCAGGAGAACATGGCCTCGGTCGAAGGCCAACTGATCGTCGATGCGCTGGCCCGCGCCGGCACCCGGCAGAAGGCAGCCGCAAGCCTCGGCATCAGCCCGCGCACCCTGCGCTACAAGATCGCCCGGCTGCGCAGCATCGGTTTCCCGATCCCGCGCTGCCGCGAACCCCTGCGCAGCAGCCAGACCGCCTGAACCACGCACGAAACGGAGCAACGCCGTGAGCCAGATGGAAATCAACAACGTACTGAGCCAGATGCGGGCACTGACCGCCTCGATGGACCTGCCGGCTGCCACACCGAAGCCGACGGACGACAGCTTCGGGCAGTTGCTGCAGCAGTCGATCGCCAAGGTCAACGAACAGCAGTCGGTCGCCACCAGCATGATGACCGACTTCCAGAACGGCGAGCCGGGAACCAGTGTCGCCGAAGTGATGGTCAGCATGCAGAAGGCCAGCCTGTCCTTCACGGCGATGACGCAAGTACGCAACAAGCTGGTCGATGCCTACCAGGAAATCATGAACATGCCGATCTGATCGGCATGCGGAATCGTCGGGAGTAATTCATGGCTACAGCAGACAACCAGTTGGTCAATCCATTTGCGCAGTTGACCCGCATGCCGGGCATGCGGCAGCTGCTGATCCTCATCGGGCTTGCCGCCAGCATCTCGATCGGCGTCACCGCAGCCTTCTGGATGAGCAACCCCGGCTACACGGTGCTGTTCAGCAACGTCTCCGACAAGGAAGCCAGCGAAATCGTCAACGCGCTCACCAGCGCCGGCATTCCCTACAAACTCGACAACCACAGTGGCGCCGTCACCGTGCCGGGCGAGCAGGTGCATGCAGCACGGCTCAAGCTGGCCGAACAGGGCCTGCCCAAGAGCTCCGGGTTTGGCCTGGAGATCATGGAAGGTGGCAGCAGCTTCTCGACCAGCCAGTTCATGGAGAACGCCAGGTACCAGCACGCCCTGGAAACCGAACTCGCACGCACGATCAGCAGCATGCAGCCCGTGCAGTCGGCACGCGTGCATCTCGCCGTACCGAAGTCCACGGTGTTCCTCGGCAAGAAGCAGACACCGGGCGCTTCGGTCCTGTTGCAGCTCTATGGCGGACGCAACGTCACAGACGCGCAGGTTTCCGCCATCGTGCATCTGGTCGCTTCCAGCATCCCGGAACTCGAAGCCAGCAAGGTCACGGTCGTCGACCAGACCGGCCGGCTGCTCAATTCACCGGAAGATGCCAGCGAACTCGGCCTGAGCACCCGCCAGCTCGACTACGTGCACCGCGTCGAGGACAGCTACGTCAAGCGCGTCGAAAACCTGCTGGTGCCGATGCTCGGCGCAGGCCGCGTGCGCACCACGGTCACCGCCGAGGTGGATTTCACGCAGCGCGAAGAAACCCAGGAACTCTACGATCCCGAGACCGTCGTGCGCAGCGAACAGGTCGCCGAGGAACGCGCCCGCGGCCCCGGCCTGCTTGGCGGGATACCCGGTGCGCTGAGCAACCAGCCCCCGCCCGCCGTGCCGGCAGCGGCCGCCGCAACGGCAGCGGATCCGGCGATTCCGGCCGATGCCGCCAGCGCGCAGGCAGCGGCAAGCGTCTCCTCCACGCCGGGCAACGAATCGATCCGTCGTACCCGCAACTTTGAAATGGACCGGACACTCAGCCATACCAAACAGTCCTTCGGTGGCCTGCAGCGGCTTTCGGTGGCGGTGCTGGTTGCCGACAAGACGGTGACGGACGCGGAAGGCAATACCACCGCGGAAAAACTGGGCGAGGCAGAACTCGAGGCGCTGACCAGGCTGGTACGCGACGCGGTGGGCTACGATGAAAAACGCGGCGACACCGTCAGCGTGAGCAGCATGGCCTTCTACCAGGATCCCGCTGACGCCGCCGCGGCCGAAGAACCCGGCTTCCTGCAGAACCCGGCTGTTCAGTCCTGGGGCAGACAGGCGCTGGCCGCTGCGCTGGTACTCGTCGTGGCACTGGTACTGGTGAAGCCGTTGCTGCGCGCGCTGGCCAGCGGTGCACCCGCAGGGACAGTCGGCCAGACCGCCCTGGCCGGACCCGCCGGCAACTATTCCGCCGACCCGCGCGCACCGTTGAGCTACGACGACAAGGTCAGCGTGGCACGACAACTCGCCGACAAGAACCCGGAACGGGTGGCACAGATCGTCAGGGCATGGATGCAGTCAGATGGCTGAGAAACAGCAGGAACTCTCCGGCAGTGAACGCGCGGCAATCTTTCTGCTGTCGCTCAGCGAGAAGGAGGCCGCCGACATCATGCGGCACATGCCGGTGGGCGAAGTCCAGCGGCTGGGCAAGGCCATGGCTTCGCTGCGCAAGGTGAGCCACGCCCAGGCTGACCACGTACTCACGCACTTCACGGAGAATGTCGAGGGCGAGGGCCAGTTTGCCGTGCGCTCGACCGCCTCGCTCAAGCGCCTGCTGACGAGCTCGCTCGGTGAGGACAAGGCCACCAAGGTACTCGATCGCATCGTCGAGGAAACCCCGAAGGGCCTCGATTCGCTGCAGTTGCTGGAAGCCAAGGAGATCGCCGAGTACATCGGCCGCGAGCATCCGCAGGTGATTGCCGTCGTGCTGGCCGGCATGGATGCCAGGAAGGCTTCCCAGGTGATCAACCTGCTGCCGGTGAACCTCGCCACGGACATCGTGGCACGCATCGCGCGCATGGCCGAGATTCCGCAGAACACCATCGAGGAACTCGATGAAATCATGCAACAGAAGTTTTCCCACACGCCGGTATCCAAGCTCATGCCCATCGGCGGTCTGCGCAGTGCGGCCGGCATACTCAACGGCGTCGGCAAGGAATTCGAAAAGCAGATCATCGAGAACCTGAACGAGAACAACGCCGTGCTCTGCCAGGAAATCCAGGACAACATGTTCGTCTTCGACAACCTGATCGACATCGATGACCGCGGCATCCAGGCGCTGGTCCGCGAAGTCACCTCGGACACCCTGGTCACTGCCCTGAAGGGTGCCGACCAGGAACTCCAGGACAAGATATTCAGGAACATGTCGAAGCGGGCCGGTGAAATGCTCAAGTCCGACCTCGAAGCCAAGGGCCCGGTACGGCTCGCCGAGGTCGAGGCCGCACAGAAGGAAATCGTGATGGTCGCACGGCGCCTCGCTGATGACGGCACCATCACCATCGGCGGCGGAGAAGACTTTGTCTAGGCTGATCCGCAACGACGCGGCTGCAACGACGGTTGCCTGGCGGGCACCCGATGTCTCGTCCGCAGGCGGCACAGCCGGCCTGCGTCGCAACGGCGATGCCGACCTGCAGGCGCTCCAGCAGCGTGCCTGGCAGCAGGGCCTGGAGGAAGGGCGCGCTGCCGGCATCGAGGCCGGCACCCGCGAACTGGCCACGCGCATCGCGGCGGTGGAACGCGTGCTGGATGCGCTCGCCCGGCCGCTTGAAGACCTCGATCATCGTGTCGAGGAAGAACTGCTGGCGCTGGTGCAGGCCGTCGTCCGGCAACTGATCCGGCGCGAGGTACACCTCGATCCGGCGCACATCATCGGCGTGATCCGCGAGGGCCTCACCGCCCTGCCGCTGGCCGCCGGTGACATCACCGTGCGCCTGCATCCCGACGATGCCGGCGTGGTGCGCAGCTGCCTGACGGAAAACACCACCGACCGCGCCTGGCGACTTGAAACCGATCCACTGCTCGAGCGCGGCGGCTGCCTGATCACTTCGGCACGCTCGACCATCGACGCCCGCCTCGAAACACGCCTGGCGCGGGTCATCGCCGGCCTGCTGGAGGATGAACGTGCCAATGCTGGCTAATCACCCCGCGGTACGGCTGGCTGCCGAACGCAGCGACCGCTGGTCGCGACGCATGGCCTGGCAGCGCAGCCGCGCCCATGCACCGGAAATGATCGTGGAAGGCAAGCTGGCCCGCGTTGCCGGCCTGACCCTGGAGGCGGTCGGCTGCGAGGCCGCACTCGGCGCCCGCTGCCAGATCCGCGGCAACGGCGGCAGTTCGGTCGAGGCCGAGGTAGTGGGCTTTTCCGGTGACCGCCTGTACCTGATGCCCACCGGCACCATGGCCGGCATCATGCCGAATGCGCGGGTGATTCCGCACCACACCGTCGCACAGGTCGGCATCGGCGATGCCCTGCTCGGCCGTGTCATCGACGGCGCCGGCAACCCGCTCGACGGGCGTGGCCCCCTGCAATACGAGGGGTGTACGCGGCTCGAGGCGGAACCGATCAATCCGCTCGCGCGCCAGCCCATCCACCGGCCGCTCGATGTGGGCGTGCGCTCGATCAATGCCCTGTTCAGCGTCGGCCGCGGACAACGCCTCGGCCTGTTTGCCGGCAGCGGCGTGGGCAAGAGCACGCTGCTCGGCATGATGACGCGCTTTACCCGCGCCGATGTCATCGTGGTCGGGCTGATCGGCGAGCGCGGGCGCGAAGTGAAGGAATTCGTCGAGGACAATCTCGGTGCCGCCGGCCTGGCCCGCTCCGTTGTCGTCGCGACGCCGGCCGACTGCTCGCCGCTGCTGCGCCTGCACGGCGCATGGCGGGCAACGGCGATCGCCGAGCATTTTCGCGAGCGCGGCTACCAGGTGCTGCTGCTGATGGACTCCCTGACGCGCTTTGCCCAGGCCCAGCGCGAAATCGGCCTCGCCATCGGTGAGCCGCCGGCGACCAAGGGCTATCCGCCCTCGGTGTTCGGCCGCCTGCCGCAACTGGTGGAACGCGCCGGAACCGGCGCCGAGGGCGGCGGCTCGATAACGGCTTTCTATACCGTGCTGGCCGAAGGCGACGATGAAAACGACCCGATCGTGGATGCATCCCGCGCCATCCTTGACGGACACATCATGCTGTCCAGGGACATGGCCGAGAGCGGCATCTATCCGCCGATCAACATCGAGTCCTCGATCAGCCGGTCGATGTCGCGCATCGCTTCGCCCCAGCACCTGGCCGCTGCCCAGAAGTTCCGCGAGATCGTTGCCTGTTACCTGCGCAACCGCGACCTGATCACCGTGGGGGCCTACCGTGCCGGCTCCGACCCGCAACTCGACCGGGCGGTGCGCCTGTGGCCACGCGTCGAGGCCTTTCTGCGCCAGTCCACGCAGGCCGCAGTGAGCTTCGAGGAAAGCATCGCGCAGCTCGAGACCCTGCTGAACAGCGAACCTGCCGACGCCGCTGCCCGCGCGCGCGGCTGAGCACACTGAGGCATACCCGCCGTGGCCCGACGCAACCGCATGCAGATCCTGCAGAAACTCGCCGGGCACACCGAAGCCGAAGCCTCGCGGCGTCTCGCCGAGAGGCTGAAACTGCTGGATGCCGATGAAAGGCGCCTGGAGCAGATCCGCGGCTACCTTGCCGACTACTCCGGCAACATCCAGAACACCGCCATGACCATCGGTGCGTTGCGCAGCAACCGTGGTTTCATGGAGCGCCTGCGCAATGCGGTGGACGAACAGCGTGGCGCGGTCGAAATCCAGCGGCACCAGGCCGAACAGCATGCAGCGCAGTGGCGCACGGCGCGGGCGCGCAGCCTGGCGCTGGAGCGCCTCGGCGAGCGGATCGAACAGCGCGAGCAGCAGCGGCGCGACCGCATCGAGCAGGCACGGCTCGATGAAATCGCCAACCAGTCCAAAACGTGAACTCGCTGCGCTGCCGATGGCATGGAGATTGCTCTGTTAAGCCAGGCAAGATGAAAACCACACCTGTCCAGTGAGTGACCTGAGTCTCATAACCGCACCGCCTGCAGACGCATCAGCGCTTGCAGCAGCCGCGCTCCGCCCGCCGGTGGCCGGAACGGCAGTGCGTGGAACGGGCCCTGTGCAGCCCGCCGGTACCCCGGTACCGGGCGGTGCCGCCGACGGCGGTGTGCAGCCATTTGCCGCGCTGCTGATGGGTTTTCTGCAGGGTGCGCAGCCTGCAGCACCGACCACACCGACCATACCGGCAACGCCGGAATCCACGGCGACCGAGGAGTTCCTGCTGCCGGAAGCGGATGCCGGGGACACCGGGTTGCCGGAGGGCCTCGGCAGCGCTGCCGCAATTCCACTGGCACAGTCCGCGACGCCGGGGATACCCGTCACTGGCAAGGCCTTGCCCGCAAGCGGCAACAGTTTGCCGCCCGGCGCGGCCGGAATCCCTGCGGAGCCATCCTTGCCCGCACCAGCTGCGGTTGCCGCCGAGGCAAGTATCGCGGTGCCGGCTGCCCGGATCTCACTGGCCGATATCGAACACAGCCGGCAGCTGAACATGGCGACGCTCGCCACACCGCCGGGAGACCAGGCGGGGACCCGGCGCTCGATGCCGGAACCGGTGACCCCGACCGTGGAACCGCCGGCAGCCAGCGTGCCCACCGAGGACAGCGCCGGCATGCTGGTTGACACGGAGATTGACAGCACCCTGCGCCAGCCAGCGGGACTGACCGCCGGCGAGCTGTCGCGGCTGGTGCAGAACCTGGCGCAGAACGGCGGCCGCGAGTCCTTCTCCGCCGCCTTTCGCAGCGATGGCAATGGACTGAATGCCCCGCCGGGCAATACCGGCACGGCTGCAGGCAATCCGCTGGCCGCTGACAACCGCCTCGGCAGCATGGCACGCGAGGCACTCGGCGGCTTCCCGCCACTGCAGCCGCTGGGCCCGGCCCAGGCATGGACTGCCGGCCTCGGCGATCGCCTGCTGACACTGGCTGGCCCGGGCACGCACTCGGCGCGGCTGAAGCTGCATCCGGAGAGCCTCGGCACCCTCGATATCGAGATAAAGATCGCCGATAACACCGCCCAGGTCTGGTTCGGCGCACAGCACAGCCAGACCCGCGAGGCCATCGAAGCCTCGCTGCCGCAGCTGCGCGAGATGTTCGCGGAACAGGGCATACGGCTGGCACACGCCGAGGTTGGCGCCGGCACCGACCAGCGTGGACGGAACCCGCAGCAGGCCTTCAACGACACGGAAACTGCCGGCAATGCCTGGCGGGGGGCTGCGGCGCCCGTGACCCGGCCCGAGATGCCGGCACCGATACGCCAGGCTGCAAGCCGGCTGGTCGACGCCTGGGCCTGAACGGCCCGCCGCCAATCGCTTGGCGACCGGCGGCACCCGACGTCAAGGCATTGACGCGCCGAACGGGACCATAGATCTCTTTACTTCATTGTTTTTTATAGCTTTTTGATGCCCGTCGGGTGATGGCACGGGTCTTGCTATGAGGTATCCGGGACTTATCAAGGGACCGTACCCATGGCAACTGAAGAAACCCAGGCTGCAACTGCCGGCGAAACCGCTGCCGCGGGCAAGGGCAGCGGCGGCCTGGTCAAGACCATCGGCATCGGCGCCGGCCTGTTCGTGATGATGCTGATCACGCAGCTCGCCGGTCCGATCATCGGCTGCAAACTCCTGTACTCGATGACGCCCAACTGCCCGGCGCCGAAAATCGCTGTCGGTGCCGACGGCAAGCCGCAAAAGGTTGTCAAGAAGGCCCCGCCACAGTACCTGGCTTTCGATCCACCGCTGGTTGCCAGCCTCGACGACAAGGGCACGATCCGCTTCCTGCAGGTCACCGTCGAACTGATGGCGCGCGATGAAAAAGTCATCACCGCCGTCGAGGCCCATATGCCGGTGATCCGCAACAACCTGCTGATGATGTTCGGCGGGCAGAGCGTCAGCTCGCTCACCAATCGCGAGGAAAAAGAGGCGCTGCGCAAGCAGGCACTGGCCGAAGTGCAAAAGATCATGAAGGCCAATACCGGTGAACCCGGTGTCGAGGATCTCTACTTCACGAGCTTTGTCGTCCAGTAACCGGTTCCCGGTCCACACATGAATACCAGGGAAATCATCTCGGACGACGAAGCCCAGGCGCTGCGCGAAGGCGCTGGCAGTGCTGATCCGCAGGGACCGGCGCCGCAGGGTCATGTACTTGACCTGCATGCCGATCACTGGGAGCGGATTGCCGCCGACCGCGCGCCGGCGCTGGACGCGATCTCCGAACGCCTCGGCGGACTGCTGAGGATGACTGCACGCCGGTTTTTCCGCCGCCCGGTCGAGGTGACGCCGCGCGGCTGGCGCGAGGAGCGCTGGGGCGTATACGCACGGCGGCTGCCCGTACCGACCAGTCTCAATGTACTGGAGATCGCCCAGCAGAAGCAGAAGGGCATGATCACGCTGGATGCGGACTTTGTCTTCACGCTGACCGACATCTTCTTCGGTGGCGACGGCAAGAGCACGCGGGCCGATGGCACGCCCGATTTCACGCCGATGGAAACACGGCTGGTGCGCAAGTTCGTCACCGCGATCATCCAGGACATGAAGGAAGCCTGGAAACCCTACATGCAGGTGGAGATCCAGCCGGGCAACAGCGAGATAAGCCCGGTCTTCGCCGCCATCGCCGCGAATTCCGAGCCCGTGTGCATCACCGGTTACGAACTGGCGATCGGCACCCATGAACTGAAGTTCGAACTGATCCTGCCGCCGGCATTTCTCGAGCCCCTGCGCCGCCTGCGCAATCCCGGCCAGCCCAATCAGGGCGAGGCTGACTCGCAGCGCTGGCAAACCCGGCTCAAGACCGACGTGCAGGACGCAACGGTATCGTTGCGTGCCGTACTCAACGGCACCCAGGTCATCCTGCGCGATATCAGCCAGGCCCGGCCCGGCGACATCATCGCCATCGAAGCACCGACCACCGTAACGCTTTACGCGGGTGACAGCGCACTGCTTGAAGGCACCCTCGGCGCCTGTCAGGGACGCCATGCCGTGCGCATCACCAAGCCGGCCAATCGCATCACAGTAGGAGAGAAATATGGACGAGGCGAAGACCTCTGACAGCGCCGTTGCTCCGGCAGCTGCCCAGCCATTCCAGGCCCCGGCGCTGGATGGCGCTGGTGCCACGGCCACTGCACCGGGTAACGACGCGCGACCGAACATCGATGTCATCCTCGACGTCCCGGTCACGCTGTCGCTGGAAGTCGGACGCGCACAGATGAGCGTCGGCCGCCTGCTGCGACTCACGCAGGGATCGGTGGTCGAACTCGACCGCGGTGCCGGCGAACCGCTCGACGTGCTGGTGAACGGAACCCTGGTGGCGCACGGCGAAATCGTGATCGTCAACGACAGGTTCGGCATTCGCCTGACCGATGTGGTGCCGCCAGGCAAGCGGACAGGGCCACAGGGCTGAGCACCGGCAATGCAGCTGATCCGGAAAAACTGCCACCCGCTCCGCGCACTCGCGTGCATGGTCACCACCGGCTTCCTGTCGACGATGCCGGCACTGGCCGATACGCCGGCCACGGGTGTGGCCACCGGCGGCCTTGCGGCCGGCGATATCGCCTCGGCGACGCTGCGCATGGTGATCGGCCTCGCCGTCGTACTCGGCCTGCTGGCCGCGACCGCCTGGGTATCGCGCCGCTTCCGTGCCGGCACCGGTGCGCGCGGTGGCGCCATCGAGATCCTCACCGGCCTGTCGCTGGGCAACCGCGAGCGCGTCGTGCTGCTGAAGGTCGGCAGCGACCAGGTACTGGTCGGCATCAGTCCTTCCGGGCTGCGCACGCTGCACGTGATCGGCCAGCCCGCAACAACAGAATTCTCCAGCTTCATGGAAAACAGGTCATGAGTTCCGCTGCTCCGATCAACGCCCGCCGCTTCGCCCTGCTGGCGGCCCTGCTGCTGGTGCCTGCGCTGGCCATGTCGGCGCCGGCCATTCCCGCGCTGTCGCTGGTCGACAGCAGCGACGGCGGCAAGACCTGGTCGGTGAGCATCCAGATCCTGCTGCTGATGACGGCGCTGACGCTGCTGCCCTCGCTGCTGCTCGCCGCCACATCGTTCACGCGCATCATCATCGTGCTGGCCATCCTGCGCCAGGCGCTCGGCATGCCACAGACGCCGCCAAACCAGATCCTGATCGGCCTGGCGCTGTTCCTCACCTATTTCGTCATGGCACCGGTCATCGAACGCATCAATGCCGACGCGCTGCAGCCCTACCTGGCGGGCACCATCGAAATGACCGATGCCGCTGCCAGGGCAGAAGTGCCGCTGCGCGAGTTCATGCTGAGCCAGACCCGCGAACCGGACCTCCAGCTGTTTGCCGGACTGGCCGGGAAGGAAGGCTTTGCAGGCCCGACCGACATACCGATGTCGGTGTTGCTGCCGAGCTTCATGACCAGCGAACTCAAGACCGCGTTCCAGATCGGCTTCCTGACCTTCATCCCGTTCCTGATCATCGACCTGGTGGTCTCCAGCGTGCTGATGTCGATGGGCATGATGATGCTCTCGCCGATGCTCATCTCCCTGCCCTTCAAGATCATGCTGTTCGTGCTCGTGGACGGCTGGGGACTCATCGTCGGCACGCTGGCCAGCAGTTTTGCACCACACGTCTGAGGTTTGCCCGGATGACACCCGAAAGCGTATTGACCATCGCCCGCGAGGCCCTGACCGTCACCACCCTGCTGGCGGCACCGCTGCTGCTGGTCGCGCTGGTGACCGGCGTGCTGGTCGGCATCCTGCAGGCAGCGACACAGATCAATGAAATGACCCTGTCCTTCATCCCGAAGCTGCTGGCGCTGATGCTGACGCTGCTCATCACCGGCCCGTGGATGCTGCAACTGATCACCAGCTACACGCGCACCCTGTTCACCAGCATCCCCGGCCTGCTGGGCTGAAGGCTGGCCGGCATGTTCACCGTCGTACAGATCGCTGACACCCTCCTCGGTGTGCTGTGGACGGTGATGCGTGTCGGTGGCGTGGTGATGCTCGCACCGCTGCTGGGTGCGATGTACGTACCACGCCGCATCCGCCTGGCCATGGCACTGGTGCTGGCCATCACGATGCTGCCGATCGCCGGCGCCATGCCGAAGGTCCAGCCCTTGAGCCCGGACGGCATCATCGCCATCACCCAGGAACTGGCCGTCGGCCTGGCAATCGGCTTCGTGCTGCGCCTGGCCACCGAGGCCGCCCTGCTCGCCGGCCAGCTGATCTCCACCGGCATGGGACTCTCCTTTGCCACCGTCGTCGACCCGCAGAACGGCGGCATGCCGCTGCTCGGCCGCTTCTACATCGTGGTGTCGTCACTGGTGCTGCTGGCCACCAATGCACACCTGTCGCTGATCGCCCTGCTGGCGCAGAGTTTCCAGGTGGTGCCGATCGGCTCCGGCGGCCTGGCACCGGCCGATGCCCGCCTCATCGTCGAATTTGCCGGCCTGATGTTTGCCGGTGCGGTCCAGCTCGCGCTGCCGTCGGTCGTGGCCATCCTGATGGTCAACGTGGCTTTCGGCGTGATCAGCCGTGCTGCACCCACGCTCAACCTGTTTGCGGTGGGCTTTCCGGTGACGATCCTGCTCGGCCTGGTCATCCTCGTCATGTCGCTGCAGACGCAGGGGCCGGTATGGCTTCAGCACATGCATGAAGCTTTCACGCTGCTGACCGGAATGCTCGGGAGCGGCTAGTCATGGCGGAGGGCAACCAGACACCGCAGGAAGACCGTACCGAACAGGCCACAGCCAAGCGGCTGGAGGATGCGCGACGCAAGGGCCAGATTCCGCGCTCGCGCGAACTGAACATGGCAGTGGTCATGGTCATCGCCTGTGTGGCGCTCTACTCGGACCAGGCGGCAATAACCGCCAGTGCCCGCGAGTTGATGACCAACGCGCTGCGTTTCGACCCGGCGGCACTCAACGATCCCGGCTACATGAGCAGGGCACTGGGCGATGCGATGTTCACCGCCCTGCGCATGTGCACGCCGCTGTTTGCCGCAGTGGCGGCCGCGGCAGTACTCGGTGCCGTGGCCATCGGTGGCTTTGTCTTCACGGCCGAGCCCATATCCTTCAAGTTCGAGCGCCTGGATCCGGTCGCCGGCATCGGTCGCATGTTCAGCATGAACAGCCTGGTCGAGGTGCTCAAGGCGCTGGCCAAGGCCGGGATCATCATCGGCTTCATCGTTGCGCTGCTCATGAGCAGCACCGATTCACTGCTCGGACTGAGCGCACGGCCGCTGAATTCGGCGATGGCGGAGTCAAGCTGGCTGACCCTGCTCGCACTGGCGGTCTCCAGCGCCGCGCTGCTGCTGATCGCGGCCGTCGATGCGCCCTGGCAGCTGTGGAGCTACGCCCAGCGGATGAAGATGACCCGCAAGGAGATCGAGGATGAAGCCAAGGAATCCGATGGCCGGCCTGAAGTACGCAGCCGCATCCGCGCCCTGCAGCAGGAGGCAGCGCGGCGGCGGATGCTGGCCGATGTGGCCAGGGCCGATGTGGTCATCACCAACCCGACGCACTTCGCCGTCGCGCTCCGCTACGACGACCAGCGCATGCGTGCACCCGTCGTGCTGGCCAAGGGCGCTGACCTGACCGCAGCCCGCATCCGCGAGGTTGCCACCGGCCACAGGATCGCGCTGTTCGAGTCGCCGTTGCTGGCACGCGCCCTGTACTGGAGCACCGACATCGGCCAGGAAATCCCCGCCCCGCTGTATCTCGCCGTCGCCCAGGTACTGACCTACGTGTACCGGCTGCGCAACGCGCGGACGCTCGGCGGTGCCTGGCCGGAGAAGCCGGCCATTGAAGTCGATCCGCAACTGGCCAGTGGTCCGCAGCCGCGGCGCCGCCGGCGCCGCTAGGAAAAAACCTTTAAACACACACCAACCGGTACATCAGGATGGCAGCAGCAAACAACAACTGGGCAGGCACACTGCGTAACACCGCGGTCATGAGCGCCGGACTGCCAATGGTCGTACTGGCCATGCTGGCCATGATCGTGCTGCCGATGCCACCGCTGGTGCTCGACGCGCTGTTCACCTTCAACATCTGCATTTCGCTGGTCGTCATCCTGGCGGTCGTCTACGTGATGCGCCCCCTGGACCTGGCCGCGTTTCCGACGGTCCTGCTGCTGGCCACCCTGCTGCGGCTGGCGCTGAACGTCGCCTCCACACGCGTGGTGCTCCTCAACGGCCATACCGGCGGAGATGCTGCCGGCAAGGTCATCGAGGCCTTCGGCTCCTTCGTGATCGGCGGCAACTACGCCGTCGGCATCGTGGTGTTCGCGATCCTGCTGATCATCAACTTCGTCGTGGTGACCAAGGGCGCCGGCCGTGTCGCCGAAGTCAGCGCACGCTTCACCCTCGATTCCATGCCCGGCAAGCAGATGGCCATCGACGCCGACCTCAACGCCGGCATCATCACCCAGGCAGAGGCCGTCGCCCGGCGCAGCGAAGTGCGGATGGAGGCGGATTTCTACGGCTCCATGGACGGTGCCAGCAAGTTCGTGCGCGGCGATGCGATCGCCGGCCTGCTGATCGTCTTCATCAACCTTATCGGCGGCATCCTGATCGGCGTGCTCCAGCACGACATGAGTTTTTCCCAGGCGGCCTCCACCTACGCGCTGCTGACCATCGGCGATGGCCTCGTCGCACAGATCCCCTCGCTGCTGCTCGCCATTGCCGTGGCCGTGATCGTCACCCGCATGTCGCGCTCCGAGGACATGGGCAAGCAGTTGTTCAGCCAGTTACTCGGCGACCGGCGCGTGCTGCGCGTGGTGGCGGTGCTGCTCGGGCTGCTGGGCTTCATCCCCGGCATGCCGAACATCGCCTTCCTGCTCATGGCGGGAGCCTGCGCCGGCGGTGCCTGGCTGCTCGACCGCCGCGACAACCAGCCAGAAGCGGCAGTGGAAGTCCCGATCACCCCGGACGTGGTCGACAACGAAGCCAGCCGAGAACTGTCCTGGCAGGATGTCGGCGAAGCCGATGCGATCGGCCTCGATGTGGGTTACCGGCTGATTCCGCTCGTCGACCGGCAGCAGGACGGCGAACTGATGCGCCGGATCAAGGGCGTGCGCAAGCGCCTGTCGGAGGAGCTGGGCTTCCTGGTGTCACCGGTGCGGATCCGCGACGATCTCGACCTGCCGGCCAGCGGCTATCGCATCAGCGTGATGGGCTCGCCGATCGCCACCGGCGAGGTGCACCTCGACCGCGAGCTCGCCATCAACCCCGGACACATCGAACAGCGCATCAGCGGCATCCCGGCACAGGATCCGGCCTACGGCCTCGAAGCGGTATGGATCGAGCCGGTGCAGCGCGAGGAAGCGCAGTCGCGCGGCTACACGGTGGTGGATGTCCCCACGGTGATCGCCACCCATCTGAGCAAGGTGCTGCACGAGAACGCGCACGAGATCTTTGGCCACCAGGAAGCCCAGGAGTTGCTCGACCGGCTGGGCAAGCAGGCGCCCAAGCTGATCGAGGAACTGGTACCGAAGACCCTGTCGCTGTCGGTGGTCGTCCGCGTGCTGCAGGAACTCCTGCGCGACCAGATCCCCATCACCAACATGCGCACCATCTGCCAGGCGCTGGCCGAACACGGCCGCAACAGCGCAGACCCCGACGTGCTGACCGGCGCGGTCCGCGTCGCGCTCGGCCGGACCATCGTCCAGCGGGCCAGCAACGGCCAGGAAGAGCTGCCGGTCATCACCCTCGACCCGCGGCTGGAACAGATCTTGCAAGAAGCACTCA
>JAHDYM010000048.1 GCA_023383705.1 Gammaproteobacteria bacterium | reverse complement strand
ATCTGGATGAACTGGGATTTTTCGCACATGCCGCGCTGGCAGCGTATAGGACAATCGATCAGGTGACGGCCCGGGTGTGCGGCCAATCAAAGGGGATGGACATGAAACAGCGCCAGCAGGGTATGACGGCCATCGGCTTCATCGTGATCGCGAGCCTGGTTGCGATGATCGGCTACGGTGGCATACGACTGATCCCGGTCTATCTCACGCAGATGAAGATCGTGAAGCTGATGAACGACCTCAAGGATGAGTACGATGGCGCCGGCCCTACGCCGGCCAGGCTGATGACGGAAATCGGCAAGCGGCTCGATATCGACGCCGTCGATTATCCGAAGCGGCAGGACTTCGTGATCAGCAAGAGTGATGACGGCTTTCTGGTCGAGATCGACTACGAGGACCAGGTTCCGTACGTGGCCAACCTGTATCTGACCGCCAAGTTCAGCAATTCCGTCGAGATCAGCAGATGAAGGCTGTGGCCGGGTGGGCCAGTGGCGCAATCGGCTACACATTCCAGGATGCACGTCTTCTTGAACTTGCGCTCACCCATCGCAGCGCTGCCGGGGCCCACAACGAGCGCCTCGAGTTTCTCGGCGACGCGGTGCTCGGCATGGTAGCGGCGGAACTGCTCTATGCCAGGTATCCGGATGCCGATGAAGGCACCCTGAGCAAGCTGCGTGCCAGGCTGGTGCGACGCGAGACGCTGGAGGAAATCGCGCGCAGCCTCGACCTGGGGCGGCACTTGAGGCTCGGCAGCGGCGAGACACGCTCGGGCGGGCACCAGCGTGGATCGATCCTGGCAAATGCCCTGGAGGCGATCATCGGTGCGGTATTCCTGGATGGCGGCATGACGCCGGCGCGCGAACTGGTCCTGCGATTGCTGTCCGGGCATCTGGCCGGGCTGGCGGTCGATGAGGACCTGCGTGATCCGAAAACCCGTTTGCAGGAATTCCTGCAGGCCCACGGCGAGGCACTGCCGGTCTACACGGTCGAGCAGGTCAGTGGTTCGGCCCACGACCAGATGTTCGAGGTGCTCTGCCGGCTGGATGGGCGGGGCCTCCGCGTGCGCGGCACGGGTTCCAGCCGCAGGATAGCCGAGCAGCGGGCAGCCGAGCAGGCACTGCGCGAGGCCGAACGGCATGGCTGAGGATTTCCGTACCGGCTTCATCGCCGTGGTCGGGCGGCCGAATGTCGGCAAGTCGACGCTGGTCAATGCCCTTGTTGGCCGCAAGATCAGCATCGTCACCCCGCGTGCGCAGACCACGAGGCATGCGATCATGGGCGTGCTGACCCGTCCCGATGCGCAGTTGCTGTTCGTGGATACGCCTGGCCTGCATACCCGTCAGCGCAACATGCTCAACAAGGCCATGAACAAGGCGGCGGACAGCGCGATGGCCGGTGCCGACCTGGTGATGTTCGTGGTCGAGGCCGGCGTCTGGCGTTCGGCCGACGATTACGTGCTCGAGCATGTGCGCAATGCCGGTGTTCCGGCGCTGCTGGTCGTCAACAAGATCGATTCCGTGCGGCCCAGATCGGCCTTGCTGCCGTACCTCGAGCAACTGGCCGGGAAAGGCGAGTTTTGCGGCATCATTCCGGTTTCTGCCACGCGCATCGACAACCTGGACCGGCTCACCGATCTGGTCGTATCGTTCCTGCCGCATGGGCCACCGCTGTATCCGCTGGATGCCACGACCAACCGCAGCATGGAATTCCGCATCGCGGAGATGGTCCGCGAGAAGCTGCTGCTCGTGCTTCGCCAGGAAGTACCGTACGGACTTGCCGTGGAGGTCCTGATGCTCGAGCAGAAACCCGGTGTCGTGCTGGCTGACGTGGCGATCTGGGCAGACCGGGAGTCGCACAAGGGCATCGTGGTCGGCAAGGGTGGCGCGACGATCAAGGAAGTCGGTACTGCTGCGCGACTCGAACTGGAAGCGATCTTTGGCGGCAAGTTCCACCTGGAGACGCACGTCAAGGTGAAGAGCAACTGGGCAGACAGTGCCCGGGCCCTGCAGCAGTTCGGATTCGAGACGGAAGCGTGAGCGCCGCGACGAGCGAGTTCGAGCTGGCCTTTGTCCTGCATGCACGGCCGTATCAGGAAACCAGCCAGATCATCGAGGTGCTGGCCCGGGAGCATGGCCGGGTCGGCATCGTTGCCCGCGGCGCGCGCCGGCCATCGTCACGCTGGCGAAGCGTATTGCAGCCCTTCCAGCCGGTGCGCCTGTCCTGGAGCGGCAGGGGCTCGCTGCAGACGCTGCGCGCGGCCGAGGCAGAAGCGCATGCCCTGCCGCTGCAGGGTATGGGACTGATGGCGGCGTTCTATCTGAATGAGCTGATCCTGAATTTCATCCGCCGCGGTGATCCGCATCCTGGCCTGTTCATGGCCTACGCGCAGGCCCTCGACGAACTCCGCCAGTACCCGGATCCCGAGCCAGCCCTGCGCCGCTTCGAACTGGCCCTGCTGGCCGAGGCTGGTTACGGCCTCAACCTCGATCACGATGTGCTCAACGATGTTGCCCTCGATCCACACGCCAGCTACGAATACCGCATCGAGCACGGGCCCGTGCCGGCCGAGGCCGGGCAGGGCGGGCTGGTCCTTTCCGGCATGGCGCTGCTCGCCATCAGCCGTGGCGAACTGGACGATCCCGGCGTGCTGCAGTCGGCCAAGCGCCTGCTGCGCGGGGTACTTGCGCATTATCTGGACGGGCGCGCATTGCGCACGCGCCAGGTGCTCGCATCGATGCGGCGTACGCCGCCACAGCCACAGCCACAGCCACAGCCGCAGCTCTCATGAGCAGCTCGTCCTCTCCGCCACTGCTCCTCGGCGTCAATGTCGATCACGTGGCGACGCTGCGCCAGGCGCGCGGTACCCGTTATCCGGACCCCTGCGAGGCTGCCTTGCTGGCCGAGCAGGCCGGTGCCGACAGCATTACCGTCCACCTGCGTGAAGACCGCCGGCATATCCAGGAGGCCGACCTGGATATCCTGCAGGCACGGCTCGGGACGCGGATGAACCTGGAACTGGCGGTCTCCGGGGAAATCATTGCCATCGCCTGCCGGGTACGGCCCGCCGACTGCTGCCTGGTTCCGGAGCGACGCGCCGAGCTCACCACCGAGGGTGGTCTGGACGTGGTCACGCATTTCGCTGCGGTGGCTGCTGCCTGCCGGCGCTTCGCCGCCGAGGGGATTCGCGCCGGATTGTTCATCGATCCCGATCTGCGGCAGATCGAGGCGGCAGCCCGCAGTGGCGCCCCGGTGATCGAACTGCACACCGGCGCCTATGCCGAGTTGCCCGCTGGCGCACAGCGCGACCATGAACTCGATCGCATCCGCGAGGCGACCCGCTTCGCCATCGCGGCGGGGCTGGAAGTCCATGCCGGACACGGGCTGAATTATCACAACGTCGGGCCGGTGGCGGCGATCGCCGGGATCAACGAACTCAATATCGGCCATGCGATCGTGGCGCAGGCCGTGTTCAGCGGCATGGCAGCGGCGGTTGCAGAAATGAAGCGGCTGATGCAGCTTGCGCGGACCGCATGATCTTCGGCATAGGTACCGACATCCTCAGGATCGAGCGGATCGCCGCTGCGCATGCGTGTTACGGCGAGCGCTTCGTGAACCGCATCCTGATGCCAGAGGAAATGCCTGGCTTCGCCAGCAGCGGCAATCCGGTGCGCTACCTGGCCATGCGCTTTGCGGCCAAGGAAGCGATCGTGAAGGCGATGGGCACCGGTTTTGCCCATGGCATGTGGCTGCGCGACAGTGGCATCCTGCCGGATCCGCGCGGCAGGCCGGAGATCATTTATTCAGAACGTGGGCGGCGGGTCTGTGCGGAACTCGGTGTGGGTGCCGGTCATATCACCCTGTCCGACGAGGCCGGCCTGGTTGTTGCCGTTGCTGTACTGCTGAGAGCCTGAGGCGATCATGAAAACCATGGTGTTCGATATCGAGACAGTGCCGGACGTCGAGAGTGGCCGGCGCATCTTCAACCTCGAGGGGCTTGCCGATGCGGAGGTCGCCACCGCGATGACCTTCCACCGGCTGCAGGAAACCGGTTCCGATTTCCTGCCCTTGCATCTGCAGCGGATCGTCGCGATCTCGGTGGTCTGGCGGCATCGCGACGGCCTGAAGGCCATGAGCCTCGGTACCGCGGAGAGCAGCGAGCAGGAACTGGTCGCGCGGTTTTTCGATGCCATCGAGCGGCACACCCCGGAGCTGGTGTCATGGAACGGCAGCGGCTTTGACCTGCCTGTGCTGCACTACCGGTCCCTGTTGCACGGTATCCAGGCCCCGCGTTACTGGGAAACCGGTGACAACGAGCAGTCCTTCCGCTTCAACAATTACCTCGGCCGCTTTCACTGGCGACATGTCGATTTGATGGATGTGCTGTCGGGCTACCAGGGCCGTTCGCGTGCCAGCCTGAATGACATCGCCACGATGCTCGGCCTGCCGGGCAAGCTCGGCTTCTCCGGCGACATGGTCTGGGACAGCTACCAGCGCGGCGAGATCGAAGCGATCCGCAACTATTGCGAAACGGACGTGATGAATACCTGGCTGGTCTGGCTGCGCTTCCAGCATCTGCGCGGACACCTCGACGCGCAGGGCCTCGAGCATGAGCATGCGCGGGTGCGCCACCTGCTCGATGCCGCGGATGCGCCGCACTGGAAAGCCTTTGCCGCCGCATGGCTGCAACCGGCGCCTGCAACAGCCGGTCAGCCTGAAGCCGGGAACTGAGCGGCCCGTGGCGAGCAACTCCCCTGCGGAAATCGCGGAAGTCATCGATCTGACCCTCGAAGGTGCCGGTGTCGTCGCTCCGCCCGGAGGCAAGCGGGTGCTGGTGCCAGGTGCGCTGGCTGGCGAGCAGATCAGCTTCAGGCGCCAGCGTCGCCGGCGGAATTTCGACGAGGGCGTGTTGCTCGAGGTCCTGCGCCCCTCAGCGGATCGCGCCGTACCGGCCTGTGAATATTTCTCACGCTGTGGTGGCTGCGCCCTGCAGCACCTCGAGCCGGCAGCCCAGCTGGCGATGAAGCAGGCCACCTTGCTGGACAGCCTGCAACGGATCGGCCGGATCGCGCCGGAGCAGGTGTTAGCGCCGATCAGCGGCGCCGTCTGGGGTTATCGCCGGCGGGCGCGCCTCGCCGTGCGCCATGTGCCCGGGAAGGGCCGTGTGCTGGTGGGCTTCCGCGAACGCGAGCAGCCGCGCGTCGTGGACATGTTGTCCTGTGCAACCGTGCATCCTGCGGTGAGCCGTCTGTTGCCGGCGCTGTCGGAACTGGTCGGCGCACTGACGCTCCGCGCGCGTCTTCCGCAGATCGAGGTGACCGTGGCCGACAATGCCACGGCACTGGTGTTGCGCGTGCTGGATCCGCCGGCCGCGGGCGACCTCGAACTGCTGCGCAAGTTCGCCGTGAGCCATGCGCTGCGGATCTACCTGCAGGGTGGTGGCCCGGACTCGATCACGCCACTCGATCCGCATGCAGCGGATGAGGACCTTCGCTATGCGATGCCCGCACACGGCCTGTCGCTGGCCTTTGGTCCCGCGGATTTCATCCAGGTCCATGCGGAGGTGAACCTGCGCATGATCGACCAGGCCATCGGCCTGCTGGAACCCGTCGCCACCGACCGGATACTCGATCTGTATTGCGGCATCGGCAATTTCACCCTGCCGCTGGCGAAGCGTGCTGCCGCGGTGACCGGCATCGAGGGGGCGAGGCCGGCGCTCGAACGAGCCCGGCAGAATGCTGCTGCCGCCGGTCTGTCCAATACCCGTTTCATCGAAGCGGACCTGAGTGGCGCGGGGACCGAGGGTGCATGGACACGCGAATCCTTCGACCTCGTCCTGCTCGATCCACCCCGCACCGGTGCTGCCGAACTGCTGCCGGCGCTCGCCAGGGTCGGCGCCCGGCGTATCGTCTACGTGTCCTGCCACCCCGGAACCCTGGCCCGTGACGCGGGGCTGCTGGTCGCCGGGCACGGCTACCGTTTGCGTGCCGCCGGCGTGATGGACATGTTCCCGCAGACCAGCCATGTTGAATCCATGGCGCTGTTTGTGAAGAAATAGCACTCATGGCGCGTACCGTGGCACCGGCAACCAGCATTGAAATCAACCTCAGGCGCCAGCTGCTGACGCTGCGCGAGGCGGGCCGCCTGCGTGCGCAGTATCCGGTGTCCACTTCGCGCTACGGGCCCGGTGAACAGAACGGCAGCCTGTGCACGCCGCGGGGTCGGCATATGATCCGCGCCATGATCGGGGCGGGTCTGCCTGCCGGTGCGGTATTGCGCGGCCGGCGTCCCACTGGCGAGATCTGCAGCCCCGAACTGCTTGGCGCACATCCCGGGCGCGACTGGATACTGAGCCGTATCCTGTGGCTGAGTGGCTGCGAGCCGGGCCGCAATCGCCTCGGGACGGTCGATACCATGCGTCGGTATATCTATATCCACGGCACGCCAGACAGCGAAGTGATGGGCGTGCCCTTTTCCCACGGCTGCATCCGCATGCGCAATGCCGATGTGATCGAGCTGTTCTCGGCAGTGAGCGCGGGTACGCCGGTGGATATCACGCCATGACCCTCGGGCCGCTGATGGTTGATGTGCAGGGCCTTGCCCTGACTGGCGAAGAGCGCAAGCGCCTGTGCAATCCGCTGGTCGGCGGGGTGATCCTCTTCAGCCGCAATTACAGCGATCCCGGCCAGTTGCGCGGGCTGGTGGCCGAGATCCGCGCGCTGCGCACACCGCCGCTGCTCGTCGCGGTCGACCAGGAGGGCGGACGGGTACAGCGCTTTCGCGAACAGTTCTATGCCCTGCCGTCCTTGCGCTGGCTGGGTCATCAATACGATCTGGACGAGGCCCAGGGCCGGCGGCTCGCCTGGCTGTGTGGCTGGCTGATGGCTGCCGAGGTGCTCGATGCCGGGGTGGATTTCAGCTTTTCGCCGGTTGTCGATCTCGACTACGGCTTCAGCGAAGTGATCGGTGACCGCTCCTTTCACCGCGATCCGGAGATCGTCGCAGCGCTTGCGGTTGCCTGGCTGCAGGGCATGCACAAGGCCGGCATGATCGGCGTCGCCAAGCATTTCCCCGGACATGGCCACGTGGTTGCCGATTCGCACGTGGACCTGCCGGTGGACCACCGCAGCTTCAGTGAGCTTTACGACGACATGCTGCCCTATGAGCGGCTGCTGCGTCACGGGCTGAATGCCGTGATGGTTGCGCATGTGCGCTATCCGCAGATCGATCCGGAGGTCGCGAGCCTGTCGCCATACTGGCTGGGCAAGGTGCTGCGTGGTGACCTGGGCATGCGCGGCGCCATATTCACCGACGATCTCAGCATGCGGGCACTGGCCAGCGAGGGTGCGATGCCCGAGCGTGCGCGGCGTGCGCTGGCTGCCGGCGCCGACATGGCACTGGTCTGCAATGATCCGCTGGCCGCCGATGCCACGCTTGAATCGCTGCAAGGCTATTCGGATCCCGTCGGGCAGTCGCGACTGGTGGCACTGCGCCGCCGGGAAAACGCGCTGGCTGCCGGTGGCGGTCTCCGCGGATCCGCTGACTGGCGCCACGCAGTCGCCAGCCTGGACAAGGCGCTGGCCAGGCCGGGCCTTGCGCTCAGCTGATGATTCCGCCGGTCGCAGGCGCCCGCCTGGTCGCTACGGCTGCGCAGCTGGAGGCTGCCTTCCGGCGCCTCGCCACCGCGATCCAGCCAGCGATAGCGGCGGGGGACTGCGTGCTGCTCGGTGTATTGCTCGGCGGCGCGGTGCCGCTCGTCAGGATTGCCAGCCTGCTGAAGGGCGATTTCCTGATCGATGTCTGCCGGGTTGGCCGGTATGGCGAGGCAACCCGTGGCGGAATCCCGCAGTGGCTGAGCCCACCGCAGGCAGCGCTGGGCGGAAAGCATGTCATCCTGGTCGATGACATTTTCGACGAGGGGATCACGCTGGAGTTTGTGGCCGCGTATTGCCGCGGGCAGGGTGTGCGCAAGCTCAGCAGCGCCGTCATGGTGCGCAAGCGGCACGACCGGGCCAATGCCGGTCTTGCCCCCGATTACACCGGACTCGAGGTTGGCGATGAATATGTGTTCGGCTGCGGCATGGATTACCAGGGTCGCTGGCGACATCTGGATGCGATCTGGGGGGTGCCGGCCTGAGCCGGCCTGAGCGATGCGACTCGGAATTATCGGTGGATCGGGTGCGGCGGCCTTTCTGGCGGGGGGGGAAACTGTTGCCGTGCCCGCCGGTCCCTGGGGCGAGACTTCCGGTCCCGTCCGTCAGCTCGCCATTGCCGGCCACGATGTTTTGCTGATGTCCCGGCATGGCGAAGCCGGCGCACAAGCGATCGCCCCGCACGCCGTCAATTACCGGGCAAATATCTGGGCTTTCCGCGAACTCGGCGTCGATCACCTGCTGGGTATCAATACGGTTGGCGGCATCTCGGCCAGCGCCACCAGCGGTGCTCTGGTGTTGCCCGACCAGTTGATCGACTACAGCTGGGGGCGCGAGCACAGCTATTGCGGCAAGGCCGGCCGGGCTCTGCAGCACGTCGAGTTCAGCACGCCGTTCTGCACCCGGCTGCGCAGTCGACTCCTCGGCGCAGCACGTCGTGCCGGCATCGAACTGCAGCCCGGCGGGACTTACGGCGTGACGCAGGGACCGCGGCTGGAGACGGCAGCGGAGATCGATCGCATGGAGCGCGATGGTTGCGACCTGGTCGGGATGACGGCCATGCCGGAAGCCGGCCTCGCGCGCGAGCTGGACCTCTCCTACGCGATCTGCTGTGTCGTGGTGAACAGGGCCGCCGGCCGCACGCCGTCCGGCGTCGCGATCCATGCGGAGATCGCCTCGAACCTGCAGGCCGGCCTCGGCAAGGCCGAGCGCCTGGTGCGGGAACTCCTGGCGGGCGGCTGATCGGGCTGCCCCGACCGGCAGCAGCCGGTGGCGCCGGTCTTTTCCTGTTTCCTCCGCCGGGAGTGATGGGGTTCACGGAAGCCGCCCGGCATGCCACCTAAGATGACCATCGCACTGGCCTGATCTGGCAGTCCAGCAGCGCAGGCGGTCACAGATTCTCGGTATGTCATTTAACATATTGAAAAAACTGAATAAACACTTGCTCAGGCAGGCACTCGATGCGGTTTCTGTACCAGCGCTGGTCGTCGATGCCCAGTGCGAGGCGAAGCTGGTCGTGTACGCGAATCCGGCTGCCGGCCGGGCACTGAGCCTGCAGGCCAGTGAACTGGTCGGTCGCTCGGCAAACAGTCTCTGCCTCGAACCGGTGACCCCGGAAAGCTGGCAATTGCGTGCCAGGGACGGTGCGGTGCTCGCACTGCGTCCGGTGCCGCTCTACGCCCAGCCCGGACAGGCCAGCTTCTGGTTGCTGACTGCTGCCGCGCCCGCGCAGCCCGCCGCGCAGGCGCCTGCCCGACCCGCCGCTGTGAGCGCACGGATCGAGGAACTGCCCTCGAGGATCGTGCGCGATGACCGCACCGATGTGACCACCGGCATCCCCGGACGGAACGCGTTTCTCGAAGTGCAGTTGCGCGACTGGGTGGCGGCCAGGCAGGAACAGAAGCGGCTTAGTGTCATCGTGTTCCGGATCGACGCGCTGGAGAGCTACCAGAAACTCTTCGGGCGCCACGCCACCGAGACCTGCCTGCGCCGGGTGGCACATGCCATCAGCAACTCCCTGCAGAGATCCACGGACTACTGCGCGCGCGTCGGCAACGACCGCTTTGCCGTGCTGATTTCCGGCGGGGCAGAGGACCGGGTTGCGCAGTTTGCCGAACGCATCGCGCAGCGCGTCTGGGACCTGGCCATCCACCATCCGCGCTCGCAGCCGGCGCGCTATGTGACAGTCTCCTTCGCGATGGCCTCGGAAATCCCGCCAGCCAGCGCCGAAGAACCGGGCCTGCTGGAGGATGCGGAAGCCCGGATCTCGCGCGGCCACGAACCGGTCGAATTGCGCAGCTCGTCCCTCGAAGCCGGCTGATTGCCGGCGTCCTGATCAACGGCGTGCGGGAATTTTCCCGCGAGCCGCGGATGCCGGCTGTTCCCGGTTGTCCAGCATCCCCGCCAGCAGTTGTTCCACAAAGCTGAATCGTGCGGCACTGTCCTCGATATCCACCTTGAAACGCAGCTTCTGCTGGCGGTCCAGCCGGTAGGTGCCCAGTTCGTCGCGCAGCAGTTTGACGAGCCAGACCGGGCTCACGGTGGTTGCCGGTCCGAACTCCACGAAGCCCCCGGCCGGACCGGCATCGAGGCGACGGATCCCCAGCGGTTCGGCGCGCAGGCGCAGGGCAGTGAGGTGAAACAGGTTTCGCGTTGCTTCCGGCAACGGACCGAAGCGGTCGACGAGTTCCACCTGCAGTTCACGCAGGGCCTGGTCGGTCCGCGCACTTGCGATGCGCTTGTAATGCACCAGACGCAGGTGCACGTCCGGCAGGTAGTCGTCCGGCAGCAGCGCGGGCAGGTGCAGGTTGAACTCGGCAGCCGCCGGCAGTGCGTTGTCGAGCCCGGGTTCGAGACCGCTTTCCAGCGCCTTGATCGTGCGCATCAGCATGTCGTTGTACAGCTCGAAGCCGATTTCCTGTATCTGGCCGCTCTGGTCCTCGCCCAGCAGTTCCCCGGCACCGCGAATTTCCATGTCGTGCGTGGCCAGCATGAAGCCGGCACCCAAGTCGTCCAGCGCCGCGATCGCATCCAGGCGCTTGACGGCATCCGGCGTCATGGCTTCTTTGGGCGGTGCAAGCAGATAGGCAAAGGCCTGGTGATGCGAGCGTCCGACGCGCCCGCGCAACTGGTGCAGCTGTGCGAGTCCGAAGCGGTCGGCGCGATTGATGATGATGGTGTTCGCCGAGGGAATGTCTATGCCGCTTTCGATGATTGCGGTGCAGACCAGGATATGGAACCGGCGATGGTTGAAGTCGAGCATGATCTGTTCGAGTTCCTGCTCGCGCATCTGGCCATGGGCCACTTCGATGCGTGCTTCCGGCACGATCTCCGCCAGCGCTGCCGCGATCTTGCCGATGTCCTCTATGTGGTTGTGCACGAAGTACACCTGTCCGCCGCGCTTGAGTTCACGCAGGCAGGCTTCGCGGATCAGCGATGCTTCCCACCGGGTGACGAAGGTCTTGATGCTGAGTCGGGTCTCGGGCGGAGTGGTGATCAGCGACAGGTCCCGCAGCCGGCCAATCGCCATGTTCAGGGTGCGTGGAATCGGCGTTGCGGTCAGGGTCAGGACATCGGCCTCGGTGCGCAGCGCCTTGAGCCGTTCCTTGTGCCTGACGCCAAAGCGATGCTCCTCGTCGACGATGATCAGGCCGAGGTTCCTGAAGTGCAGGTCGCCCTGCAGCAGCCGGTGTGTGCCGATCACGATATCGACGCTGCCCGAGGCCACGCCTTCGATGACCTTGCGGCTTGCCTGTGCCGAGCGGAATCGCGACAGCGACTCGACCGTGTAGGGCCAGTCGGCGAAACGGTCGGCAAAGTTCTGGTGATGTTGCTGGGCGAGCAGGGTGGTAGGTACCAGCACGGCGACCTGTTTGCCGGAGGACACGGCAATGAATGCGGCGCGCAGTGCAACCTCGGTCTTGCCAAAGCCCACGTCACCGCAGACCAGCCGGTCCATCGGGCGATCCGAGCGCAGGTCGCTGATGACAGCGTCGATGGCCGCTGCCTGGTCCTCTGTCGGTTCGAAGGGAAACGCGGCGGCAAAGGCCGCATAGTCCTGGTTTGTCTGCGCGCCGCGTACGGTTTTTCTCGCCGCACGCTGCGCATACAGGTCGAGGAGTTCGGCTGCGACATCGCGGACCCTTTCCGCGGCCTTGCGCTTGGCCTTCTCCCACTGGTCGCTGCCGAGCCGGTGCAGCGGGGCGTCTTCGGCCGAGCTGCCGGTGTAGCGTGAAATCATATGCAGGGAAGCGACGGGTACGTGCAGCAGGTCGCTGCCTGCGTATTCGACGGTCAGGAACTCGGTGGGCATTCCGTCGATGGTGATGGTGGTCAGGCCACGATAGCGGCCGACGCCGTGGTCCACATGCACGATGGGTGCACCGACCAGCAGGTCGGTGAGGTCGCTGAGAATCTGCTCGGGATCGCGAACCTTGCGCTGGCGCCGCCGGCTGCGGGTGCGTTCGCCGAACAGTTCCCGCTCGGTGATGATCGCGAGGCCGGCGCTTGCCAGCAGCAGTCCCTGATCGATTGGCGCAACACCGAGCATGATCCGCGCCGGGCTGGCGAGGAAGTCGGCCCAGCCGGCTGTTTCGGCCGCCGCCAGCTGTTCCTGGCGCAGGAAGTCGGCAAGCATTTCCCGCCGTCCCGGTGACTCTGCGGCAAACAGGATGCGGCCGGGGAACCCGCGGACGAATTCGGCGAGCGCGCCGGCCGGACGTTCGCTGCGGGCATTGATCTGCACGGGCGGCAAGCTGGCGGTGCCCGTACCAGCCTCGCCATCCAGCACCAGCAGGGGGCCACGGGCGAGCTGTGCCAGGTGTTCGTCGGGGCTGGCATTGATCTCGCGCGGGGCCAGTGCGGGCCGCTCCGAGTTTTCTCCGGCCTGGGCAAAGCGCTCGGCAACCTGCTGCCAGGCCGACTCCAGCAGGGCAGCCGGCTCGCCCAGCGAGATGCACAGCCGTCCTGCCGGCAGGTAGTCCCAGAGCAGCGCGGTTGCCTCGAAAAACAGCGGCAGGTAGTTTTCGATGCCGCCGGGCATGCGCCCTTCGCTGACCTCGCGATAGATGATCGAACGGGCCGGATTGCCTTCGAAACGGCGGCGGTAGGCCTGACGGAACTGCTTGATGGCTTCCGCATCGACCGGCATCTCGCGCGCCGGCAGGGTTTCCAGCGATTTGATGACGGTGCCGGAGAGCTGCGAGTCAGGGTCGAACTCGCGCAGGCTTTCGATCTCGTCGTCCAGGAAGTCGACGCGTACCGGCTGCTCCGAGCCCATCGGGTAGAAGTCGAGCAGCGAGCCGCGAACCGCGAAGTCGCCATGTTCCATCACTTGCGCGACGCGCTGGTAGCCGGCGGTTTCCAGCTGCAGGCGCAGCTGTTCCGGTCGCAGCTTCTGGCCGGCCGAGAGCGAGATGCTGTAACCGCCGATATAGCGTGTCGGTGCCAGGCGTGGCAGCAGCGTGGATGCGGCGACCACCAGAGTGTTGATCCGCCCGGCGGCGACATCGCGCAGCACCATCAGGCGTCGCGAGGTGAGGTCCTGGTGCGGGCTGAAGGTGTCGTAGGGCAGGACCTCGGTGTCGGGAAATACCGCGAGCCGCGAATCTCCACCGAGGAAGAAGCGCAACTCTGCCTCCAGGCTTTCCGCGCGTGTGACGGTCGGCACGATGACCAGCCAGAAGGCGTCATGCCTTGCCCGCAGGCTGGCGAGGCCCAGGGCTTCGCCACAACCGCTGGTGACGTGCCAGTGCCGGCGCGCACCGGCAGTAGCCGGTAGTGGCAAGGGCAGGGATGGCAGCATCGGGTCGTTCGGAGCGGTGTTCATTTGGCGGCTGGCAGCTGGCGGGCGCGCGATTATCACATAGCATGTGGCCCGTACCCGCTGTAGCGCGGATACGGGCCGGCATGCAGGATGAAACTAGCGGCGGACGGAGTCGATGACGTGCTGGTGTTCGAAATAGACGAAGAAGGACGGGTATTCCCAGCGTGTGATCGGGGGCTGGCCAACAGCCTCGGACCGGCTGACCGGGGTACCCCAGCGGGCTTCCACGCTGGCCATGCTGAGGCCGCGCGTCGGTCGCTCACTGGCGGTGGCCCTGGCAGCCTGCACACTGTCGATGAGCAGCGTGTCAGCTGCAGCGGGACCTGCGAGCATCAGACCGACTGCCAGGCCACAGAGCATCCGGTAGACTGTGTTCATAACCATGCTAACCTCTCTGCCAGCTTCCGGTTATGAATATAACACCCGGTCCAGACTCGGAAAAACCACCTGTTGCGTAGACACCAGCTTCGAATTGCGCTACCGCGGTTGCGGCTCCTGTTACCGGTGGTGGACCAGCCGGGATACCGCGCGTGATCCGTCCGGTCGCCCTGTGGATGGCCCTGCGCTACCTGCGCACGCAGCGTGCCAGCCAGTTTGCATCCCTGGTGGGCCTTGCCTCCGTGCTCGGCGTGGCGCTCGGCGTCGCCGCATTGATCGTGGTCCTGTCGGTCATGAACGGCTTCGAAAACGAGTTGCGCGCGCGCCTGGTGACGATCACCGGCCATGGGGCCGTGCTGACCGGCGCCGCCGGGGACGACTGGCGGACGCTGCGCGATGAACTGGGCGCATGGCCCGGCATCGTTGCCGCAGAGCCTTATGTCGAACTCGAGGCCATGCTCGCCAACGGTGGCGAGCTTGCCGGGGTGGTGATCGAGGGCATCGATCCGCAACGGGATGCGGCCTTTGCCGGGGAACGCGCCAGCATCTTCGGTGATGGTCTCCTCGAGCTGCGCCCGGGTTCCTTCCAGGCCCTGCTGGGACGTGCGCTCGCCGCACGTCTCGGGCTGGCCCCCGGCGACCGGGTACGGGTGATGGTGCCGGTGCGTGATGTGAAAGGACGCGTGGTTTCGAGGCTGCGCGAGATCATCGTCGCCGGCGTTTTCGAGATCGGCGTGCGCGATCACGATTCCGTGCGCGTGCTGCTGAACCTGGCTGATGCGGCCCAGCTGGCCGGGCTCGGTGGCAACATCACCGGAATTCGCCTGCAGATGGCCGACATATTCGCGGCACCGGAAGTCCTGCATGACTGGACTGCCAGCCGTGCCACTGCCGGCCATGCGGGTCTCGCAACCACCGACTGGACGCGCGACAACGCCAGTTACTTTCGCGCCGTACGGATCGAGAAGGTGATGATGACCCTGCTGCTGTCGCTGATCGTGGCGGTGGCAACCTTCAATATCGTGGCGACACTGGTGATGATCGTGACGGACAAGCGGCCCGGCATCGCGATCCTGCGCACGCTGGGTTTTTCCCGGCGCTCGATCATCGCCACGTTTACGCTGCAGGGCCTGCTCATCGGCTGGGCGGGCGTGGTGATCGGGCTGCTGTCCGGCAGCCTGCTGGCCAGAAACATCGCCGTGGTCGTTCCGGCGCTGGAAAAGACCTTCGGCTTCGAGTTCATGCCGGCCGACGTGTATTACCTGACCAGCCTGCCGGTCGACCTGCAGGTCGATGATTTCCTCTGGGTGAGCGTGATCGCGCTGCTGATGACCGCCGGGGCGACCATCTATCCGGCCCTGCGCGCTGCGTCGGTCGATCCGGCCGAAGTGTTGCGCTACGAGTAGGCGGAAGGCATACGGGCATCATGCTGCATCCCTACGAACTGGCCATCGCCCTGCGCCACATCCGCTCGCGCAGCAGGAACCGCTTCATCTCGTTCATCTCGGTGATCTCGATGACCGGGACGGCCCTGGCCGTGGCGGCGCTGATCATCGTCCTGTCGGTCATGAACGGATTCGAGTACGAGGTGCGCAACCGCATCCTGCAGGTCGTCGCACATGCCTCGGTCACCGGCCTCGACGGGCATATCGGCAACTGGCAGTCGCTCAGTGCCGTTGCGCTTGCCGATCCGGGTGTGCGGGCCGTGGCACCGTTTGTCGATGGCCAGGCCATGCTGGTTGGCGAGAGCGCGATCCGCGGCGTGCAGCTGCGCGGCATCGATCCGGCCGCCGAGCTCGCCACCTCCGCGCTGGGCGGGTTGATGGTGGACGGTGGGCTTGCGGCGCTGGAGCCTGGTGGTTTCGGCCTGGTGATTGGCCGGACGCTGGCCGAACAGCTGGCCGTCAAGCCGGGCGATGACCTGATCATGCTGGTATCGCAGGGCACGACCACGCCGGCCGGGGTGGTGCCGCGCATGCGGCGCTTCAAGGTGGTCGGCATCTTCTATGCCGGCATGCACGAGTTTGACCGCTCGCTGGCGTTCATGCATATCGGCGATGCGCAGCGTCTGTTGCGCTTCGGTGAAGACGTGTCCGGGCTGCGCCTGGCTGTCAGGGATCCGCTGCAGGCGCCTGCGGTCGTGCGTGCGGTCGCCAGTGCCTGGGGCGAGGGTGCCTATATCAGCGACTGGACCCGCGAGCACGGCAATTTCTTCCGTTCGATCCAGCTGACCCGGTCCATCGTGTTCGTGATCCTGCTGCTGGTCGTGGCGGTTGCGGCCTTCAATATCGTCTCGACGCTGGTGATGGTCGTGCGCGACAAGCGCGGCGAGATCGCCATCCTGCGCACACTGGGCGCCTCGCCCGCGGCGATCATGACGGTTTTCGTCTGCCAGGGTGCCATCATCGGCCTGGTCGGAACCGCTGTCGGCGTGGCCGCCGGGGTGCTCGGTGCCTGGAATGTCAGCGCGATCACCACTTTCATCGAGGGGCTGACGGGTTTGCGCTTTGTCGCGCCGGACGTCTATTTCATCAGCGAGCTGCCCAGCCGCCTGCTGTGGCCGGATGTCTGGCAAGTGGCGGGCATCGGGCTGGTCCTCAGCCTGGTGTCCACGGTTTATCCAGCCTGGCGCGGTGCACTGACCGCGCCGGCAGAGGTGTTGCGTCATGAATGAAGTGCCGTCGCTCGAGTGTCATGGCCTCTGCCGGCGCTTTACCGAGGCCGGATCGGTCATCAATGTGCTCAATGGCGTCGATCTGAGCGTTGCGCCCGGGGAGAGGATTGCGATCGTTGGCTATTCCGGCGCCGGCAAGACCACCCTGCTGCAGCTGCTGGGCGGGCTCGATACGCCGACTGCCGGCGAGGTGCGTGTGCGCGGCCAGAACCTGTCGGCAGTCGACAGTGCCCAGCGCGGCCTGATCCGCAACCGGTACCTGGGTTTCGTGTACCAGTTTCATCACCTGCTGCCCGAGTTCACGGCGCTGGAGAATGTGGCCATGCCCCTGCTCGTGCGCCGGGATCCGGTCGCGGCGATCCGCACCCGGGCGCGGGAAGTGCTGGAGCGCGTGGGACTCGGTGCGCGCCTCGATCACCGTCCCGGTGAGCTGTCAGGCGGCGAGCGCCAGCGGGTTGCGGTGGCTCGCGCCCTCGTCACCAGGCCCGCAGTCGTGCTGGCCGATGAGCCAACCGGGAACCTGGACCGCAAGACCGGCGAGACGGTGCTCGAGTTGATGCTGGAGCTGAACCGCGAATCGGGTGCGAGCCTGGTCATCGTGACCCATGAGGCGCGCATCGCGGAACGCATGGGGCGGGTGCTGCGCCTGCAGGACGGCCGTCTCGACGACATCAGTGCCGAGTACCGGCAACCGGCCTCATGAGCGTCTGTTGCGCTCCTCGATGCGGTTGCGGTAGCGCCGCCGGGTATGGACCCGCCATGCGGCGTCGGTGATTCCATAACCCAGTGCGGCGAGCAGCAGTCCGCTGACAATCGCGCCAAACCACAGCGGGCGCCATGTCCGCTCCAGCAGCGTGCTGAACTCGGCCCACGACGTCCCGACGCTGAATTCCCCCGGTTTGACGCCGAGCAGGTAACTGCCGAGCTGATACTCGCCATACAGGATCGGTGCGTAGGTGAGCGGATTGGCGATCCAGATCGCCAGCAGGGTCACCGGCAGGTTGGCTCTCAGCAGCAGTCCGAGCAGCAGCGCGAGCGGGGTATGTCCGGGCATGGGCAATACAGCCACGAACAGCCCGAGTGCCATGCCCTTGCTGATGCTGCGACGGTTGATCGAAAGATAAACCGGGTGGTGAAGCAGCGCGGCGAACGGCCGCAGATACCAGGGCTGCCGTGCGCGTTTCTCACGATACGCGACGGATAGTCGCCTTAAAAAGCTGCGCGGCATCTCTTACCCTGACGCTGTAGATCAAGTGCCATCCGGTCCGGCAGTTCGCGGCGCCGGGTCCGGGCATTATCCCGGTTCTGGACCACTGCGAACATGCTCGCTTCGGCTTTTCTCGCCGTGCTGGTTGCTGTCTTGTTGCTGTTCGGGCAAAAGCTGCCACCGGATTGCCTGCTCCTGGCTGGTGCCCTGGCAATGCTGTTTACCGGCGGCCTGCTCGCGGGCCGGCGCGGGCTGTTGCTGGCCGGACTGGTGGTGCTGGTTGGGGTACGGGTCGCGTCCGGCATCGATGCGGCGCTTGCCGATCGCCTGCCGCCGGAGCGGACCGGTGCCGATCTCGGCGTGACCGGCAGCATCTGCGAATTTCCACGCCAGCAGGCAGGTTCGCTGCGCTTTGTGCTCGAGACGCGGATGCCGGCGGATGCGAGCCCGGTACCGCGGCGCATACTGGTGACCTGGTATGACGACGCGCCGGAAATCCGCCCGGGCCAGGTCTGGCAACTGCAGCTTCGTGTCAGGCCGCCGCGCGGTTCGGCCAATCCGGGCGTGTTCGACTATGAGCGCTGGCTGTTCAGCGAGCGGATCGGTGCCACCGGCTGGGTGCGTGACAGTGCGGTCAACCGCCGCTTGCCGGACGCGCAGTCAGGCTGTCCCGCGAGCCAGGCCAGGGCTGCACTGGCGCGCCGGATGAGCGTGCCGCTTGCGGGCCGGGAGGCATTGCCGTATGTGCTGGGACTCTCCGTCGGTGCCTACCAGGCGCTCGCCGCAGAGGAGTGGGAGATGTTGCGGCGTACCGGTACCGTGCATCTGATCTCGATCTCCGGCTTTCATGTCGCGCTGGTCGCCGGGCCCTTTGCGTTGCTGGGCCTGCTGGCCGGGCGCGGCCTGCTCGCGCTCGGCTTCAGTTGCCGGCCAAGGTTGTGGGCCGGCTGGACGGCCGTGTGCGCAGCGGCCGGCTATGGCCTGCTGGCCGGTTTCAGCGTGCCGCTCTTGCGTTCGGTGGTGATGCTGCTGACTGCTGCCATCTTCCTGAGCCTGCGCCGCGCCGTCGGTGCGCCGACGATATTCGCTGCCGTGCTGCTTGCGGTGTTGCTGGTTGAACCGTTCGCGCCGCTGGCGCCGGGTTTCTGGTTGTCCTTCGCAGGTGTGGCCATCCTCGTGCTGGTGGCGGCCGGCAACCCCTTGCCAGCTGTGCACGCCGCGCTGGCTCCATCGACTTTGCATGTACCGGTTGTGGCGCGTCTCCTGCATGCCTGCCGCATGCTGCTGCTGGTGCAACTCGCGATGACGCTGTGCCTTGCGCCGATGATGTCGATGTTCTTCGGCCAGTTGCCACTGGCCGGCGCGATGGCAAATCTTGCCGCGGTACCGGCCTTCAGCCTGGTGCTGGTGCCGCTGACCCTGCTCGCTGCCGCATCGGCTGCCATCAGTCCGGATGCCTCGGCACTGCTGCTGCTGGCTGCCGACTGCTTCGATGTCTGGCGCAGTTTCCTCGGCTGGTGTGCGCGCATGCCGCATGCGGTCTGGTACCTGCCGGAACCCGGTGGGCTCGCGCTGTTGCTGGCGGCAACGGGCGTCGCCTGGTTCCTGTGGCCGCGGCCCTGGCCAGGGCGCGGCCTGGGGCCGCTGCTGTTGCTGGGCCTTTTGGCCGGCGCCACGCCGGCGGTGGATGCTGGCGGGCTGCGGATCATGGTTCTCGACGTGGGGCAGGGACTCTCGGTGCTGGTGCAGACTTCGGCCCATGCGCTGCTCTATGACGCCGGGCCGGTCTTCAGGAATGGTGATGCCGGGGAGCGCGTCGTCGTGCCGGTCTTGCAGTCACTCGGTATCCGCCGGCTCGATCGAATGGTCATTTCGCATGCGGATGCCGACCATCGCGGTGGTGCTGCGAGCGTGATCGAACGCTACCCGCAGGTGCGGGTTTCCGGTGCCGGGCCCGAAGGCAGCAGCAGCCAGCCATGCCTTGCCGGCCAGGCCTGGGACTGGGATGGCGTGCATTTCGAGATCCTGCATCCGGCACCGGATTCGGGGCAGTTGTCGGACAACAATGCATCGTGCGTACTGCTGGTCGAGGCGCCCGGTGTCCGTGTCCTCCTGCCGGGTGACATCGAAACCGCGGCCGAGCACGATCTCGTGGCCAGGGGTGTGGCGGGACCGGTTGACCTGCTGCTGGCACCACACCATGGCAGCCGCACTTCGTCATCGCCGGCTTTCGTGGCGGCAAGCGCGCCGCACCGGGTGGTGTTTTCTGCCGGTCATGCCAATCGCTGGCGATTTCCGGTCGCCGATGTCGTCAAACGCTGGCACGACGCTGGCGCCTGCCTGTTCAACACGGCAGAGGAAGGTGCGCTGCAGTTTGAACGCTTGCCAACCGGTGATCTCGCCTTGGTCCGTCGGCAGCGTGTGGCGGCACCAGGCGTGTGGCTGGCCCGGCCACAGTCGGTTGATGCCTGCTTCTGATATGCCGGCGGCCCTGTTGCCTGTGCCGGCAAGTGCCCGGCGATGTATAGTTGAGACCGGTTCAGAAGGGTCGTGTGCGCATGCTGGAGATCGTGATATCGGGCGGCTGGGTGATGGTCCCCA
>JAHDYM010000047.1 GCA_023383705.1 Gammaproteobacteria bacterium | reverse complement strand
TACGGCGGCCGGAACGTGTCGGCAGTCTCCGTGATGAACGCCTTGACCGCCTCCACCTGTGAGTTGCGGATGGCTTTCAATTCCGCAACCTCAACAATCCAGCGCGCGACAAGTTGCAGCGCTGCATCCTTGTTGTGCACATCCGGCAATGAACCCGCATACCAATCCGGCTTCACACCGAGCGCCCGTACTGCGCTGGTCTTGCCGTAGCCTTGACTGGCCTCCAGCACCAGTACGTGATCGACCTGACAGCCGGGCTTCTGGATGCGGGCAACGGCTGAGCGCAAGAACGCGGGACCGATGGCCGCCAGGTACAGATCGCTGCCAGCCGCATTCAGGTATTCCTGCAGCCAGGTGGCAAGACGTTGCTCACCATCCCATTGCAGCCCGTCCAGGTAGTCCCTTACCGGGTGATAACTGGCATCTGTCGCGACCAGCGCAACTGAGTCCGCCACGGTGGCACGGCCCCGCACGTTTATATGCTCGCCCTGCATCCACACCTGCAGGGCGGTGTCGTCCGTCTCGGTCCAGGTAGTACCAGCCGGGCAATCCCGCCAAGGCGGGGAACGGGTGAACTCAACAGCAAGAGCGAATTCGTTGTAGCGGATCAGACCCGCGAGTTCTGGCGCATTGCGCAAGGCATGTATGGCGTTGAACTCGTCGCCAATAAATCCCTTGGCCCCTGGGCGAAGTCCTATCTTCCAGGCTTCGGCCTCAGCCCGCCTCCGCGCTGCCGCCACATCATCACGCGGCATTGCTCGGCCTCCAGGGTTTGATCTTGCGAATCTCAGCCGCTGCCCAGCCGAGCCGACGGGATGCGCCCACGAGCTGCTGCCAGTCGTCTTCGGTGAGTGTCCCAGCCTCAAGGAATTTCGCGGCGACAAGTGACGCCACCAGCACATCTTCCTCAACCATCAGCAACAGGTCGCTGGACGGGATGGTCGTCTTGCTCGGTCTGGCGTGGTGGCATCGAGCACGATCGCGAAACAAGTCTGTCAAGGTCAGGCCGACAGCCGCGAGCACATCGCCAACCTGACAGGCGCCGAAACAATGAACCAGCACACGACCGTCTGACAGTTCCCGAATCGACAGCGACGGCCGTTTGTCCTCATGGGCTGGACACCTCGCCATCCAGCGACCGGGGCCGGCCTCGCGAACGCCGGATAGGCGGGCCAGAAGCAGCTCGGTGCTCATCGCTCGCCCCGCAGCGCCTTTTGTGCTTCGGCGATTAGGACAGCCGATTCAGTACGCGGCCGCCAGTCTGCAAAACCTCGTGGGCGACTCATGCTTGCACCGTCCGATCGGCCGTCACCGGGTAACGTCGCACCAACCCTTCAGCATCTCGCGTAGGAGCGCCTTTCCAGATGCCCCGATGGTCTACCAGCAGGCCGACGGTTGCGGGGTCTACGCACGCGCCGTTGCGGCGGTGTTTGTCGAAGTTCGCGACGGTGGAAAAGTATTCGCCGCAGCCGCGACAGCAGCAGCGCTTGCCGGTGAGTTTTGGTATCGTGTCCATGTTGATGCTCCAGGCCGTTGCCGTGATCCCGTGAAGGTTCGGCAGCGGCTTTTTTTTCAGGGTTCAGGGTTGGCCGGACTGAGCGCTGCGCCAGTCTCCGGTTGCGGCGTGATGATTGCGCGCTCATCGGATCAGCTCATCGGCCTCGAGCTGGGCAGCTGCTTCGGTCGCAAGTCGCGCCTCAGTCGCAAGGTATTGGCGGCCGGTGCCGGTCAGGTCGCAGCGCTGCAGCTCCGCGCGCATCCGGTCCGCGTGCTGTTCGAGCAGCGACCGGATCAGGCGTAGCGCTTCGGGTTTGAGAGTCATACGCCGCTCCGCTTGGCGGCGAGGGTCGCAATCCACAGGTCAACCTCTACCTCGAGCCAGCCACTCGCCCGCTCACTGAGCTTTAGCGGCTTCGGGAAACTGCCCTCGCGGATTTTTCGGTAGACGGTATCTCGCTTGAGCCCCGTCTTTTGTACAACGTCGGGAAGCCGCAGAACGCGACTCGATTGGGTTGCTGCTGCCATTTGCCGTTCCTTCCGCACCTTGTGCGGCGTGTTTCAACGGCAATAGATTGCGGGCGACCATACCCGAGCAGGTAGGGACTTAATCAGAGGACGGTGGGGTGCGATTGCGGCCCGGTTTTCTTGTTGCGGCTTTCACCGCTTTGTGAGCTGCGTCCAATGTGAAATGAAGATCGCCGGCCTCGACTCCAGCGGCATGCAGCTCAGCGACTGTGGCACCTTGCCTGTATGCGCTCGACTTGAGGCCGCGCGCATCCCGGAGGCAGACCAAGCGGTCTGCAGCGATGCGTGCTGCGGATGTTGTTACGGCTCGATTCCGCGGTACAAGGTCTGCAGCGGGAGTTGCGAGGGCCGCCCACTGTAGGAGCACATCGGCGGTCGTACTGGCGTGGAAGGTCGGCCCCATCATTTCACGCTCTTGCGCGAGCATGTTGATCTTGCGCCAGGCTGATCGTGCAGGCGTCTCATCGGTAACGTCCACGCCACCAGTTGATAGCTCTTGAAGGCACTGGGCCGCCGCGCTGAGTAGCCGGTCGATTCGTTTCAACGCCGCGCGCTCCGCGCTGGGCGAGCGCGCCCGATCAAACTTCCGCCAGTCGCGGTAAGCCTGCACGACTTCAGCGAAGTCTGCAGCGGACAGCCGTTCCGGATCTGTACTCGAACTGGGAGCCTTCGCCATCAGCTACTTCGCCCCTTCAGACCGTCCAGATAATCGGCCCACGCCTGCATCATCTTCCGGCGCTCGGTCAGGCGCTCGGCACGATTGTATGCACCGCGGCTCAGGTTCTTTTCCTTGTGCGCCAATTGCAGTTCGATCAGATCGGGGTGCCACCCCTGCTCGTTTAGGAGCGTTGACGCCATGCTCCGGAACCCGTGCGCGGTCATTTCGTCGGTCTGGTAGCCAAGCCGCCGGAGGGCTGCATTCAGCGTGTTATCGCTCATTGGCCGAGTGTGATCACGCAGGGTCGGGAATAGCAGCACCCCGCTCCCGGTTAGTGGCTTGAGCTCAAGCAGAAGCCGCTTCACCTGGCGTGCCAGTGGCACGACGTGCTCCCGGTCCATCTTCATGCGGACCGCTGGAATGCGCCATTCCGGGTGCTCGGCATCGAGGTCAAACTCGGCCCACTCAGCCGCCCGAAGCTCACCCGGCCTTACGAACACGTAGGGCGCGAGCTTGAGCGCAATCTCCGTCGATGGCTGCCCCCTGTAGCCGTCAATAGCCCGCAGTAATTCGCCAACCTTCGTGGGCTGTGTGATCGCTGCGAAGTGCTCCGTTTGGACCGGGGTTAGGGCGCCGCGCAGGTCAGCGGTCAGGTCACGACTGGCTCGACTGGTGGCCACCGCGTATCGAAACACGCGACCGCAGTCCGCCCGGGTGCGGTGTGCTGTTTCATGAGTACCGCGAGCCTCAATCTTGCGCAGCTCCCGCAGCAATGCATCAGGTTTGATTTCGTCCATGGGCGACCGGCCGAGCTTCGGGAATATCCATTGGCTCAGGCGCTTTCGGATTTGGGCGATGGTTGCGGGTGCGAGCGTTTTCTCCCGCCCGGCCAACCATTCAAGCGCGATCGCCTCGAAAGTATTGCCCTGGGCGACTTTCTCAGCTTGACGCTTCGCAGATGGGTCTATGCCCTCGGCAACCTGTCGGCGGGCCTCGTCGCGTTTCTTCCGTGCGGTCTGCAGTGTTGTGTCGGGGTAAGTGCCCAGGCTGATCAGCTTTTCGCGACCTTGAAACTGATACTTGAATCGCCACCAGCGCCCCCCGGATGGGGAGATAACTAGAAACAGACCACGCTCATCGAAGAGCTTGCGCGGCCGTTCAGTGGCCTTGGCAGTGCGAATCGCCTTATCGGTCAACATGGGGTAACAGGTTCCAAAAACCCTAGTTACCCCTAGTCTTACCCCGTCGGTCGGGCCTCTGTCAACGGACGACACCGGACGCTAACAGCCTATATATTGGCTGTTTTCTATACTTTTCAGCACTTTAGGCACGTTGTCGGACGTTACCGGATGCCTGAATGGAGGCTAGGGTCGGAATCGAACCGGCATACGCGGCTTTGCAGGCCGCTGCATAACCATTCTGCCACCTAGCCACATACAGAAGAGCGAGGAGAAATATGGAGCGGGAAACGAGACGTTTACTAGGCTCGTAAGTCGTTGTTTCCCGAACACTTTCTTCGCCGAGGTGGCCAGCGAAGACCTCAATTGTAGCCTTATTTTTGGCCCTCGACAACAAGTTCGTCCAAAGAAGTCCACCGACATCCATAGACCCACACGCAGCACACCAGCGCTGCACTCGGTACATCCCCGTCCCCAACGGACTCGAACTGACCACGAACCTGCTCGCTCGCAGCTCGCGCATCCACGCTCGCGCGTCACCGCACGATTCTTAATTGCTATATCAGGATGCCGGGCAAGCATGACCGGCTCGGGTTCCGCTACGCCCCGTTGAGGGGCGCGCAACGATTGCCATCCCTTCGCGCGCTGTGAAACCGCTGGCATATCAGGCCATACCGAAACGGTTTTGCGGAGGTCGCTGCCACTTGTGACGCTGCCAATGTGACCGTCACAGTCGAACCTTACCTGCGGGCAGATCGACTATCTTGCGATCACGAATTCTTACACATTGAGCGCATGGCGGCTACCAGCGACACGAGCTGGCGAATAGTGCTCAGGACTGATGACGAAGCGGGTCCGGGACCTCGCTTCATGGGAAGACAACAAGCCGACCCAAGAGGTCGGCACCAAAGGAGTCGGCCATGTAGTTCTCCTGGAAGGAGATGGGAGCATGAACAACAATGCACCAACATCAAAGGTGTTCTATCACCCGATTGAAGCCTCCCTGCGATGGGCCGGGTTACTGCGGTTCGAGCCGGTCATCCTGGCCTCGATCTCATCGCCAAGGAACCTGCCACAGTCGTTGGACTTCCCACGCTGGGGCGAACTGAGGCTGTACACCGAACGCATCTACGACGGCATCCTCAATGGCGAACTTCCTTTCGGTCGGAACGGCATCACGACACGGGATACCGCCCTGATCGACTCCCCCGATCTGACGGTTCGCCACGTTGATCTGAAGTGCTGGATGCGACAGCACTACCCCGAGCAGCGACCCGGCTTCCTCTTCTCCCGCAGCGAGCGCATCGCCCATCCCTTCATCTCACTGGAAACGGGGCAAGCCATGCTGGTCGAGCGGCTGGCCCTGAAATCCGCCCTGGATCAGTGCAAGCGCCAACTCCACGAGCTGCAGGAGAAGCACGACGCGATGCTCAAGCAGTCCGCGATGATCCCGGCCAACGTGCAGTGCTCGATCAGCGACCGTGCCGAGACCACCTACCTGAACATCATCGGCGGCATGTTGGACCTGATGCTCGGCCAGTCCCCATCAGGCACGCCGTACTCCAGCTTCAAGACGCAGGAGGCCGTGGTGAGCGCTATGGTCGCTCATCACAGCGGCGCCATGGGCATTGCGGAGCGGACGTTGAACGGCAAGTTCGCCACAGCGCGGCGCCGGCTGCGTAGCGCAACCTTGTGAGGTACACCAGCTTGTATGTGCAGTCGCGGAGATTGCATTTGCAATGTCTTTTCGCGGTCAGGTCTATTGAATAGAGGTCACGCCAATAAACGCCACTGAGCGTTCAGGAGTGACCGCCATGTCGCAAACACCTGCACTGCCACCGATCGAGCGCCGCATTCTGCGGCTTGAAGAAGTCGAAACCAAATCCGGCTTCAAACGCGCCCACATCTACAACTTGATGCGCAAGGGCCAGTTCCCGAAGGCGCTGCGCCTGGGCGTGCGAGCGGTCGGCTGGGATTCGATCGAGATCGACCAGTGGATCGCCGAACGCCTCAACAACCGGACCTGAGCGGCTCTCCCCGCTGACTTCCCACCCTCGACCGGAGAGCGCCATGCAGGTTGTATCCATCATCTCGACCAAAGGCGGCGTTGGCAAGACAACCACGGCCGCGAACCTCGGCGGACTTGCCGCCGATGCGGGCCTGCGCGTGCTGCTGCTTGACCTCGACGTACAGCCCACGCTGTCGTCGTACTACGAGCTGGCCCACCGTGCGCCCGGCGGCATCTACGAGCTGCTGGCCTTCAACGAGCGCGACCTCGGCCAACTCGTGTCCCGCACGATCATCGCGGGGCTGGACCTGGTGCTCTCGAACGATCATCGCGGCGAGTTGAACACGCTGCTGCTACACGCCCCGGACGGGCGCCTGCGACTGCGCCACCTGCTGCCAATGCTTGAGCCCCTCTATGACCTGGTGCTGATCGACACCCAGGGCGCCCGTTCCGTGCTGCTGGAGATGGCCGTGCTGGCCTCAGGCCAAGCGCTGTCGCCCGTCACCCCGGAAATCCTCGCCGCGCGCGAACTGCGACGCGGCACCATCCAACTGCTGGAGGACATCGCCCCATACCGGCACCTGGGCATCGAGCCGCCGCCGCTGCACCTACTCATCAACCGCGTCCACCCTGTTTCCGCCAACGCACGCCTGATCCAGCAGGCCCTGCGCGACCTGTTCCAGGACCACACCGGCATCCGCGTGCTGACCACCGATGTGCCCGCCATCGAAGCCTACCCGCGCGCCGCGACGCGCGGCTTGCCGGTGCATCGGGTCGAACATCGCCAGCCGCCAGGGAGAGTCGCGCCGGCGGCGCTAGACACCATGCGCTGGCTGGCCGATGAATTGTTCCCGCAGTGGCAGGAAAGATTTGCTCAGGTGTCCGGTCGTCCACCGCGCCCTCTTGATACCGGGAGGCCTCATGGCGAACGCACATGAACTGGCACGGGGCCACAAGCGCCTGCGCACCTTGATCGAGTTCGCCGTGGGCGAAGGCTGGCACGTCAAGCGCACGCCGGGCGGACACCTCAAGTTCACCAAGCCGGGCTGCGCCGCGATCTACACCAGTTCGACGGCGAGCGACCACCGGGCGACCCTGAACGCCCGCGCGCAAATACGTCGTGCCGAGCGCGAAGCCGTGACGCGGGGAGATGTCCATGGCTGAGATGACCTCCCAGGAGATGGCCGGCAAGCTGCTCGCCGCCGGGTTCGATCGCAGTGGCCCGTCGGCCGCAGCCTTGAGCGACCCGATCGCCGACACGCCGATGATCGTCACCCTGGATCAGTTGCGCCCCTACGACCACGATCCACGCAAGAAGCGCAATCCGGCCTACGAGGACATCAAATCTTCGATCCGCGAGCGCGGCCTCGACGCGGCACCTGCGATTACCCGGCGCCCCGGCGAGGATCACTACATCATCAGGAACGGCGGCAACACACGCCTCGCGATCTTGCGTGAGCTTTGGTCGGAGACGAAGGACGAGCAGTTCTTCCGCATAGCGTGCCTGTTCCGGCCGTGGCCCAGCCGTGGCGAAGTGGTCATGCTGACCGGCCATCTGGCCGAGAACGAACTGCGCGGCGGACTCACCTTCATCGAGCGCGCCCTCGGTGTCGAAAAAGCCCGCGAGTTCTACGAGCAAGAAAGCGGCACCAACCTGAGCCAATCCGAACTGGCCCGCCGCCTCGCGGCCGATGGCTTCCCAGTCCAGCAGTCGCACATCAGCCGCATGAACGACGCGGTGCGCTACCTCCTGCCCGCGATCCCCACCGTGCTCTATGGCGGCCTCGGCCGCCACCAGGTCGAGCGCCTGTCGGTCATGCGCAAAGCCTGCATGCTCGCGTGGGAGCGCTACGCCAAGGGCCGCACTCTGGTACAGGACTTCGACGACTTCTTTCAGGAGGTGCTGTCGCAGTTCGACACGCAGGCCGACGAGTTTGCTCCCCAGCGGGTGCAGGATGAGCTGATCGGCCAGATGTCCGAACTGCTGGGCATCGACTACGACGTGCTGGCCCTCGATCTCACCGAATCCGAAAGCCGCCATCGCGCCCTGATCAGCGATCCGACCCCGACATCACCGCCGCCCACATTGCCCGAACCCGGAACCACTGCACGCCCGCCGGCCGCGCCGACACCATCGGCCTCGACGCCGGCACCCGCTCCCCCGACGCGCGAGAGCAATTCGACTGCAGACGGTGGGGCCGCGGCAGGCGACCTTCTGCAAGGGCACATCGTTTCGCCTGCACCTACGACCGAACGGCTTCAATCCATTCAACGGCTGGTCGCGGAAGAATTGGGGGATGCGCTGCCACCGGATTTTTCTGCCCGCGTATTGCAGTCGATCCCGGTCCAGGCCGGCGGGCTCTATCCGATTTCCGACATCTGGCACATCGACCCGGGCCTGGACACGCCCGACCGTCTGCGCATCCACATCGCGCAGTTCGCCCGCGAGATCGCGGGCGAGGCAGGTCTCGATACGTGCATCGAAGAGCGCCCCGATGGCGTTGGCTTCGTATGCCATACCCAGGCCCATCCACCGCAGGGCCGCACCGTGCTTGCGCTGCTGGCGTGTCTGGCCGGCCAGGCCTTCTCCGAGGCTGGCCTGGACGACAGCGAGTTCGCCACCGACCTGCCTGCGCTGCTCCATGCTGGCGGGGCGCGACGCTTGAGCGACACCGCCCTGGTCAAGCTGTTCCGCCTGTTGCGCCTGGCCCGGCGCTTGCTGGATCTGGAATCCGGCACCGCAGGCTCTGGGGCGTGAGCGAGGGAGACCAGCATGTCCGCTCAACACCCGCTCAATCAAGCCGTGATCGCCCAGGCGCTCTACGACCTGCGCAACGGACAACTGCGCCGCTGCAAGGCAATGGGCTTCGGTGAATCTGAGCTAGACGCGCTCAAGCATCCAGCCATGGTGAGCGTGCTGGCCAACGCCAATGTTTCGTGGTGCTCAGTGACGGTCAACCGCGAAGTGCTGCGGCGCCTGCTCAACCAGGCGCAGGACGTGGAGAAGGAAATCGCCACGGTCGATCGCATGCTGCGCCTGGGTGCCAGCACGGAAATGGTGAGCCGCTTCTACGGTTTGACCCACCAGGAAGTCGCCTTGCGCCGGGAAGTGCTTGGCCTGCCCAAGCGCAAGGGACGCCATCCTGTCCTGGACGAAACCCAGGACACGGAACTGTGGCGGCGCTGGAAAGCCATCACCAGTACCAGAAACGTCGATCTGGAGGACGAGACCTCGATTCTCGACGCGGCAATGGACCTCGCCGAAGGCATGGATTTGCCGCTGTCGGTGGTCTGGGCTGCGCTCAAGTCTTGGGTCGATCAGGGATTGGGTTGAGCCATGGCCGTGGACGACACTGCACCACGCCGTGGCCCAGTCGCACTCGCTGATCTGTTCGACAGCGCGCTCAAGAACCTTGCGCCCAAAGTCAGTCCCGGTGCCGTCACGCCCAGTCCCGCGCCGGCACCGCCGACACCCAGTTCCGGCGATGCTTTCCTGTTCAGTGGCAATCGGCATGAGACGGTGCCGCGGCGGCTGTTCCTCGACCGCCGCCTGACGCCGCTGGAGCGAAACGCATGGCAGGTGTTCCGCCTGCTGCTCAACGACGACGGCGTGACGGCATTCCCGACGTATGAGCAGCTTCGGCCCTGGCTCGCATCGATGCCCTGCGCGGGCCAAGCCTCCCACGAGACCGTGGCACGGGCGCTGACGCTGCTGCGGCTCACCCGATGGCTGAGCCTCGTGCGGCGACGGCGAGACCCCAAGACCGGCCGCATCCTCGGCAACCTGTATGTGCTGCACGACGAGCCGCTGACACCCTTTGAAGCGATGCAGCTCGACCCGGACTACCTGCAGCTTGTCAGCCAGGCGCTGGGCCATTCCGCCAAGGCCGTGCAGGTCGTGGGCCTGCACACGCTCACGGAGATCAGTGAAGACCCCTTGCTGGCCGGGCGCACCCTGCCGTCCAGGCTGCAAGTCCTGGCCGGACGCCTCGCCAGCCAGGGCATCGGGGCGCACGAAGGTTATCCACAGGAGGACGCCACGCACGAATCCGAAGAAGGCGTTCCAAGCCTTCTTCGGAATCCTGATGACCCCACTTCGGATTCCGAAGCAGGGTTGAAACCCGCGCCAGACGCCTCTCTTCCGAATCCGAAGCAGGCCCGTACAGTACGTAGTAGTCGTATTAATGAAGTACGTACTACCGCGCAGGTACAGGCGCAGGCGCGCGCGCTGGGCGACCTGCAATGGCCCAAGCGCTTCGCGGAACTGAAGGCAGAACAGCAGACAGGTGCGCGGGTGGCATTGCAGCAGGTCGATGCCTCGCTAAGGCAGGCGGTGCTGGACGAGTGGGCCGCACGCTGCGGCAACCAGGGCATCCGCAATCCTGCGGGATACCTGTTCGGCATCATCCAGCGCGCCATCCATGGCGAGTTCAATGCCTGGGCCAAGAAGGACGCGCCATCGGCACCCGCCCCGCCGAACGAACGGCCGCCACCACCAACACCACCACCCCCACCGCAGGGCAAGCCGGTGCCGCCGGAAGTCGCCAAGCAGCACATCGAGCGGCTGCGCAACCTGCTTGCCAGCAAGTGAGCCTGCCTGCAAGGCGGCGAAGTGGATGCCGGTGGCTTCCAGTAGAGCTATCCCCTGGGGATAGTTCCACTGACGGCTACGACGTCGAACCGATGCACGCCAGGCCTTGATCGCCTGTCGCGGGATCGGCCTTGCCCGCACTGATCCTGACCTGCAGAGTTCCTTGGCGCTCCATGGCGCTATCCCCTGGGGATAGCTTGCGCCGCATGCAACCGCCACGCCCTGAACCGGGGCCTGGCGGGTTTCGGTTTGTTGACTGACTGCCTTCCGCTTCCTGCCGAAGCTGACCGCTCTTTTCCCACAACGAGCGGACACCATGGCAACTACCAACGAACCCCTGCAACTCAATCTCGGCTCCTTGCGCAGCGCCATGTCGCTGACGCTCCACACCCACCACGCTTCGCGTATTTGGCACGGCCGCGCCGCAGCGGACGGGCGACCCGGCATCGTCGGGCTCAACGGCTACATCGCCCAGATGAACAAGATGAAGCGCGGTTCGGAGCAGGACGACCCGTACAGCGATTGGTGGATGTTGCGCATCGAGGAAAAGCTCGACCAGACCAAGGCCACGCTGCAATCGCTGCGCGAGCAGGTGGACCAGGCACTGGCCGGCGTGCCCGCCGCGCTGAGCCTGGGCGAAAACCTCAACGTGCAGCCGGTCAAGCTCCCGCTGTTCGTCAATGCGCAGTTGGGCTTTGCCGCCGTCTATCTCCTGGCCGACTACGACGACATCGCCCGCAAGCTGATCCTGGCGCACCACACCGCGCTCATCGACCGCAGCACGCTGGAACGCTGGCTCAACGAAGGCGCGCACGCGCTGCGCAGTCTTTTCAGTCTGGCACAGCAGTACCGCTATTCAGGATGCGTCCGCGACGACTTCGCGTCGAAGAATGCCGCAGCGCGGGCCGCGCTGGAGAAGTTCGGGGAACTGCCGCAGGACGTGCTGGAAGGCACGCGCCGCTCGAAATTCGCGCCGCCCATCGTGCGCCGTGGCCTGCAACAGCGCGGTGATAGCCCTGCAGCAGTGGCTTCCCCCAGCGACGAAGCCATCGCCGCCGAGGCACCCGAGGCCGGCGCTGGCGAGGACGAGGACGAGCAGGCATGAACGCCCCGATCCGCGAAACCCGCTACTTCCAGGGTCTGCAACAGGGAGCCTTCATGCGGCTGGAACACGCAGCCTCTCTAAAGGGCTTTTTAAAGCCTTTTAAGGGTAAAGGGGACTTCGAGGCCTGGGCCAGCCAGTGCTTCGCCATGCGCGACGAATTGATTGCCCTGGCGCAGCGACAGGTGCTGCAACAGGCAGTCGGGCATCCCTTCCACCTGCTCCCCATCGAACTGGCCCAGCAGACCACTGGCGCAGGTACGGCGTTTCTGCGCTGGCGCAGGCACGACAGGTCAGCCATGGGCGTGGCCTTGTGGCAGGAGCTGATGGCGAGCACCAGCACGCCGGTCAACCTGCTGGCCGACCTGCACGCGATCGAGCTTCAGCGCATCACGCTCAACATGCAGATCAGCCTGTTGCACACCTTGGGCAGGCAGGCCCAGGAATGCGCCAGCAAAGCCGCCGAGGCGGAAGACGCCTACCTGCGCCGGCTCAAGTCCACCCCACCCGCAATGCGCGATCGGTGATCGCGTCGGGCATCCCAGCATGCGCCCGCCACCGACCAGGTGTGGGTATTTCAACCACCAAGGAGATTGCAACATGAGCACGCATTTTTCTGGCGAGGGCAACATCGGTTCGCCCCCCGAGTATCGGGAGTTCCCCAACGGCAACGACGAACCCAGCCGCCTGCTGCGCCTGAACGTCTATTTCGACAACCCCATCCCCAAGAAGGATGGAACCTTCGAGGATCGCGGCGGCTTCTGGGCGCCGGTGGAAATCTGGCACCGCGACGCCGCGCACTGGAAGGACCTCTACCAGAAGGGCATGCGCGTTCTGGTCGTCGGCCGCATGGAGCGCGAACCCTGGACGGACAATGAGGATCAGCCGCGTGAGACCTGGCAGATCAACGCGCGCAGCGTCGGCATCCTGCCATTCCGCATCGAGTCCGTGGCCCTCAGTCCGAAGCCGCAGGAGGCAGAACCCAAGCCCCAGGCCGCGCAGGAGCCGGCTGCGCCGAAAGAAGCCAAGCGCAGGAAGTGAACCGACATGGAGGGCGGTCGCACGTCTTCGCCGCCCTCCATGCTCTCGCGAGCTATCCCCAGGGGATAGCTCCATCAACGTCCACCGGCTTCCACGCGCTCCTGAAAATCGCGGCTCCTGGCCCGCACACCCCCGGCCACACGCCATTCCCGCCCCAGCCATTCCATCCCGTGAAAGTGGTCGCCGCCGCATGCGGCTTGTTTGCTGCTGCCTCTGGTGGTGCTCGGCATCCTCGTTTCCAGCAACTCAGTGAACCACGGAAATCGGATGGACGGACATGCGGCTGTTCTTGTGCGAGAAGCCCTCCCAGGGCAAGGACATTGGCCGGATTCTCGGCGCGACACAGCGCGGTGAAGGCTGTCTCAGCGGCTCCGGCGTCACCGTCACCTGGTGCATCGGCCATCTCGTAGAAGCGGCAGCACCCGAGGTCTATGACGCAGCGCTCAAGCGCTGGTCGCTGGACCAGTTGCCCATCATTCCCCAGCAATGGCGGGTCGAGGTCAAACCGAAGACCGCCACGCAATTCAAGGTCGTCAAGGCGCTTCTGGCGAAAACGACCCACCTGGTCATCGCCACCGATGCCGACCGCGAGGGCGAGATGATCGCCCGCGAGATCATCGACCTGTGTGGCTACCGAGGCCCCATCGAACGCCTGTGGCTGTCGGCGCTCAACGATGCCTCGATCCGCACCGCGCTCGGTAAGCTGCGGCCGTCGTCCGATACGCTGCCGATGTACTTCTCGGCACTGGCACGCTCGCGGGCCGACTGGCTCGTGGGCATGAACCTCAGCCGGCTGTTCACGGTGCTGGGGCGGCAGGCGGGCTACGACGGCGTGCTGTCGGTCGGGCGCGTCCAAACCCCGACGCTGAAGCTCGTGGTGGACCGCGACCGCGAGATCGCGGCTTTCAAGTCGGTGCCGTTTTGGGCCATCGACGTGTCCCTGTCCGCAGGCGGCCAGATTTTCAGCGCGCAGTGGGTCCCGCCCGAAGGCTGCACAGACGACGCCTGCCGATGCGTGCAACAGTCCGTCGCCCAGCAGGCCGCGCAGCAGATCCGCACAGCCGGCAGTGCCCAGGTGGTGTCGGTCGAGACCGAGCGCGTGCGCGAAGGTCCGCCGCTGCTGTTCGACCTGGGAACGCTCCAGGAGGTTTGTTCCAAGCAGCTTGGATTGGACGTTCAGGAGACCTTGGAAATCGCCCAGGCCTTGTACGAAACGCACAAAGCCACCACGTACCCGCGTTCCGATTCCGGCTACCTGCCCGAAAGCATGTTCGCCGAGGTGCCCACGGTTCTGGACAGCCTGCTCAAGACCGATCCATCGTTGCGCCCGATCATGGGCCAGCTCGACCGCTCTCAGCGCTCACGCGCCTGGAACGACGGCAAGGTCACAGCGCACCACGGCATCATCCCGACGCTCGAACCGTCGAACCTCTCGACCATGAGCGAGAAGGAACTGGCGGTGTACCGGCTGATCCGGGCGCACTACCTCGCCCAATTCTTGCCACATCACGAGTTCGATCGCACCGTGGCGAACTTCTCCTGCGGCCAGCAAACGCTGGCGGCCACGGGAAAGCAAGTCATCGTCAAGGGCTGGCACCTGGTGCTGGCCGAGCCGCAGCCCGACGAGGATGGCGAGGCCGCCGCGCGCAGCCAGGCTCTGCCCGCGCTGCGCGAAGGCATGGCATGCCAGGTGGCCGAGGCCGAGATCAAGGCGCTCAAGACGATGCCACCCAAGCCCTACACCCAGGGCGAATTGGTCAAGTCGATGAAAGGTGTTGCGCGCTTCGTGACCGACCCGCGCCTGAAGCAGAAGTTGAAGGACACGACGGGCATCGGCACCGAAGCCACGCGCGCCAACATTATCACCGGCCTGCTGACGCGGGGCTACCTCGTGAAGAAGGGGCGCTCCATCCGCGCCTCGGAAGCTGCCTTCACCCTGATCGACGCGGTGCCCGCAGCGATTGCCGACCCAGGGACCACCGCCGTCTGGGAGCAGGCGCTGGACATGATCGAGGCCGGCCAGCTCACGCTGGACATGTTCATCGGCAAGCAGGCCGCATGGATTTCCCAGTTGATCGCGCAGTACGGCAGCACATCCCTGTCCATCAAGGTTCCCCAAGGGCCGGCTTGCCCGCAGTGCGGCGCACCCACGCGCCAGCGCACCGGCAAGAGCGGCCCGTTCTGGTCGTGCAGTCGCTACCCCGACTGCAAAGGCACGCTGCCGGTCGAATCCGGCACGTCCAAGCGCGGGGCCTCGCGCCCGCGCCGTACCAGTGACAGCGCCCGCAAAGGCTCCTGACCGACCCCGTTCCCCGTGAGCCGTGTCCGCCATCGGCGGCGCGGCCTGTGTCCCGCACGCCCTGCGGGACGCCCAGCGCGCAACGCCTTCTTGTCCGTGTGCGCGTCCCACGCGACCGTCCCCGGTCGCGCGGGACCAGAAGGTGGCTTCTCGCCGATGCACGCCATGCGTGCTCTGTTGATCTGGTTCTCCCGCCTACTGCGAAGGGTTCCCCGATGGCTTGCCAAGCTGCGCGAGCCACCCGGAGACCCTTCGTGGTCAGCGGTATTCGGTGCCGGTGCCCGCCGGCGAAACACTGGGCTCCGTTTGTGTGTGGATACACGCCAGACGATGCCGGCCCCAGCCACGACATGGGCCGGGTGTGATTGCTGATGTGCAGACGGTTCTAGCGACGACCGGGCCTGCAACAGCCCACGGGTGGTTCTGTCCTCCCGAGCCGAAGGCCGCAGGGCCTTCGGCGCCTTTCTCCTGCCGATCAACGTCCCGGCCCGCCCAGGGCCACACGAACAGGAGACCCGACATGAACCCGCAACCTCGCACCCTTCGCGGTGCGCCCCAGGCCGCGCCACTGCTGTACGGCAGCGTGTGCAGCGGCATCGAGGCCGTGAGCCTCGCCTGGCATCCACTCGGCCTGCAAGCCGCGTGGTTCGCCGAGATCGACGCCTTCCCGAGCGCCGTGCTCGCCCACCGTTACCCCCACGTGTCCAACTTGGGCGACATGACCGCGATCGCCCGCCAGGTGCTCGCCGGCACCGTGCCGGCACCCGACATCCTGGTCGGCGGCACGCCGTGCCAGTCGTTCAGCGTGGCCGGCGCGCGCCAGGGGCTGAATGACCCGCGTGGAGCCTTGACCCTTGCCTATGTGGAGCTTGCAAATGCCATCGACCAAACCCGCCACCAAGACCGCCGCCCGCCGGCAACGCTCGTCTGGGAAAACGTCCCCGGCGTCCTCAACGACCGCAGCAATGCCTTCGGGCATTTCCTGGGCGCACTGGCCGGAGAAGGCCGTGCGCTCCAGCCGCCAGGGGAAAAATGGGCGCACGCTGGTTGTGTGTCTGGACCCCGCCGCCGCATCGCCTGGCGCGTGCTCGACGCTCAATATTTCGGTGTCGCCCAACGCCGCAAGCGTGTGTTTCTTGTGGCATGTGGTGGTGATGACCTCGATCCCGCCGAAGTACTTTTTGAGCGCGCAGGCCTGCTCGGGGATTCTTCTGCGGGCCGCGCGCCGTGGCAAGAAGCTGCCCGCGCTGCTGGACCGGGTGCTGAAGCAGCAGGCGGATACGCAGGACTGAAGCAGCCCTACGGCCAGGTCACGACGACGTTCGGATTCAGCAATGGGCGTGGTCCGACCGATCTTGCAGCCAGTTTGATGGCGGGTGGCCCGAAGCACGACATCTGCACCGAGACCTACTTGGTGCAGTCCGTCGCGGGCAACATCAGCCATACCCTCGACACCGCCAACAACGGCAAGGGCAGCAGCGAGGACGGTACGGGCAAGGGTGTGCCGATCATCGCCTTCACCGCCCAGGGCAGCGGCGCGGATGCCACGCTCGACCTGACGCCGACGCTGCGTGCCGGCGGGCATCGCCACAGTCATGCGAACGCTGGCGTGGTGCCCGCCATCGCCTTCGCGCAGAACAACCGCGGCGAAGTGCGCTACGAGTCGGGTCATGGACAGGTGGCTTGCACCGTCCTGTCCAACGGCAAGCCGGGCTATGGCGTGCCGATGGTGGCCTGCGTTGCCCTGCGGGGACGGCAGCAGGGTCTTGCCGCCGAGCTGGGCGGCAACGTAGCGGCCGCGCTGCGCGCCAGCGGCGGCGGCGCGGACAAGCCCCATGTGCTGGCTCCCGACTTCGAGGCGCATTTCCGCTACGACTGGAACGACCCCGGACCCGGCGACTGGTCGCACTGGCGGGTGCGGCGGCTGATGCCCATGGAGTGCGAGCGGCTGCAAGGCATGCCCGACGACTACACGCTGATCCCGTACCGCGGCAAGCTCGCCGCGGATGCTCCTCGCTACAAGGCGATCGGCAACTCCATGGCCGTCCCGTGCATGGCTTGGCTGGGCCACCGGCTGGTGCAGTGCCTGCACAAGACGGGCTCGACCGCTTCGGATTGATCGGCGACGCAGCCTGCGGGCTGCGCCATTCTCCTTCCTGCATTGCCGATGTATCGGCAGCAGCCCGCAGCCAGGGTGTCCAGGCTGCCGTGGGTTCCGCCCACGCCACCCGCCAGTTCGCTTCGGCATCTCACCGGCGAACGCTGCCCACCGGGGCATCGATGCCTCCTTTCTCCAACCCAAGGGATGGTCGCCACGTCCCGTCAGGGGCATGTCGCCGCCCGGTCGATTTCAGGACTTCCCATGGAAACCATCACCAAGCAAGACCGCATCACGCTGAAGAACCTCAAGGTGGCCGACTTCGCCAGCGAGGAAACGCTGTGCTTCAGCGCCACCGTCGTTTTCGACGGCACTCCCATCGCCGAGGCTCGCAACGACGGGCATGGCGGATCGACGTTCCTCTACGCGCTCAACGGCAAGGCCGCGCTGCTGGCTCAGGCCGAAGCCTTCGCCAAAGGCCTGCCACCTGCGCCGCTCGACCTCGGTCGGGAGGGCGAAGACCCTCACTACATCGACATGACGCTCGACTTCCTGGTCGATGAGCTGGCCGATGCCATGCACGCGGAACGCAAGGTGCGCGCCGCGTTCAACCGCGACATCGGCAACAAGGTGCTGTTCGTCAAGGACGGCAAACTGCTGTTCATCAAGGGCATCAAGCTCAAGGCCATTGCCGACCGCGCGGCGTACTTTGCAAAGCTGCGCAGCCGGCAGGCCCAGTCCATCGTCATCCTCGCCGAGCTTCCGCCCGAGCAGGCATTCGACCTGTGGAAGCAGCATGTCCTGGGCGACAAGCCCGACTGACCCAGCGCCACCGCACCCTCCTGACAGCCCCGCACTCGATGCGGGGTTTCTTTTTTCTGCACCCATCAATCGGGGCTGGGCCGGATGCCGTTTTCCCACTGACGCCGAGCGGCCCTCGCACGAAGCTGCCCGCATGTTCGCTGATTCGTCAGCACATGCCAGCAGCCAGGGTTCCAGGCTGCCGCGGGGTTCTCTCCGCGCGACCCACCAGTCCGCATCGCATCGAGTCTGCGGACGCGCGTCCTCGTGACGTCGATGCCTTTTTTCAACCGCATGCGGGAGCTGCCATCCCGTGAGGGACAAGGCCCCGCTTTTCAAAGGAGCCCGTCCATGTCCCAGCAAGCCTCTTTCGGCCAAACCTTCGGGCAATTGGCCTCGACCTACTGCGGCAAGTTCCTGCCGCTCGAAGTCCTGCAAAGCGCCGCCGGTCACTACATCGGCACGCGCGATACCGAGGGTCCCGTTTCGCGGGAATCCCGCGAGTACTTCCGCAGCTACGCCGCGGCTCAACGTGCCCTCGAAAGAGGCGGCTGGACCCAGCTCGCCACGCCCTGATCCAACTGGAGGAATCACGTCATGAACCAGCTACTGCCACGGGAAGTCGTCGATCAGATCATGCGGGAAGAGCAGCATTTCGCTGCCGCGCCCCAAGCCTTCTTCGAGGCCTGGAAGCGCGGTGTCGAGATCGCCGGCCCGCAATGGTTCGGCGACGGCACCCGCGAAGGTCTGAACCAGGCCAAGAGCAAGTGGGACCTGCGTCCCAACCTGCTGCGTGCCAACGACGCCCTCGGCGTCCTGAGCAGCGGGGAACGCATGTTCCTCTCTGCCATGTTCAGCTTCTACAACGCGCGCGAGGGCGGTGCCATGCTCAAGCGCTGCCACTTCCACGGGCTGTCGGATTTCGACGGTCTCGATCTGGAACGCCGCACGGTCATCGCCGACCTGCTGTTGAACTACAGCGGCTGGTGAGTTGCCCCGGGGTACATCACCTCCGCTGCCTTCACTCCCCATGAGGGACATGCGCCTCGACCCGAGGCCATGTCCCTCGCATTTTTCGACCTTGCCCAGTGCCGTCCGGCCTTGGGCTTCTCCCATGCGGATGCCATCGTCCGCACGGGCTGGCTCCGCTCACTTCTCGAAAGGAGCCACCATGGCAAACAACTACTACGAAGGCACCGGCGTGCTCGTGCTCGACCGCGTGACGCCCGTCATCAAGGCGCTATTCGGCACCTTCGCGCTGGACGAAAGCCATCCCGGCAACGGACAGGCCTATATCGCCCAAGGCACGGAGACCAACGATCCCCAGTGGAGCGATGTGCTGGACGGTCTGGAAGACCTGGCCACGCAACTCGGTATCCCCACTCCTGACGATGAAGGGTTGTCGATTCCGCCTCTGCTTGAACGGCTGGCCGCGCACTTCGGTGCTGACCAGGACTGGGAGCTGGAGAACCTGATCGAGCACCACCAATTCGAGGACAGCGCCGACCTGGAAGCCTTGCTTCTGATCGCCTCCCGCTTCGACGACGGCCATCATCTGACCGCCATCCAGTTCGAGGGCTGCTGGTATTGCAGCAAGCCAAGGCTATTCGAGTTCGGCGGTAACGGCTGCTACCTGAGCCGCGAGGTCCAGGTCTTCAGAACGTCCTCGCAGGCGCTTCAACTCGGCGATCAACTGCGCAACACCATTCTGGCCGCCGACATCGAAGAGGCCTCGGCCTTGATCGCGCTGGAAGCCGCCAACCTGCTCGCCAGCATCAACGACGAGCAATTCCGCCTGAATGTGCGCCATCGCGTCGCCGAACGGCTGGCCCAGACGCCAACGATCAGCGCCACCTGACGCATTTTCCACTTTCAACCCACCGGGTCCAATTCCCGGTGGCGGGGATTGGCTCCATTATTCAATCTGGAGAGTTCCCATGTCCCAGAAACCCAATCCCTTTCTTCGCGGCTATTGGAATCTGAAAATCGTCCGCACGCTGTGCATCAGCTACGAGGACGGAAGCCCGCATGTCTGGCGAAGCATCCACGCGAGCCAACAGCACCTCTCCGACGAGGAGCTGATTTCATCGTCCTGCATCGTCACCAGCGATTTCGCCGTGGTCAGGAATGCTCCCGAACCCGTGAGTGCCGAGGTACTGGCCGAATGTGACGTCGGTGAAGGTGTCAGCGGCGAAGGCGTGATCGGCGCCGTGGTCTATGCCATCCATGGCGACGACTTCGACGGCCGCCCAATCCACGTCGGCGACACCTATTCGGCAGAGGCGGCGCGGGAAGTCGTGCAGCGCCTGAGTTTCGAGACCGGCTACTACAGTCGATGCTGGGAAATCAGCAGCGCACACATCAGCGAGGAAACCGGCCAATACCTAGCCAACCTGGCAGACCTCGCCACGCCGGAGGCCTTCCTGTTCATCGCGTTCCGGGTGCCGTACAGCCCGGCGATTGGCGTCAAGCTGATCTCCACGCCCTGGACGGACAAGAACCTGGAGCATGCCGAAGGCATCGGTGCGAATCAGCTTCGGCAGGAACATCGAAACAAGGGTATGCCGGACGACCTGGCGAACATCCTTGAACTGGCTGGCCAGGCCGATGTGCGCATCCTGATCCTCGACGCCGACGCACCCGTGCTGCTGGGCCTGCCGCTGGCCGAGTCTTAGCTGACGCGCGACACGCCAGCCTTCCTCTTTGTTCCCCCATACCAGCCCGTCGGCTCTTCGTCATTTCGTGTGGAACCCAACAGTCACAATGACTCCTGGTCGTC
>JAHDYM010000046.1 GCA_023383705.1 Gammaproteobacteria bacterium | reverse complement strand
GGTCGTGTGCGCATGCTGGAGATCGTGATATCGGGCGGCTGGGTGATGGTCCCCATCATTCTCTGTTCGGTCGTGGCGGTGGCCATCATCATCGAGCGCCTGTGGACCCTGCAGCCCCGGAGGGTGGTGCCGCGCAACCTGTCGCGACAGGTCTGGGAGTGGATCAGCAACAACCAGCTCAATCACCAGCGCATCGAGGAGTTGCGACGCGGTTCGCCGCTGGGACAGATCCTTGCCGCCGGCCTCGCCAGCCGCCAGCAGGACCGCGGCAGCCTCAAGGAAGTGATCGAGGACACCGGCCGGCATGTCGTGCATGAGCTGGAACGCTACCTGAATACCCTCGGCACCATCGCGGCGATATCGCCGTTGCTGGGCCTGCTCGGTACCGTCACCGGCATGATCCGGACATTCTCGGCCCTCACCGCCAACGTGGCTGGTGACCCATCGGCCCTGGCCGGTGGAATATCCGAAGCGCTGATCACCACCGCGGCAGGCCTGATGGTCGCCATCCCGGCGCTGATCGGCTACCGCTACCTGCGTGGCCGCGTCGATGCGCTGGTGGTGCAGATGGAGAAGGATGCCATCGCGCTCGTTGCAGCCCTGCAACGCAAGCAGTACATGGAAGGCCTCGGTCAGCCCAGATGAGACTGCGCAACAGCACCGCGCGTGACGAGCCGGATCTCAACATGACCTCGCTGATCGACGTGGTGCTGTTGCTGCTGATTTTCTTCATGCTCACCACGACATTTGTCCGTCCGTCGCGGATTTCGATCCGGCTGCCCGAGGCTGATGTGGCCTCCGAGGTGACCGCCGAACGCGACCAGCTGGAGATCTCCGTCACCGGCGAAGGCGAGTATCGCGTCAACGGCAGGGCGCTGGTGGATGCCCGTCCGGCGACCCTGGAGGCGGCGATCCGCACGGTCATGCCGGAGGTGGAGGAGCGATACGTGACGCTGATTGCCGACGGGCGGGCCAGTCACCAGGCGGTGGTCACGGCGATGGATGTCGCCGGCCGGCTGGGCTTTGTCGAGGTCCGGATCACCACGGCCCGCACGCAGCAGGCAGATCCGTAAGCGGTGGGAACGTCCGGCAGCAACCCGTCAGCGCACGAGCTGAACGCCGGCCAGATCTACCGGCGACTGCTCGGTTATTGCCTGCCGCACTGGCGGGTTTTTCTCGTGGCAGCGCTGGGCATGGCGGTCTATGCCGCCACGGATACCGGCTTTGCCTACCTGATCAACAAGCTGATCGGCGCGATCGGTGCCCCGCCAGCCGCCGAGGAGCCCTACCAGGAGCTGATCCGGCGCTGGCTGCCGCTTGGCATCCTGCTGCTCTTCCTGGTGCGCGGCACCGGCGAGTTTGCCGCCACCTATGGCATCGGCTGGATCGGCCGCCAGATCATCAAGAAGCTCCGCGGCGAGGTGTTCACCAAGTTCCTCGATCTGCCGACACGCTTCTTCGACACCACTGTCGCCGGCATGCAGCTCTCCAAGCTGACCTTCAATATCGAGCAGGTTGCCGATGCCACTTCGAACGTGGTCACGGTGCTGATCCGCGACAGCCTCACCACGGTCGGGCTGATCGGCTACATGATCTACCTGAGCCCGGTACTCACTGCCTTCGTGTTCGTCGCCGCGCCTGTGCTGGCGCTGTTGATCCGCACCCTGGCGCGCATGTTTCGCCGCCACAGCACGCGCATCCAGGAATCCATGGGTGACCTGACGCGCATCACCACCGAGGTATTGCAGAGTCACCGGATCATCAAGATTTTCAACGGCCAGGAATACGAGGCGCAGCGCTTCGAGACGGCCAATGAGAACAACCGCCGCATGAACATGCGGCTGTTCGCGACCAAGGCGATCGGCGACGGCATCACCGTGTTCCTGGCCGCCGTCGGCCTGGCCGGTGTGGTCTACGTGGCCACGCAGGATTCGGTGCGCAACGCGCTGGATGTCGGCGACTTTGGCGGTTTCATTGCCGCCCTGCTGTTGCTGATGCGCCCCCTGAAGGCGCTGACCAACGTCAATGCAGCCCTGCAGCGCGGAATTGCCGGCGGTGCCAGCGTGTTTCGCCTGCTCGACGAGGACGGCGAGCGCGATACCGGCGTGCTCGCGCCGGCACGCGTCAGCGGCAAGGTCGAGTTCCGGAATGTCAGTTTCGGCTACGGCGACCAGGCCAGCATATTGCACGACATCGACCTGACGGTGCCGGCCGGCCAGACGCTGGCGATCGTCGGCCGTTCGGGCAGCGGCAAGAGTTCGCTGGTCGGCTTGTTGCCCCGTTTTTACGATGTCGACTCGGGCGTGATACTGGTCGATGACCAGCCGCTGGGCGATTACAGCCTGTCGGCGCTGCGCAACCAGATCAGCCTGGTGAGCCAGGAAGTCGTGCTGTTCAATGACACCATCGCCGGCAATATCGCCTATGGCAGTTGCCAGAACGCAGCCCGTGCCGACATCGAGGCAGCGGCGCGTGCAGCCCATGTGGACGAATTCGCCGCGCAGTTGCCGGACGGGCTGGATACCTGGGTCGGCGACCGCGGCGTACTGCTCTCCGGCGGGCAGCGCCAGCGCATCGCGATCGCGCGGGCATTGCTCAAGAATGCGCCGATCCTGATCCTCGACGAGGCAACCTCGGCGCTGGATACGGAGTCCGAGCGGCGCATCCAGGCCGCGCTTGCGCACCTGATGAAAAACCGCACGACCTTCGTCATTGCCCATCGCCTTTCAACGATCGAGAACGCCGACCGGATCATCGTCATGTCGGATGGCAGGATTGTCGAAGCCGGCAGCCATCCGGAATTGCTCGCAGCCGGCGGGCACTACGCCAACCTGCACCGCTTGCAGTTCCGGGATGACGCCGTCTAGCCTGGCCCGGTGGTTCGAGGCGCGCTGGCAGGGCAGGTCGCCGGCAATCCTGTTGCTGGCGCCGCTGTCCTGGCTGTTCGGGGTCGTTGTCAGCTTGCGCCGCTGGTACTGGCAGGCCGGGCCTGGCCTGCCACGGCGACTGCCGGTGCCGGTGATCGTGGTCGGCAACATCACTGTCGGCGGTACCGGAAAGACACCGGTGGTCGACTGGCTGGCAGGGGTCTGTCGTGCGGCGGGCTTTGCACCCGGCATCGTCAGCCGCGGCTATGGTGGCCGGACGCGTTCCACGCCGCACCTCGTGCAACCTGACGACGAGGCCCTGGAGGTTGGCGACGAACCGCTGTTGCTCCGCCGCCGGACCGGTGTGCCGGTCTGCATCTGTCCGGACCGCGTCGCTGCCGGTGAACGGTTGCTGGCCGAGGGCGTCGACCTGGTCATTGCCGATGATGGGCTGCAGCACTACCGGCTGGCACGGGACCTCGAGTTCGCCGTTGTCGATGGTGCGCGAGGCTTCGGCAACGGCCTGCTCCTGCCTGCCGGTCCCCTGCGCGAACCGCCGGGCCGGCTGGCCGGGGTCGATGCGGTACTGCAGAACGGCGGCGAGGCCGCTCCGGGGCGCACGGTTTTTCAGCCCCGGCTGGTGGCGGCGGTCGCGCTGGGTGGCGGCGAACGTCGCAGCCTCGAGAGTTTTCGCGGCCAGCGGGTGCGCGTCCTGGCGGGTATCGGCAATCCGCAGCGATTTCACGCGCAGCTCGCTGCTGCGGGGCTCACGGTGGTTCCGGTGCCGGCAGGCGACCACGATCGCGTGTCGCTCGAGCAGCTGTTCAGGGATGAGAACACCCCGGTCTTCATGACCGAGAAAGACGCCGTAAAATACCGGCCCTTGCCGGGCTGCGCGCTGTGGGTGGTACCGATGGAAATCGACATGCCGGCAGCGTTCCGCGAGTTTTTGCTGGCCCGTCTCGAGGGGCTGTCTGCATGATCGGGTTGGTTTGATGTCAGTTGCAAGATTCAGGGTGGTCATTCCGGCGCGCTATGCGGCGTCGCGTTTTCCCGGCAAGTTGCTTGCGGATCTGGCCGGCCGCCCCGTGCTCGAGCACGTCTGGCGAAATGCCCGCAAGAGTCGTGCGCTGGAGGTGCTGATCGCCACCGATGACGAGCGGATCATGACGGCCGCGCGCGGCTTTGGTGCCGAAGCCGTGCTGACTTCCGCCCGGCATCGGTCGGGCACGGAGCGTGCGGCCGAAGTGGCCGACCTGCGCGGCTGGCCGGATGATGAACTGGTCGTCAATTGCCAGGGCGATGCACCGCTTGTGCCTGCGGCGAGTATCGACCAGGTTGCCAGCCTCCTGGTCGAGCATGCCGGTGCGGCGATGGCAACCCTGTGTACCCGGATCCGGCGGCTGGAGGATTACCGCAGTCCGCATGTCGTCAAGGTCGTCAGCGATGCGCATGGCCGGGCCCTGTATTTCAGTCGCGCGCCGATTCCTGCGGCCGGTCACGCCGGGGCTGCAGCGGCCATGGAGCAGGGTGAGTTGCCGGTGAGTGCCCGGCATATCGGCCTGTATGCGTATCGGGCGGGCGCCCTGCGCGCACTGGCTGTGTCGCCGCCCTGTTATCTGGAACAGTGCGAGAACCTGGAGCAGTTGCGGGCGATGTGGATGGGATTCGAGATTCGTGTTGATCAGGCGATCGAGGCACATGGGCCGGATATCGATACGCCGGAGGACCTGCAGCGCGCACTGGAGTTCATGCGGGCCGCAGGTGCTGCATCATGAAGTTTCCCTGGCCAGGCAAGCGGCAACCGGCACCGGAAACCTTTCGCGTTCTGGTGGTGTGCATGGGCAACATCTGTCGCTCGCCGATGGCGGAGGGCGTTCTTCGCCAGCGCCTCGCGCTCCGTCAGTTGCCCTTGCCGGTCGAGATTGATTCGGCTGGTACGCACGGTTACCACGAGGGCGCACCGCCTGATCCACGGGCGCAGTCGGCGGCGCTTCGTCGTGGCGTCGATATCTCGAAGTTGCGGGCGAGACGGGTTGATGAGGTGGATTTCATCCGCTTCGACCTGGTGCTCGCCATGGACGAGGACAATCGCACGGCCCTGCTTGAAGCTGCAGCGGCGGAGTATCACGGGAAAATCCGGCTCCTGCTGGAATTCGCGCCGGAGCGGACGCTACGAAGCATCCCCGATCCCTATTACGGCGGCGAGACCGGCTTTGAGCGCGTGCTCGACATGGTCGAGGAGTCCATGGCCGGACTCCTCGACGAACTCGAACGTCTCAGCACGGAGAAAGCCCGGCGTCTCGCCGGGCACAAGCCTTCCCCAGGCTGAACTCAGGTATTGCCGTCTGCATCCGGACGCCCGCTGTCGCGGCTTGTCCAGACCGTGTGTGTGGTCATGCTGCCGGCCGGCGGTGCGGGTGGCGCTGCTGCCGGAGCCGGCGTTGGCGTAACGGTCGGCACCGCTGCCGGCGCTGTCGTCATCACCGGTGCCGGGACAGGAGCCGGGGCAGGAGCAGGAGCAGGAGCCTGGGCCTGGGCCTGGGCCGGCGCAGGAACTGGAGCCGGGACTGACACCGGAGCCGGAGCCTGAGCCGGGGCAGCAACTGGCACGGGTGCCTGGGTCTGGATTGGCGGCGATGCCGCCTCCGTTGCACGCGGTGTCAGTTCAGCAGGCTGATGGTCGATGCCGTTGGCTCCCGTTCCCGGCGGCGAGGCCTGATTGTCGGGACGCGCCTCAGCCTGGTTATCGCGGTCACCACTGCCACCTCGCCGACGACGGCTACGCCTGCCGCGTTCACCGCGGCTGCCGGCAGCGCCGCGCTGCTCATTACCGGCCTGGCGGCCTTCAGCCTGGCGATTTTCGCCGGGCTGACTCTCGGCGCGGCGGTTGTCGTTGTCGCGCTGTTCCGGGCGCCGGTTCTCGTTATTGCGCAGCTCGGCCGGGGCGCGGGACTCGGACTGACGGCTGGCGTCCTGGTTACGGTTGCTGCCCTCGTTTTCGCGTGGCTCACGCCGCGGTGGACGGTTGCCTCGCCGCTGTCCGCCACGATCACCACCACGGTCGCCACCACGATCACCAGCACGGTCACTACCCGGTCCACGTGCGCGACCCTCTGGACGTCTGTCGCCGCGGCCGCGGTGTGCCGATGAGTCAGGGCGCGGCCGGCGGTCGGTGCCGGAATTGCTGTCGGGCGCACCGACCGCACCGGTACCGAACAACCAGTTGCGCAGGCGGGTCAGCACGCCGGGGGTTGCAACCGCAACAGCGACCGCTTCTTCCCGCGGCATCGGTGCGGGTGCCTGTGCACCTGGCAGGATGCTCGCGACGGCGGGCGCCTGCGGTGGTGGCTTGACCGCCACCAGTTCATCGCCGGCGGTCGATTCCTCGATGGCCTGGGCAGCAAGCTGATAGCTGAGCGCCGAGTTTTCCGGCAGCGACAGCTGGTCATCGCGCACGCGGCGGATCGAGTAGTTGGGTGTTTCGAGGTCAGGGTTCGCAACCAGGATGACCTGCAGGTTGTCGCGTGCCTCGATGGTGCGGATCCACTCGCGTTTCTCGTTGAGCAGGTAGTTTGCAACTGCAACCGGCAGCTGCGCGATGACCCTGGAAGTGCGGTCCTTGCGGGTTTCCTCACCCACCAGGCGCAACACGGCCAGTGCCAGCGATTCGACGCTGCGTATCGATCCCATGCCGTTGCAGCGCGGGCAGGGCTGGTGGGCCGACTCGCCCAGCGACGGCCGGAGACGCTGACGCGACATCTCGAGCAGGCCGAAACGCGAGATCTTGCCGATCTGGACCCGCGCACGGTCCATGCGTACGGCATCGCGCAGCCGGTTCTCGACGTCACGCTGGTTGCGCTGGGGCCCCATGTCGATGAAGTCGATGACAATCAGTCCGCCAAGGTCACGCAGGCGCAACTGGCGGGCGATTTCGTCGGCCGCTTCGAGGTTGGTGGCAAAGGCGGTTGCCTCGATGTCACCGCCCTTGGTGGCGCGCGCCGAATTGATGTCGATCGAAACCAGCGCCTCGGTATGGTCGATGACGATGCTGCCGCCGGAAGGCAGCTCCACGTTATGCGAAAACGCCGACTCGATCTGGCTTTCGATCTGGAAGCGCGTGAACAGTGGCACCTGGTCGGTGTAGTGACGAAGCTTGCGCAGGTTCTGCGGCATGGCCCGTTCGACGAACTGGCGGGCTTCCTCATAGGTCTTTTCGTCGTCGATCAGGATCTCGCCGACATCGTTGGCCAGGTGGTCGCGCAGCGCGCGGATGATGGCATTGCTGTCCTGGAAGATCAGGAAAGGGGCGGGGCGTGATACCACGGCTTTCTTGATGGCTTCCCAGATGCCCAGCAGGTAGTCCATGTCCCACTTGAGCTCTTCGGCGGAGCGGCCAACGCCGGCAGTCCGCACGATGATGCCCATCTCTTCGGGTACGCCGATCTCGTTGAGCGTCTCGCGCATCTCGTCGCGGTCATCACCGCTCATGCGCCGGGAAACGCCACCGGCCCCCGGGTTGTTGGGCATCAGGACGATGAAGCGGCCGGCAAGGCTGATGTAGGTGGTCAGCGCGGCGCCCTTGTTGCCACGCTCTTCCTTCTCGACCTGGACGACGATTTCCTGCCCCTCGCGGAGCACGTCGCGGATGTTGATGCGGGCACCGGGTGCGGGTTCGGTGATGAAGTACTCTTTGGAAATTTCCTTGAGGGGCAGGAACCCGTGGCGGTCGCTGCCATACTCGATGAACGCCGCGTCGAGGCTGGGTTCGACGCGCGTGATCCGGCCCTTGTAGATGTTGGCTTTTTTCTGTTCCCGGGACTGGCTCTCTATATCAAGATCAAACAGGCGCTGGCCATCGACCATCGCCACTCGCAACTCTTCTTCCTGAGTTGCATTTACAAGCATTCTCTTCATAAACCCTTACATACTCGCAAGTACGCGTGACAATACCTGGGCTACCCGGGTGCGAACGGTCAGGCTTTGGGGCACATGAAAATATTCCGCTGGCTGCTGCACCACATCGGGTGGCGCGGTAGCCGGGCGCGGAGTGCCTGGATTCCATTCTGCGGTGATCGATTGCTGTCACTCTTCAGATTCCTGGAATTCTCGCCTGACCGACTCTGGGAGGATTTTTGGTCCGCACCAGCAGGAGGCCCGCTCGTGACCCGCCTCAATGCGGGCCGTGGGTCCATCGGGGTGTGATAGGTCACCGATGGCCCTGTCGTTGGATCAGGTCGCAACCTGCGACCGTCGCGGGCGAAGACAGCGCTGAGACTTGACAGTCGGCGACGCTTGGCCTAGCAGTCGATTACTATAGCAGCGAGAACTGGCCCCAGCAATGCGATCCGAGGCTTAAGCCCTTGCCGATACAGGAATTCCCGTGACCGCTGAAGCACCCCGGGTGGAACGGATCACGGTTGGCAGCGAGGAGGCCGGGCGTCGTCTCGACAATTTCCTGCTGACCCGCCTGAAGGGCGTGCCACGTGCGCATGTCTATCGCCTCATTCGTGGCGGCGAGGTGCGGGTCAACAGCCGTCGCACCCAGGCCGGTTACCGGTTGAATAGCGGCGATGAGGTGCGCATCCCGCCGGTCCGTCAGGCCGATGCCCGCACGCCGTTGCCGGTGTCCCGGGTGCGCGCCGACTGGATAAGCGACTGCATCCTCTACGAGGACCAGGACCTGCTGGTACTCAACAAGCCCTCCGGTCTCGCGGTACACGGTGGCAGCGGTATCAGCCTCGGTGCTATTGAACTGCTGCGCGCGGTGCGCGGCCCCCGTGAACACCTGGAACTCGTGCATCGACTGGATCGCGACACCAGTGGTTGCCTGCTGGTGGCAAGACGGGCCAGCGCGCTGCGGGCATTGCATGCGCAGTTCCGTGACAACAGCATCGACAAACGCTACCTCGCGCTGCTGATCGGTCGCTGGCCGGGCCGCGCGCGCACCGTGGATGCACCACTCATCACCGACGAACGGCGCGGCGGCGAGCGGCACGTCCGGGTGGATGCGGCAGGCAAGGCCGCGCTGACCCGGTTCGTGCCCCTCGAGCGTTTTGCGGAAGCGGCGCTCGTGGAAGTGCACCTGACCACGGGCCGCACGCACCAGATCCGGGTACATGCCGCATCCATCGGGCATCCGGTTGCCGGCGATGAGCGTTACGGCGCTGCCGATGATCCGGTGGTGCAGAAGTACGGCCTCACGCGCCTCTTTCTGCATGCCCGCTCGCTGGCTTTCACGAGTCCCCACCACGGGGCACTCAGCATCGAGGCACCGCTGGGCGATGACCTCACCGGGCCACTTGAACGCATCCGCCAGTCACCCGGCAGCTGACAGGCTGATGCAGGGCGCAACTCAGATCAATTCGACGCCGCACTCCTGCAGCGCCTGAGCGAGCCAGATCAGCGGCAGTCCCTGGATCGCGGTGGGATCGGAACTGTCGATGCTCTCCAGCAGCAGCACGCCGCGGCGTTCGGCCTTGAAGCTGCCTGCGCAATCCAGTGGCTGGTCGGCCGCCACGTAGCGCCTGGCCATGGCTTCGGTGAGTTCGCGGAAACGTACCCGTGTGGTGTCCAGGCAGTCGAGCCGGGCCTCGCTGCCGGGTCCGAGTACGCATACCGCCGTGTGGAAAACCACCAGTTGCCCGGAGCATTGCAGTAACTGGCTGACGGCCTGCTCCACGGAGCCCGGTTTGCCGAGGATCTGCGTGCCCAGGGCCGCGACCTGGTCGCTGCCGATGACCACGGTTCCGGGGGCCCTGGCCGCGCCGGCATGGGCCTTGAGTGCGGCCAGTCGCTGCGCCAGTTGCGCCGGCAGTTCACCCGGCAGAGGTCGTTCATCGACCGCCGGGGCCAGGGTGTCGAAGCTGTCGAGCAGACGCCCCAGCAACTCGCGCCGATAGGCTGACTGGGAAGCCAGAAGCACTCTGGGGCCATGACCCATGATCGAAATTTCCTGAACTGGCTGCGACCTGGTTGCCGGATTATGACGGGGGCGCAGCAGCAGATGATTTTGACACACATCAAGACGCTACCTATCATTGGCGCCGCCATGACAGCCAGGCGTATCGGATCGGTTGAAATTGAGGATCTGGTGGCCCGGCGGGCGCAACTGGATTTCCGTTTTCCGGTCGCGTCCCTGCCGCGTCTGGCGAGCCTTGCGGCTGCAGCAGACGGGCCGGAGACGGAGCCGTTGCCGGAGCTGCAGGCGGCACTGGCATTCCAGCCGGGTGCAGAAGGGCATCCGCAACTGCACCTGGTCGTCGGTGGCTCCGTCCGCGTCGCATGTCAGCGGTGCCTGAAGGCGCTGGACTGGCCAGTGAACGTGGATGTGCGCCTGACCATGGTCAGCACCGACCGCGAGGCACAGGGGCTGGCCGATCCGTTCGACACGCTGCTGCTGACGGACGGTGAGCTGGTGCCGGACCAGGTCGTGGAGGACGAGGTACTGGCGGCCTTGCCGCTTGCCCCACGTCATGCGGAAGGGCAGCACTGTGTGGCACCCGCCGGATGGGATGCCAAGGGACTGAGCGTCAGTGGTGTGGCGGAGGCTTCCGGGCCTGCGCGTCGTCCGCTGGCGGGACTGGCTGCTTTGCTGGGACGTAATGACCAGCCAGGCAATGATTGAATCATCAGGAGACCTGCAATGGCAGTTCAGAAGAGTCGCGTAACACCGTCCAGGAAAGGCATGCGCCAGTCGCATGACCGGCTGAAAGCGCCGGCCATCTCGACTGAGTCGGCCACCGGCGAGACGCACCGTCGGCATCACATCAGCGCCGATGGCTACTATCGGGGCAAGAAGGTCATCGAAACGCCGGACGCCGGCGATAACGATTAGGTCCGACGCTTTCCAGAACGACAGGTCGCCCGGCACGGGCTGGCGGCCCGTATTCCCGTACGGACGACCTGCGTCCCTCCATTCCCCGGAGCCACTTGATGGCTGAAGCCGTAACCATCGCCGTCGATGCCATGGGTGGTGATACCGGTGCGCAGATCTGCGTTCCGGCATCGCTCGATCTGGTGCGTCGCCGGCCGGGCGTGCGCATCATCCTGGTCGGGCAGCGTGAGGTCATCGAGCCCATCGTCGCCAGTTCGGGTGGTTTGCCGACCGGTGTCGAGATCGTCGACGCGCGGCAGGTGGTGGCGATGGACGAGCCACCCGCTGAATCGCTGCGCAAGAAGAAGGACTCCTCGATGCGCGTGGCGATCGACCTGGTCCATGAAGGTCGTGCCAACGCCTGCGTGAGTGCCGGCAATACCGGCGCCCTGATGGCGACGGGCCGCTTCGTGCTCAAGACCCTGCCCGGCATCGATCGCCCGGCCATCATGGCGCTGTTGCCGACCCGGCATGGCGCCATCCACATGCTCGACCTCGGTGCCAACGCCGACTGCACGGCCGAGCAGCTTTTCCAGTTTGCCGTCATGGGTTCGGTGGTTGCCAGCGTTACCGAATCCATCGACAGGCCGCGCATCGGCCTGCTCAATATCGGTGCCGAGGACATCAAGGGCAACGAGACCGTCAAGCAGGCCGCCGCGCTGCTTTCCGGCAGCGTGCTCAACTACGTGGGTTTTGTCGAAGCCGACGCGATCCAGGATGATCGTGCGGATGTGATCGTCTGCGACGGGTTCAGCGGCAACATTGCCCTGAAGTCGATGGAGGGCACGGCCAAGCTGATCCGTCACTTCCTCGAGGTCGAGTTCCGTGCCGGCATCTACCGGCGCCTGGCCGGGCTGGTTGCATGGCCGGTCCTCAAATCACTCGGGCGCCGGCTGGATCCACGTCGCTATAATGGCGCCAGTCTGGTCGGCCTGAATGGCATCGTCATCAAGAGTCACGGTGGCGCTGATGTCGTGGCCTTTGAGCAGGCGATCAACGTTGCCCTCCTGGAGGCCGAGAAGCGCGTGCCGGACCAGATTCGTGAACTGCTCACCGAGCGGGTTGTATGAAGTATTCCCGTATTGCCGGTACCGGACGCTACCTGCCCGAGCGGGTGCTGACCAATGCCGAGCTCGAGACCCGTGTCGATACGACTGACGAGTGGATCCGTTCGCGAACCGGCATCGAGCGCCGGCATATCGCTGCAGATGACCAGACCACGGCGGATCTCGCCGAGCGGGCCGCACGCAAGGCGATGGAGGCGGCCGGAATCACCGCAGCGGACATCGATTTCGTGGTGGTCGGTACCACTACACCGGACTACGTGTTTCCGAACGTCGGCTGCCTTCTGCAGCAACGCCTCGGCATCCGTCCTTGCCCGGCCTTCAGTGTCGAAGCGGCCTGCAGCGGCTTCATCTACGCCCTGAGCATCGCTGACCGGTTTGTTGCCGGCGGCAGTGCGAAGTGTGCGCTGGTGGTCGGTGCAGAAACCCTGTCGCGCATCACCGACCAGACCGACCGCAATACCTGCGTACTGTTCGGCGACGGTGCCGGTGCCGTGATCCTGCAGCCATCCGACCGGCCCGGCATCATGGCCTGCCACCTCGGTGCGGACGGCAACTACAGGGACCTGCTTTATCACCCCTATGGTGCCTCGCGCCACCGCAGGCCGGACGAGACCGAGGGCCCCTACATACACATGAAGGGGAACGAGGTGTTCAAGGTTGCGGTCAAAACCCTCGAGGGCATCGTGGAGACGACGCTTGCTGCCAGTCAGCTGGAGTCGTCGGCCATCGACTGGCTGATACCGCACCAGGCCAACATACGCATCATCCAGGCGACCGCGAAACGCCTGAACATGCCCATGGAGAAAGTCGTGCTGACCCTGCAGGATCACGGCAATACTTCTGCTGCGTCGATACCGATGGCGCTCGATGTCGCCGTGCGCGATGGCCGGGTGAAGCGCGGTGACCTGCTGCTGCTGGAAGGCTTTGGCGGCGGCTTTACCTGGGGTTCGTCCCTGATCCGGTACTGAGGCCATGAGCCGTATCCGCCGCCATGCCTGCATGATTTCCGGCCTGCTTGCCGGCCTCACACTGTCGGCAGCCGCAGTTGCCGGTGCTGATACCTGGGTGTTGCAGCCAGACAGCCAGCTGGTGGGCGACACCGGCGTGGTTGCCGCCCGCCACGAAGATACGCTGACCGATATCGGTCGCATGCACGGACTGGGTTACGAGGAAATCGTCTGGGCCAATCCGGGTGTCGATATCTGGTTGCCGGGCGAGGGGACGCTGGTCACCCTGCCCAAGCGCTTCGTGTTGCCTCCTGCACGCACCGGTGTGGTGGTGAATGTTGCCGAATACCGGCTCTATTATTTTCACGAGGTCGATGGCAAGCCGGGTGTATCAACCTTCCCGGTCAGCATAGGTCGCATGGACTGGTCGACGCCGATAGGTCGCTGGTCGGTCGTCGCCAAGCAGAAGGACCCGGCCTGGTATCCGCCCGAGTCGATCCGCAAGGAACATCTGATGGATGGCCGCGGCGCCTTGCAGAAGATGGTGCCGCCGGGGCCGGACAACCCGCTTGGCCGCTATGCGATGCGTCTCAGCATCAGCGGCTACCTGATCCACGGTACCAACCGGCCGGTCGGTGTCGGCATGCAGGTTACCCACGGCTGTATCCGCATGTATCCGGAAGACATCGAATGGCTGTTTCCGCAGGTACCGGTGGGCATGCCCGTGACGATCCTCAACCAGCCCTACAAGTTCGGTTGGGCAGGCGATGAACTGTACCTTGAGGTCCATCCTCCGCTCGAGGACGACAAGTCAACCCGCGATCGTGAAATGACCGTGCTGACCGAAGAGTATGTGCAGGCCACGCGGGACCGCCCGGCGCACGTGAACTGGCGCCTGGTCGAGGATACCTACCGCCGTCAGGAGGGTATCCCCGTGCGGGTCGGTACCGCGATCGCTGCCGGTACCACGATCGCTGCCGGCAACTGATGGCATAACCCTGAAAAAAAAAGCCGCAGCGGCTGCTGCGGCTTTTTCCTGATCGGGTTTCTTCAGCAGAAACCCAAACGGAGGATAGCCAGTATTACTTGGCCTGGCTCCGCTTGAACATGCGGTCGATCTTCTCGTTGGTCGCGTCACAGCAGGACTGGGACTGGTTGGCGGCGTTCAGCGCCTGGTTGGCGGTGCTCTGTGCGCCGGAGGCAGTCGTCTTGGCATCGTTGGCGGCGGCGCTGGCTGCAGCTGCTGCATCAGAAGCGGACTTGGCATCGGCAGCAACGCGATCGAGGCGGGCGGAGAGCGCGTCGACGCTGGACGATGAGGCGCAACCGGCAGCAACGACCATCGCGACGGCCAGAACACTACCCTGAAGAGCGGATTTCATTTTCATATCAATAGTTCCTCAACAGCAGATTTAATGGATACACACCCGGGAAAGTCAGTCGCCGAGAGGCAGGAAACCCGCTAACGGGCGGACTCTCGTGCGATGCAATGATGAACGAAGCAGCATGAATTCGCAAACAAATCAGCAGCAAGCAACCATGGCGAAGCCCGATGGTGGCGGCTTGAAACTTCTGATGTCGCGTGAGCATCGGAGTGCGGGATCAGTCATGCGTTGATCCGGTGTCGGATCAGGTCCGGCGGAGTCAAGCTTGTCCCGGGTGATGGAGCGATCGGGTGAGCGGTGTGCCGGCAGGGCGTGCTGGCGATCCGGGCAACGGCATGCTGGCTGGCCGTTGCCTGTTGCAGATCTCTGTATATAATCCCACTACTGTCTGTATATACAGGTATTGCCATGCGTGAACTTACTGCGCGCCAGTCTGAAATTCTCGAATTCATTCAGTCATTTGCAGCTGAAACCGGGATGCCGCCCACGCGTGCGGAGATCGCCCGCAAGCTCGGCTTCCGTTCCGTCAATGCCGCCGAGGAACACCTGCGCGCCCTGCAGCGCAAGGGTGTCATCAGCCTGATCCCGGGTACTTCGCGCGGTATCCAGTTGCTGGATACCGACCATGAAGCCGGCCTGCCGCTGATCGGTCGGGTAGCGGCGGGCCAGCCGATGCTGGCCAGTGAGCATGTCGAGGCACGCTATCGCCTGGACATGGCGCTGTTCAATCCGCGTCCGCACTACCTGTTGCGCGTGCATGGCATGAGCATGCGCGATGCCGGCATCCTGGATGGCGACCTGGTCGCCGTATGCCGTCAGCCCGATGTGCGCAATGGCCAGATCGTGGTAGCGCGGATGGATGAGGAGGTCACCGTCAAGCGCTATCGCCAGACCGGCAAGACGGTATACCTCCTGCCACAGAATCCCGACTACGAGACCATCAAGGTCGATCTCGATGCCCAGCATCTGATCATCGAGGGTGTGGTCGTCGGCGTGATCCGCAACGGGATGTCGATGGCAGGATGAGTTTCCGTGCGCATCGATATTCCTGGCGTGGAATGCCGGGGCAGCCTTGCTGCCGGCAGCATGCACGTGCCCAGCGGGTTCCCGGAACTCGATGCGATGCTCGGTGGTGGCTGGCCGGGCGGAGGGCTGACTGAACTGCTGGTCGAGCCGGGTACTGCTGCCGAACTCGCCCTGCTCAGCCCGGCACTGGGTCGCCTCACTTGCGGATATGGAGGAGCAGATCCGGCCTGGGTCATGCTGATTGCGCCGCCGTGGATTCCCTATGCGCCCGGACTTTGCTGGCAGGGTCTCGCGCTCTCGAGGGTGCTGGTGACCGATGTGTGCCGGGCTGCAGATGTCCTGTGGGCGACGGAAGCAGCGCTCGGATCGGGGAGCTGCGCCGCGGTCATCGCCTGGGCGGGTGTGGCCAGCCGGGTTGCCCTGCAGAGACTGCATCTGCTGGCGGTGAAGCGGCCAGTCTGGTCCGTGCTGGTCAGGCCGGCACGTTTCCGTCGCGACCGTTCGCCGGCCATGATGCGCATGCAGTTGCATTTGCAGCCTGGCGCGCAGGACGCCGTGCGCGCAGAGATATTCAGGCATCGCCTGCGTACCCCGGGCACGGTCACGGTTGTCCTGCCGTGAGTTCTGCATTGCCACTCTGGCTGTGTGCCTGGTTGCCGGATGGTCCGCTGGAAACAGCAGTCATGGAGCGGCTGGCGAGCTGGGCTGTGAGCTTCACGCCGGTCGTGAACATCGATGGCGGCCATGCGCTGCTGCTGGAAATCGGCGGCAGCCTGCAACTGTTCGGCGGAGCGGAAAGAATGCAGACCCTGCTGCGGGAGGGCCTGCGCGCGCGCGGCCATGAACCGGTCATCAGCTGTGCGCCGACCGCGCGTGGATCGCTGTGGCTGGCTCGTGCCGGCATCGAGTGCAGCTTGCTGACGCATGACGGGCTGCGCCACCGGCTCTTGCCGGTTTCCGTCGAGTACCTGGGTTGGCCTGCCGTCACGCTGGAAATGCTCGCCCAGACGGGCATCAGGACGCTGGGGGAGTGCGTACGACTGCCGAGGCAGGGTTTTGCGCGCCGCTTTGGCCAGGCCAGGCTGCATGAACTCGACCAGGCCTTCGGGCGCTGTCCCGAGTTGCGGCAGGCCCATGTGGTGCCAGTGCATTTTTCCGACATGCTGGAACTGCCGGTCGAGACCACATCCGTCGCTGCCTTGCTGGCAGGCTTCAGGCTGCTCCTGTCCCGGCTCGGCGAGCGCCTGAAATCGGCACAGATGAGTACGGACATGTTGTGCTGCCATCTCCGGCATCCGGATGGCAGCGATACGCAGCTGCTGATCCGGTTGCGCCGGCCCGCAGCGGTTGCGACGGCATTTGCCGAACTGTTGCGCCTGCGCCTGGAGGCGCTGGTGCTGCCTGCGCCGGTCACGCGGCTGCTGTTGCAGGCCAGGCTTTCCGCTGGCCAGGAAATGACCGGCAGTGACCTGCTCGGTCGTGAGTTGCAGGCGGACAGCGGCCTGTCCGGCCTGCTGGAGAGATTGCGCGCCAGGCTTGGCGGGCATGCCGTGCGAGGTCTTGCGCTGGCTGACGAGTATCGCCCAGAGCGGGCCTGGCATCCGGTCGGTGATCCGCTGGGTAGCGGCCGCGTGGTACCGCCGAAGGCGCGAATCCCGGGCCGCAGGCCGGTATGGATACTCCCGGAGCCGCAGTTGCTGCGGCAGGACGCCGGGCGGCCAGTGCACGAGGGCGTGCTCCGCCTCGAGCAGGGTCCGGAGCGCATAGAAACCGGCTGGTGGGATGGCGACGACATACGCCGTGATTACTACATGGCGCGCAATCGCCGTGGTGCGCGTTTGTGGATCTACCAGGACCTGCGCAGCGTGGCGGACTGGTATCTGCATGGCATCTTCGCCTGACAGCTGCGCCGGCCTCCCGGCATATGCCGAATTGCATTGCGTCAGCAACTACAGTTTCCTGCGCGGGGCATCACGTCCGGCCGAACTCGTGGAGCGGGCCGCCGCACTCGGTTACACGGCGCTCGCGCTGACCGATGAATGTTCGGTCGCCGGTATCGTTCGCACCCATGTTGCCGCCCGGAACCATGCGCTGCAGCTCATCGTGGGCAGCGAGTTGCGGCTGGCCGATGGCCTGCACCTCGTGCTGCTGGCCACTGACCGCGAGGACTATGCGGCGCTGTGCGCGCTGATCACCCGTGGGCGCCGTGCTGCCGCCAAGGGCAGCTACCATCTGCTGCGCTCCGACCTCGAAGCCCTCGGTGCTGCCTGTCTCGTGCTGTGGGTGCCGGCTGAAAATCCCGCACTGGCTGATGCCCTCTGGCTGCAGCAGCACTTTGCAGGACGGGTCTGGCTGGCAGTCGAGCTGCATGCGGGTGCTGACGATCAGCGCCGTCTCCGGCAACTGGCCGGACTGGCTGCCGCTGCCGGCATGCCGGCAGTCGCTGCCGGTGATGTGCACATGCACGTGCGGGGCCGGCGGGCCTTGCAGGACACGCTCACTGCAATCCGTACCAGGCAGCCGCTGGGCAGCGGCAGCCATGCCCTTTATCCGAATGGCGAACGGCATCTGCGCAGCCGTGCCGCGCTCGCGGGGATCTATCCGGCAGAACTGCTGGCCAATACGCTGGAGATTGCCCGTCGCTGCAGTTTTTCGCTGGATGAGCTGCAGTACCGGTATCCGCAGGAACTCGTGCCGGCGGGTCATACACCGGCCAGCTACCTGCGCGCGCGTGTGCAGGCAGGACTGTGTGAACGCTGGCCGGGCGGAGCGCCGGAACAGGTCGTGCGGCTCGTGGAGCATGAGTTGCAGTTGATCAATGAGCTCTGCTACGAAGCCTATTTCCTGACTGTGGACGATATCGTGCGCTTCGCCCGCAGCCGCGGCATCCTCTGCCAGGGGCGCGGTTCGGCGGCGAATTCCGCCGTGTGTTTCTGCCTGGGCATCACGGCGGTCGATCCGTCACGGATGTCGATGCTCTTCGAGCGCTTCATCTCCCGTGAGCGCAACGAGCCGCCGGACATCGATGTGGATTTCGAGCACGAGCGGCGCGAGGAAGTCATCCAGTACATCTATGGCAAATATGGCCGCGACAGGGCCGCGCTGACGGCAACGGTCATCACCTATTCACCGCGCAGCGCCATCCGTGATGTGGGACGTGCGCTGGGCTTGCCGCCGGCGCACATCGGGCGCATTGCCGGCGCCATGCACTGGTGGGATGGTCGTGCCATGAAGCCGGAGCGGATCGTCGAGGCCGGGCTTGACCCGGCCAGTCCGGTGATCCAGCGGCTCGTCACCCTGGTCGGCGAGCTCAACGGTTTCCCTCGCCATCTGTCCCAGCATGTCGGCGGCTTCGTGATTTCCGGCGAGCCGCTGTCGCGACTGGTGCCTGTCGAGAATGCGGCGATGGCCGAGCGTACGGTCATCCAGTGGGACAAGGATGACCTCGACGAACTCGGCCTGCTCAAGGTGGATGTGCTTTCTCTCGGCATGCTTTCGGCGATCCGGCGGAGCTTCGCGCTGATCCGCGGGTATTCCGGCCGGGAACTCGAGTTGCATACGGTGCCCGGCGAGGATCCGGCGGTTTACGCGATGATCTGCCGTGCCGACACGATGGGCGTGTTCCAGATCGAGTCGCGGGCGCAGATGGCGATGCTGCCGCGACTCCAGCCGCGCTGTTACTACGACCTGGTGATCGAAGTGGCCCTGGTGCGTCCCGGCCCGATCCAGGGCGACATGGTGCATCCCTACCTGCGGCGGCGGAATGGCGAGGAACCGGTCAGCTACCCGCGGCCCGAAGTTCGCCAGGTCCTGGAGCGGACGCTCGGTGTGCCGATCTTCCAGGAGCAGGTCATGCAGCTGGCGGTCGTGGCAGCCGGCTTCACGCCCGGCGAGGCTGACCAGTTGCGGCGCGCGATGGCGGCATGGCGACGACAGGGCAGCCTGGAGCCTTTTGAACAACGACTGATCGCCGGCATGCGCGAGCGGCACTACTCGCCGGAGTTTGCCCGGCAGATCTGCAGCCAGATCCGCGGCTTCGGCGAGTATGGCTTCCCGGAATCACATGCAGCGAGCTTTGCCCTGCTGGTGTATGTGTCTGCCTGGCTCAAGGCGCACGAACCGGCCGCGTTCACCTGTGCCTTGCTGAACAGCCAGCCGATGGGTTTCTATGCGCCGGCGCAACTGCTGCGGAATGTCCGGCGCAGCGGCGTCGAGGTCCGGCCGGTGGATGTCAACCGCAGCCAGTGGGAATCCACGCTGGAGGCGGGTTCAGCCGGCCAGCCGGCCTTGCGTCTCGGCCTGTGCCTGGCCGGCGGACTGGGCCGGGATACCGGCATGCGCGTGCTGGCGGCACGCGGGCAGCAGGCGTTTGCCAGCGTCGAGGACCTGCATGTGCGGACCGGCCTGCAACAGTACGAGCTCGGCATCCTGGCAGCAGCCGGGGCGCTGGCGGGAATTGCCGGGCACCGTTACCGGGCGCGCTGGGAAGTGGCGGGTGCGGAGCCGATGCTGCCGCTGTTCCCGGTACCCGGCGTGGCAGAGGGGATTCCCCTGTTGCGGCCGCCGACCGAGTTCGACGATATCAGCGCAGACCATGCGAGCATGGGGTTCAGCCTCGGCCGGCATCCACTGGCATTGCTGCGCGGGGATCTGCGGCGAGAGGGTTTCGTGACTGCGGAAGATCTGCGCGGGATGGCCGGGGATGATCCGGTCCGGGTTGCCGGTCTGGTGATTACTCGCCAGCGGCCGGGCAGTGCCGGCGGCGTGATGTTTGTAACGCTGGAGGATGAAACGGGATACGTGAACCTGGTCGTCTGGCCCCGGCTTGCGGAACGGCAACGCCAGGCCCTGCTTGGCTCACGCCTGCTGGCTGTAAAGGGGCAACTGCAGCGCCAGGGCGATGTGCTGCATGTGGTCGTGTCCCGGGCCGAGGATCGCAGCGCCGCGCTCGGTGCCCTGGCGGTTCGCAGCCGGGACTTTGCCTGATGCGGATTCCCCGCCGTTGCCGCTAGTCGCAGACCTTGAAATCGTCGAAGTCCTCGATTTCCCGTGCCACGCGGCGGCGCTCGAGGAAATCCTCTAGTTTGCGCCGTGCGGAAATCATGTCGGGCTTGCTGACGAAGCGGGATTCGGCTTCAAGTTCGGCAATCAGTCCTTCCACGTTGATCTCGACCGAGGGCTCGCCGACGTTGTCGCTGATCAGGGTGTCATCGGCATCCCCGGCGTCAGCCTCGGCTTCAACCTCGTCCAGTTCGTCGGTGACTTCCGGTGGCGGATCCTTCGGGAAAATCCTTTCCGGCACCTTATGCACGACAGCTTTGCGGCCCATGCGAACTTCCTTATGTTCAAAGCGCACGCCGTTTTTATAATGACGCCACTGCCGCCTGACAACACCAATTTCCCTGTTTTGTGAACTGATACCGCAGCCGGTTGCGGCCGCCGGCGGGCCGGTCAGCTGACCAGCTGGTTGAGTTCGAAGATCGGCAGCAGGATGGCCAGCACGATGACCAGTACGATAACGCCCATGCCGACGATCAGCGCCGGTTCAAGGATGCCGAGCAGGGCGGCGATCAG
>JAHDYM010000152.1 GCA_023383705.1 Gammaproteobacteria bacterium | reverse complement strand
ATCCCTTCCGCAACTTCCTGCCGTCCATCGGCCGACTGGTCCGCTGCCAGCCGCCCGCTGCCAGCGAACACGTGCGCGTCGATACCGGCATCGAGGAAGGCAGCGAAGTCTCGATGTACTACGACCCGATGATCGCCAAGCTCATCACCAGCGGCGACAACCGCGAGCAGGCCATCGAGCGCATGGGCGAGGCGCTCGATGCCTATTACATCCGCGGCGTATCGCACAACATCAGCTTCCTGAACGCGCTGATCTCCCACCCGCGGTTCCGCGCGGGCAAGCTCAGCACCAACCTGATCGCCGAGGAATACCCCGACGGTTTCCATACCGCCGATGTGCCGCGCGATGATCCGAAGCTCGCCATCATCGTCGCCGCCACCATTCATCGCCGCCTCATGGACCGTGCCGCAAGGCTGTCCGGGCAGTTGCCGAGCCATGAACGGCGCGTCGGCAGCGATTTCGTGGTCTGCATCGGCAACGACCAGCATCCGGTCGCAGTCGTGGCACTCGACGAAGGCTGCGAAGTCCGGCTCGACGACGAGACCTTCCGCGTGCAGACCGCGTGGCGCTTTGGCGAACCGCTGGTGCGCGTGGAAATCAATGGCAAGCCCTCATGCCTGCAACTCGACCGGATCGGCGTGCGTTACCGGCTCACGCACCGGGGTGCACAGACCGATGCGCTGGTCTGCGAGCCACGCACGGCGGCGCTGAATCGCCTGATGATCGCCAAGACCCCGCCGGACCTGTCGAAGTTCCTGCTCTCGCCGATGCCCGGGCTGCTGGTCCGGCTCACCGCAAAGGTTGGCCAGGAACTGAAAGCCGGCGAGGAAATCGCCGTGATCGAGGCCATGAAGATGGAGAACAGCCTGCGCGCCACCGACGACGTGACGATCGCCAAGGTGCTGGTCGAACAGGGCCAGAGCCTGGTCGTCGACCAGCCGATCGTGGAATTTGGCTGAGACCGAAGGCGATGCCGACGCCCCATGCCGCTGCAGACCCGGCCCGGGATCCGGAAGGGCTCGCAGCGGCGCTCGTTGCCGGTGATCGCCGCGCGCTCGGCCGCGCGATCACGCTGGTCGAGTCCAGCCGTGCCGATGACCGCGAGGCTGCCAACCGGCTGCTCGGCATCCTGACACCGCTGGCCGGCAAATCGATCCGCATCGGCATTTCCGGCGTACCGGGTGTCGGCAAGTCCACTTTCATCGAAAGCTTCGGCAACCATCTCATCGACCAGGGGCACAAGGTCGCCGTGCTGGCCGTCGATCCCTCCTCCGCACTGTCGGGCGGCTCGATACTCGGCGACAAGACGCGCATGGAAACGCTGTCGCGGCGCATGGAAGCCTTCATCAGGCCCTCGCCGGCCGGCAGCACGCTCGGCGGCGTCACGCGGCATACACGGGAAACCATGCTGCTGGTCGAAGCGGCCGGTTTCGATGTGGTGATCGTCGAGACCGTAGGCGTGGGCCAGTCGGAAACCGCCGTCGCCGACATGACCGACCTGTTCCTGCTCCTGCTGCTGCCCGGTGGCGGCGATGAACTGCAGGGCATCAAGCGCGGCATCGTCGAACTCGCCGACCTGATCGTGGTCAACAAGGCTGATGGCGAACTCGCCGCCACCGCGCAGCGCGCCGCGGCTGATTACCGGAATGCCCTGCGCTTCCTGCGTCCGCGCTCCGCGCGCTGGGAAGTGCCGGTCGAAACCTGCTCGGCCCTGGAAAGCCGCGGCATCGACCGGATCTGGGCACTTATCGGGGAATACCGGGATACCATGACGGCCAGCGGTGACCTGGCCGCCACACGCGCCAGCCAGGCACGGCGATGGCTGTGGAGCGAGACCGCCGAGAGCCTGCTGGCCATGCTGCGCGAGGATCCGGCAGCGGCAGCGCGGATGCAGGCACTCGAGGCAGAAGTTGCGGCCGGCAGGCTGTCGCCGCGCGTCGCCGCACAGGAACTGGTACGCGATTTCTGGAAGGAAGGCCGCCTCAAATGATCGGACGACTCAACCATGTGGCGATCGTGGTCGCGGATCTTGCGGCGGCGGCATCAACCTATCGTGACGTACTCGGCGCACAGGTATCGGCACCTGCGGACCTGCCGGAGCATGGCGTGACCACCGTATTCGTGGTGCTGCCAAACACCAAGATAGAGCTGCTGGCCCCCCTCGGCGCGAATTCGCCGATTGCGCGGTTCCTGCAGGCCAACCCCTCGGGCGGCATGCATCACGTCTGCTACGAGGTGGCAGACATACTGGCTGCCCGCGACCGCCTGAAGGCGGCCGGGGCACGGGTGCTGGGCGATGGCGAGCCGAAGACCGGCGCGCATGGCAAGCCGGTGCTCTTTCTCCATCCCAAGGATTTTTGCGGTACCCTTGTGGAACTCGAACAAGCCTGAACATACAGGCAGAGCCCCATGGCACTCAGCATCCCCAGTCATCGCGAACTGCGCAGGATCGTCGTCCT